>CADANN010000013.1 GCA_902789325.1 uncultured Spirochaetaceae bacterium
CTTCTGTTGTTGCTGCAGTTTCTGTTGAATCACCAAAATCTCCGAAGTCGCCAAAATCATCGCCACCAAAATCATCAAATCCGTCACTTCCAAAATCACCGAAGTCATCAAAGCTGTCAAAATCATCAAAACCATCAGTGTTGGCAGTCTGTGGCAAAAGCATTGAATCATCTCCGATACCAGCCTCTGCAGTCTCCAGAGTTTCAGTACTCGGTACATGCCAAACCTGATTTATACGTTTAATGAAGGTTGTGAAAGAAACAATCTTACCAATTCCATCATAATTTTCTGCAAGGTAAGTCTGCATATCATCAACAGCCTTTAAAATCTCTGGCTTTGTAAGGTCGCCCTTTTCCTGACCAGAAATTGTAAAGTAAAGGCTGTTAGTTCCGGCAAAGTTTTTATCAATAGATTTGATATCCTGACGAAGTTCACAGTTCTCAGGGAAGTAATTTACGATTGCTGTATCTATCTTAAGCATACGAAGTCCAAGGTAAGAGAACGCACAAATCGCAATTGTGAAGATAATCAAACGAACACGGCTGCCACAGAAGAAGTGATAGATGTTATAAAGTGTATTACCACTTGCATCTTTCATCTCCTTTCCACCGGCAAGCTGACGGGCACGTTCAAGACGGCGCTCAACTTTTTCAGTGATGTGCTTCATCTTTTCACGGCCAGCCTGAACCTTCTTAAAATCCTTAGTCAAAAGCAAAGCCGGAATAAAAGTGATAGAACAAAGCCGGAATAAAAGTGATAGAAAGAAGGAGAGCAATTCCAACGCCAATTGCAGTAAAGATTGCAAAACTGTGAAGTGGTTCAATTGGACTTGAAACAAGTGAAATAAAACCAACTATTGTAGTAATTCCGGCAAGGAGGACAGCCTTCATTACTTCTTTAAGTCCTGCAAAAATTGCTTCAACATATTTTTCACGGGTAAGCTCTCCTTCTACCCCATCAAGTGCAACATAATAATGTGTAAGAACGTGAATACCGTAAGCAGAACCAACGGCAATCAGAGCAACAGGAATAACACTGGAAACCAGAGTAAAGGTAATTCCAAGCAAAGCCATCAAGCCCATTGTCCAGGCAGCTGACATAACAACGGTAATCAATGGAAGTAAAGTTCCATCAACTGTCTTAAAGCTAAAGAACAATGAAAGCAGAACTACAACAATTACAAGTGGTATCAAAGCTGCAAGGTCAGAAATCATAAAGCTTCTTGCACTTTCTGCAACTACAGGATCACCGTAAATCTTGTAAATTAATGGCTGACCTTCACACTCCTCAACTACAACCTGACGAACCTGTTCAAGAATCTTCTGCTGACGTTCGGCATCTGTAATTTTTGAAGTTGCTTTTTCTTCAGGTGTCATTGAATGAATTGTGATCTGCATCTGAGTTGCAGTGTTATCATCATTTACAATAACACGGTTATACATGTCACTCCATTCAGCAAGACGACCTTCCAGTTGTTCAATATCAGCTTCAGAACCTGTATAAGAATCTGGAATCAACTGACTTGCAGAAATTGAACCATCATATTCGCAAACATAATCAATATGAGTAAGTGAATCTACTCCTTCAACTTCATTAAGGTCGAGACAACGGTCAGTAATTTTTCTTACAACCTCAATATTTTCTGGAGTAAGGATAGTACCCTTTTTTGATTCAAGGCTTACACCAATAACAATCATACTTCCAAATTCATCTTCTGTTTGAGTAAGACGAGTATAAGAAGCATCCTTCTGCGGCAGGAACTGACGAATTGAGTTATCAATTCCCAGCCCCGTAATAAAAAATCCGAAAACACCGGTGAGAATCACGCAGATTGCAATGATTATCCACGGACGTTTGAAAAACAATCTTGTAGCTTTCATATTCCTGAAAACTCCTCAAATATAAGTAAATGATTTCAGCAGCAATACACCACCGTTTGTTAACTTTAATTAATCGTCTACTTGTTTAAGCGTTTAATTTCTTAAACGCTTAAACATTATATACAAGAATATAATAACAGAATGTTTTAAAGTCAATAAATTTCAGATCAAATGTTTAATTTTTTAATCATTTAATCATATTGACAACTGGATTTTTTAGACTTATTATTGAAATATGATAGACAAATCTGAAATCAAGAAGACATTGAAGACCTTTAACTCATGTGTTCCGTTTTTTATTGCAATGAGCGATGAATATCGGCAGCAGTTGATTATGGATATTGCCGAGGCTGGCCACGAAGGAATTAACGTTTCCAATCTCTCTGCGAAGTCGAATCTTTCTCGCCCCGCAATTTCGCATCATTTAAAAGTTCTTAAGGATTCCGGATTAATAAAGCCAAAGAAGGTTGGAACACAGATTTTCTATCAGCTGAATCTTAGTGAAAATTTTAAAACTGTTTCAGAATTGATTAATTCAATGGAAAATATTCTTTCGAAGATTAATGAGATTGATGGTTAGTTAGCAATCTATATTATTTCTAACTCAGAAAGTATAATCGCACCCGCAACTGTTGCCGCAGTCTCTGTACGCATAATTCTTTCACCCATTCCACAACGTACATAACCTTTTGATTCAAGAAGCTGACGTTCCCTTTCTGTCCAGCCGCGTTCACTACCAATTGCAGCTACTACACGAGCAGAAGGCTTTACAGCATCAGCCAGTCGCACAGAAGGATTCACGTTATCCAAAGCAAGCTTAAGATATTCTCCCCCTGCACTACTTTCAATTGAACTCAAACATTCATCAAGCGTTTTATACAGACACAATTCAGGAACATGAGTACTACCCGCCTGCACAGTTCCATCCAGCAACATCTGGTAAGCGGTTCCGCGCTCCACAAGGTTAGACTGCATGTAAGATTTTTCACCAAGGTCAGTTCCAGTCAGATGAACGCGACACACACCTAATGCAGCAATATCACGCAAAAGTCTCTTAAGCTGAATAGGACGAGGAAAACCAATAATCATTTCAAAAGGAGCAAGAGGTTTGCCGTCACCAGCTGGGGAGAACTCAAAAGATATACCGGCGGCATCGCCAGTTGTCGTAATTTCAGTAATTGTTGCAACGCCACTCTGCCCGCCTACAATTCCGGCAGTAAAAGTGTCGCCAGCCTTTTTATGCAGCACTTTTATAATATGCTGAGCACGTTCATCGCGCAGAGGCAGAGGCAGGGAAATTTCGTCTTTTGAAAATAAACAGATATTCATAATTTTCGATTGTAGTCGCCAAGCACAGCTTGGCTCTGAGCCGTTCTTTCGATGAACCTAAAGCGACCCTTTCGGCTCGTTTTTTAACGGTTCTTCGATTTTAGGCTAATTAAACATATTGATTCGCTTGAGAATCTTCACTAAATCATCTTTTTCAATCAAATCAATTGGGCGGCCGTCTATAAACTTATGCGCACTTTCCGAAAAGTTTCCCATAGTAATGCAGACACCATTATCACACTTAGTATCGCGCAGCTTACCATGGAACTCACGAATATTGATATCACCAATAACATTCTGAGTTCTGTAAAAACGGAACATCTGCTTGGCTTCCCACTTTGGAGTTTCAACCTCACAGACAATTTCAACACTTTCAGAAGCAACCTGAACATCTTCAACCTTAACAAACGAATCTTTGTAATAGGTTGCAATAAACTTACGGCACAGCGCAACGAAATCACTGGTTCCCGAAAGAAGATAAGTCTGCAGGTTCTTATTCTGATTCAACTCAGAATAGCGGGCAACAAGAGCATCAACATCCTTATACTGAGGCTTAGCTGCCTGAATCTGACGCAGATATATAAGTCCCTTAGAAATATCATTCATGGCAATGCAGGTATTTGCAAGGCGATATTTAATCTGCAGCATAATCTGCTCCGGCATAGTCGGAAGCCTCAATGCTATTTCATAATCTTTTACCGCACTGGCATAATCCTTAACACGCTCATGCATCTTTCCAGCTTCAAGACAAGACTGAGCTCCAAAATTTGGATCCGGACGAAGATGCATAAACACCTTAAGCGCCTTATCACCCATGCCACACTCAGTCATAGCCACAGCCATATCAAAAAGGATTTCTTTATTACCAGGGTTATCGTCAAGAACACGCTTCAAAAATGGTAGACAATCGCGATATTTCTGATTCTTAAAAAGTGCCAGACCAAGAAGCTCATTCACTTCATTGTTTTCTGGCTGTAAAACCTTAGCCTTCTTAAAACAGTAAATTGCCTTATCAAAAGTATTAGCCTTCATAAGTGCACGGCCAAGATACATATTACAGTCAAAATTGTCAGGCACCTTCTTTACAGAAAGCAAGAGTGAATTAATTGCATCGTCATTTTTGTCCAGATTGTAAGCTGCAATACCCATTTTGAGTGCACATTTTGCAATATCAACTTCAGGATGCGCAGCAGAAATATCATACAAAGTTTTATAGATATTCCATACTTTCTCCCAATCCTTTTCGCCGTAATAGATGTTACCAACCATTTCCAGAGCCTGAACATTATGCGGGTCATGAGCAAGCTTTCGTTCAGCTTCTTTCAAGACAGCCGATTTACCTTTCTTCTGAATTTTCTGAGTAACATCTTTTTTGTCTTCTCTCCGCTTAATGTTTTTTATACCAACAATAAGCGAAACTAGAAGAAGCGCAACTATAACAGCAATTAAGATTGAAATAATCATTCACTCTTTCCTTTATGTTTATTTGCCAGTTTTCTCTTTTACAAGCTCAGCAAGACGTTCCATAGCAATCTTAATTTTATTGATATCAGTAGCGTAACAGCAGCGGATAAAACCTTCACCACCATCACCAAAACAGGTTCCAGGTACTACAGCTACATTATACTTTGAAATTGCCTCTGTCGCAAATTCTTCAGAAGTCATTCCTGTAGGACGGATATCCGGGAACATATAGAAGGCTCCTTCAGGTTCAACACAAGGAAGTCCCATATCAACAAAAGCCTTATGCATAATGTTACGGCGCTGCTGATAGCTTACGCGCATTTTTTCAACTTCATCCCACCCGTGGCGCAGGCCTTCTGCAGCAGCATACTGACTGAAAATCGGAGGACAAATTGAAGAGTAAGCATGAAGTTTACAACACTGTACAAGCAAGTCATGAGGAGCCGCAATATAACCAATACGCCATCCAGTCATAGCAAAAGACTTAGAAAATCCGTTGAAGATAATTGCATAGTCTTTCATTCCAGGGAACTCGCCGATTGAAACATGCTTGCGGTCATCGTAAAGAAGTTCGCAGTAAATCTCATCACTCAAACACCAGATCTGATGCTTTTTTACAACTTCAGCAATCTTCTTGAGTTCATCAGCTGGAATAATGCGGCCAGTCGGATTACTAGGAGAACAGAACATAACAGCCTTAGTCTTTTCTGTGCAGGCAGCTTCAATCTGTTCAGCAGTAGGATAAAATCCGGTAAGGCTTGTATCAAGGTGAATAACCTTAGCATCACAAAGAGCAGCCAGAGGCTGGTACGAAACGTAACAAGGCTCACATACAATAATCTCATCCCCCGGATTCAAAATAGAACGAAGCACAAGGTCCAAGCCCTCGCTGGCACCAATAGTAGGCAGAATCTCAGTTTTAGGATCGTAATAAAGTTTGTAGCGTTCGAGGTACTTAGCAATTTCCTCACGCAGCTCTATCAAGCCCCAGTTAGAAGTATAAGAAGTGTGGCCCTTTTCCAGATGGTAAAAAGCCTCTTCCCTCATAATCCATGGAGTCGGAAAGTCAGGTTCGCCGACACCAAGTGAAATAATATCATCATGCCCAATACAAAGTTCAAAAAATTTACGGATTCCAGAAGGTGGAATCTCCATCATTTTAGTAGAAAATTTATCTGTTCGTGTATTCATTTATGTTTCCTGTGTAAGGCCGCTGGCGGCCGGTGTTCTATAGCAAACCGTTAAAAAAATTGCGCAAGCAATTTTTAGGTTTACCACCTTTTAAGCCTGTACACCCTCACGGCGGTCTCTCTCATCCTCAACATAAACAATGTCATTTTCTTTATAAGTCTTAAGAACAAAGTTTGTCTTAGTTGAGCGAACACCTTCGAGAGTAGAAAGCTTTTCGCTTACAAAAAGGGCAACATCTTTAAGATTGTCACCTTCAATCAAAACTTTAAGGTCATAACCGCCACTCATCAAATAAAGCGATTTAACCTGTGGAAAGCGGTAAATTCTGTCCGCAATGGCATCAAAACCGTGCTCACGCTGCGGCTGAACCTGAATCTGAATTTCCGCGACAACCTTGTCCTTCGCGACTTTATCTTTTTCCGGATTCACAATGGCGGCATACTTGAGAATAACTCCGTCGTCTTCAAGCTTTTTAATAATCTGCTTAACCTCGTCCGTAGTTTTCTTTGTCATAGCAGCAATGTCTTCAACCGACAATCGTGCATTCTGACGCAGTAAATCAAGTATTTCTTCCATAATTGGAACCCCCAAAATTTGTTAAAATGAATATAATATTATACTAATAAAAAAGGGTTTATACAAATGTATAAACCCTTTTTAAGCCGTTTTTGAACAAATTAAAGTTCAGAAAGTTCACTCTGTGCAACCATGCGGATGCCAGCTTTCTCAAGAACTTTTTCAGTTTCAGGTACATCTGTACAACGGATAATCATATAAGCTGAACCAGACTTGCGGCCTGTAAAGCCGTACATGTATTCAACGTTGCGACCGTTATCTGCAAGAATCTTGAGAATGCGGTTAAGGCTTCCTGCCTCATCCGGAATCTCAATTGCAATAACCGGTGTTACCTTTACAATGTAGTGTGAACGCTCAAGAGCTCCCTGTACAGCAGCGGCATCATCCACGATGATTCGCGCAATACCAAAGTCGCTTGTATCTGCAAGGCTCATTGCGCGCATATTGATGTTATGAGTTGCCAGAACGTTAGTAAATTCTGCCAAAGCATTTTTTCTGTTTTCGATAAAAATTGAAATCTGTTCTATAGTCATATGAGTCTCCTAGTCGTGTAATTTACGAGTATCAATTACTCTCTTTGCCTTTCCCTCTGAACGAGCAATTGTCTTTGGTGCCACCAGTGTAACCTTAGCCTTAATCTGAAGAACACTCAAGAGTGCGCTCTCAAGCTGCTTTTCTGCTTTGTTTACTTCAGAAACCACATCACTGAACTTGTCAGCTGTCATCTCAACAAGAATCTCAAAAGTATCAGTGTTGTTTACGCGGCCAACGTGAATCTCGTAGTTTGCAGGGTAACCGTTCTGCATAAGAACACCCTCAATCTGGCTTGGGAATACATTAACACCGCGGATAATAAGCATATCATCTGTACGGCCCATAGGCTTACTCATGCGGACAAAGGTACGACCACAGGCACAAGGAGCGCGGTTCAAAACGCCGATATCCTTTGTGCGGAAGCGCATAAGAGGGAAGGCCTGCTTTGTGATTGCAGTGAATACAAGTTCTCCCTTCTCACCGTCTGGCAAGCGTTTTCCAGTTTTTGGATCAATTGTTTCAATAATGAAGTGGTCTTCATTTACGTGCATGCCAGCCTGCTCGCTACACTCATAAGCAACACCAGGTCCCATAACTTCTGTAAGACCATAAATATCATAAGCCTTAAGGCCAAGTGATTTCTCGATGTCGCGGCGCATTTCTTCTGTCCAAGGCTCAGCACCAAAAATACCTGCTTTAAGGTGAATATCAGCGGGAGTGAGTCCCATTTCTTTAAGAGTTTCACCAAGGTATGCAGCGTAAGATGGAGTACAGAAAAGGATAGTTGATTTCAAATCCTGCATGAAAGTAATCTGGCGCTGTGTGTTACCAGATGAAATTGGAATAACCTGAATACCAAGCTTTGTCGCACCACCGTGAACACCAAAGCCTCCAGTAAAAAGTCCGTAGCCGTAAGCGTTCTGTGCAATATCATTCTCATCACAGCCGATTGCAACCAGCTGGCGGGCAGTACAGTCATTCCAGATTTCAAGGTCATCTTTTGTATAACCTACAACAATCTGTTTTCCTGTAGTTCCAGAAGAAGCGTGGATACGAACAACCTGACTCATAGGAACAGCAAAGAGTCCGTATGGATATGTTGCGCGAAGGTCGTCCTTGCAGGTGAATGGAATTTTATCAAGGTCATCAAGGCCCTTAATGTCATCTGGAGTTACCCCTGCTTCCTCGCAGCGCTTTCTATAGTATTCAACATTCTCATAAACATGGCGGAAATTCTTAGCCAGTCTCTCGCCCTGGAGCTTACGAAGCTGCTCCAAAGGCATACATTCTGATTCTTTCTGATAATATTTTAAGTTCATAATTCACCTTCATATTGTCATCCTGAACCCTTCGCAGCATAGCTGCTCGGAGACTCGCTAAAAATAGTCCACTGGACTATTTTTGCCCTGCTACGCAGTGCCGCTCCCTATGTTTCAGGATCTTATTTTATTAAAAATGTAATGGATTAGTTACCGTGCAGCTCCATGCGGACGTCATGCACAAAAAGATATGAGAAGTTCGCCCTTAGGCGAAAAAGAAATTAAAGGAAAAGAAGCGGCTCTTAAGTAGGCCTGTAATTCTTAACATATACTGAATATTAGCACGCTAAGAGCCGCTTGTAAAGAGTAAAACAAAAAATTATTAAAATCTCACATTCATAACCGTAATATCATCCGGCAGGAGGGCTTTTCCTACCCAGTCTTTTACGGTCTTTTCAATTGTCTTTTCTGCAGAGTAAACGTCGGTTTTGAAGAGTTCACCGAAGAATGCTTTTGTGCGCGGTTCATCATAGCGTTCGCCATCATCATTCTGCATATCTGTAAAACCATCAGAATACATATTAATCTGCAGGCTTGGTTTTATTGGCATGCGGTATGCGCCCTTTTTATCTTCCATAATTGTCTGAGCAACAGCACCCATTCCAAACGGTGGGAAAGATGGAGTTAGCGTTGCTACCCTGCCCTTGCCACCTTCATCTTTGAGATAAGCAAAAACGTTTGTGTGTCCACAGTTGTAAACATCAATCGCACGCGCCTTTGAATCTACAAAACAAAGCGCACCGGTAATAAAGTTTCCAACCGGAACAATTTCCTGCAAAAAGTTATCGAGCATAACAACAAGTTTTGCTGCACTGAGCTTTGACGAATCCTGCAGACACATCATAGAGAAAATAGAACCAAGTGTAACTGTGAGCAAAGCCGCAGAAACATTTTTTCCCGAAACATCAAAACAACCAATCAGATAGCGGCCTTCGCAGAGTTCCTTTGCTATGTAATAGTCACCACCAACTGAGTTTGCCATCTTATTATAGATGCAAACATCAAATGGAAATTTCTTTGCATCAGCATTCTTTTTGAGCATGTTCTGCTGAATAGCCGCTGCCTTTTCCATATCCTGAGCACGCAATTCTTCCAGCTTGGAATTCATCTTTGCAATGGACATAATTCCATAGAAGCTGCGGTTATTTAAGAGAACAATAACATGTTTGATTTCGACATTAATTGCAGTGTCGTTAACTTTTGCGGCAACTGTTTCTATAAAATCTGCACAGTTTAGAGTGAACGGACATTCTTTTACATAATCACCACAGGTTTTAGAAGCAAAAAGCTTAAAACCAGACGCCTTGTTTTTTTCTATTACATCGCGCTCAACAACGCCAATAACTGCATCATCTTTTTCAATTGGAACTGCAGTAAGATCCGGCTGTTGCTCAAACATCTCGAGCGCAACATCAAGGCTTGCTCTGCTGCTAACTGGCTCAATTGCCATTGTAATTGAACCAACCTGTCTTTCATTAAAACTATTTTCGAATCCTGTTTTTTTTACATCTACAGAACTCTTCTCTTCCAGATCTTCGGAAAAGAATGAACTGTCAATAACTTCTTCCATAAGAGATTTCCCCTACAATAAGTATAACATTCAAATTTTCCGCTGTAAAGGAAATTATAACTTTCAATTACTTTTCACTGATATTTTGACCTACAATTCATGTACGATTTTTGACAATTAGTGAACAGCTTTATAGAAATCAGCTGTTACATAAGGTATAATCCTTAAATTATTACAACGGAGTAAAACATGAAGGAAAAAAAGTTGAAAAACCGAATCAATGCAGTACGTAATAACTTTTACGCACTGCGCCTCGTCTGGAAAATGTGCCCCCGTATGGTTGTGCACATGGCTTGTTCCCGCGCCTTGTACTACTTTGGCTGGCTGTTTTACAGTGCCTTCTTTATGCGCTATGTAATTAATGCCTTGCAAAGCGGCGAAACCTTTAACGCAATTATGATTTTTATTGGAATCACAGTTGCAGTATTCGCCTCAATGGCTTTATACAACAGTTACATTCTGGGAGCAGTAAAACCTGTAACTGATGCAGAAGTAAACAAAAAACTGTATCAGAAGCTTTTTAAGAAGTCGCGCAATGTCGAACTAGAATGTTTTGAAAATTCTGATTTTTACGACAAATATACACTAGCAATGAAAAATGCGGACACCCGCCTGATTGAAACAGTAGACCAGTTATTCGGTCTGTTTTTCGGTTTTATTGCAAGCATCTGTGCCTTTGTCTTTATGTTCCAGGTTGATAAGCTTTCGGTTACTTTTATTCTTCTTCCGATAATCGGAAACTTTTACTTCCGTATCTTGAACAGTCGTGTTGATTACCAGCGCAACAAGGAGATGGCTCCTCATAATCGACGTATAGATTACATAAACAGAATTATGTATCTCAAAGATTATGCAAAGGAAATCCGTCTTACAAATATTTTTAATCTGCTCAAAAGACAGTACACAGATGCAATTACTGGAGTTGCAGATGTTACAAAAAAGTTTGTTTTCAAATCTGCATTCTTACACTGGTTCTATGTAATGTTTACCTTTACTTTTATTTTTGAAGGATTATTGATTTACGGAGCATACCGAACGTTAGTTAGTAACACAATGACACTTCCGCAGCTTGCAGTTCTTACCAGCATGATGGTTTCTACTACGTGGATTCTGATTGGTTTTACAGACAGTGTAACTGCCAGTTTTAAGAACGGTCTTTTTGTTGATTACCTTCGCACCTTCCTTGAATACGAAGAAAAGATACCAGAAGATTATGACGGAGCTGATCCGGGAACTACAATAAACTCGATTGAGTTCTGCAATGTTAGTTTTGCCTACAAGGACACACCAGTTCTCTCTGGTCTGAATATGAAATTCGATGGCGGAAAGACTTATGCCTTAGTCGGCCATAACGGAGCCGGCAAATCTACAATCATAAAACTGCTACTGCGTTTTTATGACCCGACAGAAGGTGAAATCTTACTCAATGGACGTAACATCAAAGAATACAACCTGCAGAAATACCGCGCACTTTTTGCTACGGCATTTCAGGACAACAGAATGTTTTCGATGAGCGTTGCCGATAACGTAACACTTGGAGAAGATATTCCTGACGCAGAAAAGGAACAGACTGTTAGTGAAGCTCTCAAACTTTCGGGTGTATACGATAAAGTTATGAGTCTGCCTCAAGGTATCAATACCACACTCACCCGCGAGTTCGATGATAACGGCGCTGTTCTTTCTGGAGGTGAGTTCCAGAAAATAGTAGTATCGCGGGCATTTGCGCGTCGCTGCCCTATTAAGGTTTTTGACGAACCTTCGAGCGCACTCGATCCGATAGCTGAATACAAGCTATTTGACAACATCTTAAAAGCCTGCCGCGAAAACACCTTGCTGTTTATTTCACACAGACTTTCTTCGGTTCAGAATGCAGATCACGTATTCCTTCTTGAGCACGGTCAGGTAAAAGAAGAAGGAACACATCGCGAACTTATGGACCAGCATGGTTTGTATGCAGATATGTATCAAAAGCAGGCAGAAAACTATCTTGCCGATAACACAAAACAAAGGGAGGGAATCTGGGCATGAAAAACAACATGAAAACTACAACCACAGCAAGAGCAAAAAGCAACGTTCTAAAAAATCAAATCTTCCTCTGGAAACTTTGTTTTAAAACTTGTCCACTTTATATGATTTATCATCTCTATGATGCCTTCCGCTATCAGGGAATTATTTTCCTTGAGCATGTATTGGGAATCCGTTATGTTTTGCGTTGTGCAGAATTCCACGAACCTTTTACAAAGGCACTTCTTTACATAGGACTCATTCTTCTTATAAATATAATTCAGATTATTCCGGATGGATTTTTCATTTACGGCTGGCAGTATAAATACAAGCCACGCCTGTACCGCGCACTCAAAGAACAGATGTTCAAGAAAGCATCGGAAATTGATTTGTACTGCTACGATGATCCAGCTTATTACAACGACTTTGTATTAAGTGTTTCCCAATCAGAAGCTGCAATAGACCGCTTCCTTGAACTGCTTAATATGGCAATGCAGGCAATTACAGTTTTGTTCACAACCGGTATCTTCTATCTTATGACAGATCCTATCGGCATTGCATTTGTTTTTGTTTCATTCATAATGCGTTTTGTTGTTTCTAAAAAACTCAACAAAGTAAATTATGATAACCGCATTGCTATAAATCCACATATGCGAAAACGAGATTATGTAAGCCGAGTTTTCTATCTTAAAGATTTTGCAAAAGAGTTAAGACTTCATCCGAATGCAGGAACTCAACTTGAACAGGAGTTTGCCGAAGCTAACGACAATATTATAAGCGAACACAAAAAGGTTTCTACTAAACGAGTATGGTTCCAGTTCCTCAAAGACTATGGCGTTGGTGACTTTTTGATTGATGGCCTATACATCACCTATCTTGTTTATAAAGCTGCTGTGCTTCATTCAGTAACTTACAGTGATGCTGTAATTCTTTTTAACAGAACAGGAAGTCTCCGCGGAAGCATGGGGCGTTTCGCAGATCTTGGACCAAAAGCTCACGAAAACTCTATGTTCGTAGACAAAATCCGTTCATTCCTTTCATACGAACCACGTCTTAAAAATGATGAAGGTGATGATGTTCCACAGGGCAATGGAGAACTTAAACTCGAACACCTTTCGTTCAAGTATTCAGAAACTGGCCGCACTGTTCTTGATGATATTTCTCTTACCGTAAAACCTGGCGAACACATTGCGATTGTAGGCTACAATGGAGCCGGTAAAACTACTCTCATTAAACTTCTTATGCGTCTTTATGATCCGACAAGCGGAAGCATCTCTTATCACGACAAAAATGTAAAAACACTTTGTCCACGTGAATATCATAAACGTATTGGTGTAGTTTTCCAAGATTTCCAGATGTTCGGTGCAAACCTTGCAGAAAATGTTGTAATGGATAATATGACAAAATCTGAGCAGGAAGAAAAAGCGCCGCAAATCACAAAGGCTTTACAGGCAGCAGGATTTGCAGAAAAACTCGCTCGCCTACCGGATGGACTATTTACTCAGGTTACAACAGAGTTTGATAAAGCTGGAGTTGATTTTTCTGGTGGCGAAAGTCAGAAGGTTGCAATTTCTCGAGCCTTCTATAAAAACGCAGACATTCTGATTATGGATGAACCATCAAGTGCACTGGATCCAATTGCTGAATACGAGCTAAACAAAGCAATGGAAACTGCTGCAAAAGGAAAGACTGTGTTCTATATTTCACACCGTCTTTCTACAACCCGCGATGCAGACCGAATCATCATGCTTGAACGTGGTCGCATAATAGAAGAAGGAACACATAAAGAGCTTTTAGCCCGCAATGGCAAATACGCAGAAATGTGGAATGCCCAGGCCGGAAAATATAATTAGATTGCTATCGAAAACTTTGCACCGTGGGGCTCAACATTACCTGCTGTAATTTCTGCACCAAGAGCCCCGCACAAAGTTTTCGCAATTGCGAGCCCAAGCCCGCAGCCACCAGCACTTCTTGTGTGTGCTTCATCTCCACGGTAAAAACGTTCAAAAACATGAGGTAGAGTTTCTTCTGCAATCCCAGGGCCGTCGTCACTTTCATAAATCACAAATTGGCCTTCATCTCCTGCCTCTTTACCATCACTTCTTTCAATACCTAATTTAACAGTGCACTTTTCTCCTGCAAACTTTACACTGTTAGAAACCAGCACTGTTAGAATCTGATGCAGCATTTCCGGGTCAGTATTAATCAAAGCCCCCACTGCACCATCTGATTCATTCACTCCCGAAGTATCAATCACAAACTCTACCTCAGGCGCAACTGCCGCAAACTCATTCTTCACACGTTCCAATAAATCTATAACAGACACTTCGCTAATCTGAGGCTTAACACGCCCGCTTTCAACCCTCGAAATCTGCAAAAGATTTTCAATAATCGCATGCATAGACTTTGCTTCATCTTTTATTGCCAGCAGAGATTTTTCCAATTGCCCAGGTTTGTCCTTACCCCAGCGAAGTAAAAGATTTGCCTGCCCGGAAATTACAGTAAGCGGAGTATTCAGCTCATGAGACACATCACTTGAAAACTGGCGCTCCCTGTCAAAATCTGCTTTGATTCTCAGGAACAAATCATTGATGGTTCTGGACAATTCATCTATTTCATCTCCACGCCCGCTTAATGGTAACTGCCCGTCCAGATTTTCAGTTGTCATTGTACGCGCTGTTTTTGTAATTTTAACAACAGGATTAATTGTATTCTTTGTAATTAAAAGCGACTCAAAAAACGAAAGAATCAAAATCGGAATAATCATAAACAAAAGTGCAAAAGGCAGTTTTGTAAAAATCATATTCAAAAAGTTTTTTTCATTATTCTCAGAAACTGCAACAACAATTTTTCGGCCATAAAACTCAAAGCTTTCGGCATAGTAAACAACATCAAGATCACCGTCAAAAAAGAAATTTTTTGCTAAATATCTTTTTGCTTTTCCTTTTGTATCTTTTAACAAAGGAAGAAACGGATCATTTGTCGCAATGATTTCTTCAGTATCAGTATCATAAATAATAAAGGAAATAAAATACGGGAGCTCTGGAATTATAAGAGGACGCTGTTCATCAGCATTTTCAGAAATAATCAATTCACCATTTTCATACATCCGGGTAATAACTGAATATACACCATTTGCCGCATTCACAAGTCCCTCTTTCTGATTACTACGAACAAGAGAACGTAAAAAGAAAAGTATGCAAAGCGAAAGAAGAATTACAGAGGTTGTGAGAATAAACATAAAGCGAAGTGAAAGTCTTACTGCAAACGATAATGGTCTTTTATTCATATTGCACCCGTCAACTAGCCCAGAATATAACCGACACCGCGGACAGTTCTTATATATTCACTTTTGTCGTATTCAGCAATTTTCGAACGCAGATATCCGACATAAACATCAACAGTATTTTCATCAATAAAATGTCCGGCTCCCCAGATTTCATCAATAATCTGCTGACGTGTAAAAACCTTTCCCTTATTTTCAAGCAGGAACTTCAAAAGAAGAAACTCTGTTTTCGAAAGCTGAATCTCTGTCTGTTGTGCACCATCAGCACCGCTACGAATAAAGCAGCCCATACGATCAACATCCAGAGAAACCCCTTTATACGAAAGCTCTTCTTCTGATTTTTTTGAAAAGTTCACACGACGCAGCAAAGCATTTATGCGAGCAAGAAGTTCCTCTATTTCAAAAGGCTTTGGAATATAATCATCAGCTCCAAGATTTAATCCATTGATTTTGTCGATAGTCTCACCACGAGCAGTTTCCAGAATAATCGGTACAGTTGAAACCGCGCGTATTCTTCGCAAAACTTCAAGTCCATTCAATTCAGGAAGCATTATATCAAGCAAAATTAAGTCCGGCTTTTCTGCATCGAATTTTTCAAGTGCCTCACGACCAGAAACTGCAAGACAAGTTGTATAGCCTTCATGCTCCAGTTCCGGAATTATAAAATCTGAAATACCTGCATCATCTTCAACAATAAGAATCTTCATTTTCACCTCACAAGCCAGGGCTTACTTCAACCAGCATTTCTACCGGGTCAATAACATTTCCACTAAAAGAACGAACATTCTGTATTTTTAATTTAAAAGTCTGACTATTCACTGGAGCAACAAATTTAACAGTATCGCCTCTACGGTTAAACGAAAATCTGCAAAACTCCGGCAAAAGATTATTATCAATAAAAATCGCTTCCTTCTTGAAAGAACGAGGATTTATATTCTGATTAAAAATAATTTCAATGCAAACAGTTTTTTCATCAAAGCGCGTACATTTAATCTGGTTTATTTTCAAAGGAAGATTTTCATTATAAGTTCTGTTTCCTCTATAATTCAGGATTCTTGATTCATCCTTAGGAGGAAGTCTTGGAGGCTCAGGATGCTCATGAGAAGGTGGTGGCGATGGAGGAGATGTTTTTGACGGTGCAGGCTGTGCACACAAACATCCCGCCATTAATAAGAAGAGGATAATAAAAATGTCTCGCCTTATAAGCCTCATAACAAAATTATAAACTAAATACTAAAAAAATAAATGAAAAACAGCAAAGTTATTGCTAAGAGTTCTCTTAGATTTCTCTTAATCGCTTTTAAAGACATATGAGCTTTTTGATGTTATCTTTTTTTAAGAAAAACTTATCAGGAGGATATGGAATGAAAAAATCTTTATTCTATTCTATTTCTTTTTTATTATTTGCAGGCTGTTCAACGGCGTATAACACACCCTTCAATAATAATCAGAAAAATGAAACCACGGCAAAAATTACTGATGATGGATCAACAACAAATTATGTTGATGAAACAACTGCCGCTGCTAGTGCAGTAATTGAGGAAGACTTGTATGAAAATTTTGAAGCAGACGGCATTGTTTATGTTAATTTCGATCAAAATATCGTTACAGCGTATTTAGAAGACAAAGCTCCGATAACTATAACAGATTCGGAAACATCTCTCGGAAAAATCGCTGATACAAAAGTAACTGCTGTCCTAACTTCAAATACACTGGAAGATACTGCTAATAATATTGATGAAGCTTCAGATGGAATTATTCTTCAATACAAAGGAACTGGAAAAATTAAATACATACTTTCAGGAACCTATACCGGTACAGTTTTTATAAAAAACAAAAAAACTGATGCGGCAGTTGTATTAAATAATGCAAATATTACCAGCAGTAATGGTGCAGGTCCAGTTTTAAGATTCAGTTCTGAATTGCGAACTTTTATTGTCGTACCGGAAGGAACTTCAAATTCTCTTACAGACAGCCGAAACTTAAATCAAAGTGCAACCATGTATGATGATAAAAAAGGTTCTGTTTATTCAAAGGGCACATTGATTTTTACCGGAGAGTCTACAGGCCAAACCAATGGTGAACTTACAATCATCAATTCTGGTTATAAGCATGCGGTTTATTCAAAAGATTATGTACGAATTGCTGACGGCATTAATCTGAACATCAATGTAAAAGGCACAAATGGCCGCGACTGTATCAGAGCACTCAATGCTGTAATTATTGATGGCGGAAATATTAACCTCACAGGTAAAGGCACTATAGAAGATGATGAAAGTAATGGTATTCGCGTAGATGGAGAAGATGCTGATGAAGATGATATGACAGTGGAATATACAGCAGGTGCAGGATTCGTAATTATCAACGGCGGAAACCTTACAATTAATACAGTTGCAAAAGGTATTACTGCTCACTGGAAATCAACTAAATCTGTAATTGATGACAGCGAATACACAGCAACCGCAAATAATTCATTACTCTGCAGCAACTATCTTCTTGGAACTTCTGCAACTAAACCAAATCCGTTTGTAGAAATAAATGGCGGAATCATAAACATCACAACAACCGGTGAACCTTACGAAGGCCGCACTGATGATGATCCAAGTTGTTCGCCAGAAGGTATAGAAGCAAAGGCAAATCTTACAATTAATGCAGGAACAATAACATTGCAATGTACAGACGACGCCCTCAACGCAGGAGGAAATATCACAATAAATGGTGGCGCACTTTATGCTTACAGTTCTCAAAACGATGCAATAGATTCAAACGGTTCAAGCGGAATTACAATCAATGGCGGTGTAATTGTCGCAATTGGTATAAACACACCGGAATGTGCTTTTGACTGCGATCAGAATCCTTTCACAATCAACGGAGGACTCTTAGTAGGTCTTGGAACAAGCAATTACACAGTACCAAAAAGCGGAAAGCAAAGCTCTGGCGTACTTGCAAGTTCAAACTACGGCAATGCAAATACGACAATGGCTATTGTAGATTCAAACAGCACACCAGTGTTTGTTTACACACTTCCTTCTGCTACAGGCGAAGTAATGGTTCTTTCTTCACCAGCAATAAAGACCAACACAACTTATACTGTAATGAAAAATATCAGTGTTTCTGGTGGTATAAAATTCCATAATCTTTATACAACTCTACCGGAAGTTTCGGGAGGTACAAGCACAATCTCAAGTTTTTCTACTAGCAGCTCAAATACAGTTTATACAGATTCAAGTGTAAGCAGTGGATTTAGAGACGGTCCGGACGATTTCAATATAACTCGCAGATAAATCGATAAAAAAAACGGTGGCTCAAATCATCGAACCACCGTCTTTATCTTTGTTTTGAAACAAAACTTACACAGCTTTATTTCTGCATAAGCTTGAATACTCTGTCTTCCGGATTAAAGGCAACTCCAACATCATCGTGTTCTGTCGGATACTTTCCTTTAATAAAGAAGTCTTCTGTAATCTTGATATAGTAACGGGCAACCTTGTCGTCTTCTTTCTGAGCAGCGAGTGCCTTAAACTGTTCAAGAGCCTTTTCATACTGACCTTCTTCAAAATCAGCAAGAGCCTTTTCCCAGTTTTCGTAATAAGTAATAACATCAGCAGCTGCACCTTCGCGCTCACAAATCAACTCATACAAACGGATTGGAGTATTTACGTTTACTACGCGAACACGGTCAAGACTTCGCACAATAAACCGATCCCCAAGCAGCTCCCTCGTAGCACCGCTAATCAAAATACCACCCGTGCAATACTGCTTATTTACGCCCTCAAGACGACTCGCAAGGTTTACGTTGTTACCCATCATAGTATAGTTCTTCTTATTTTCAGAACCCATATAACCCGCAATCATTTCACCCGAGTTCAAACCAATACGGGTAAATAAAGTACGGTTATTTTTTACCATGATTGTAAATGCCTGGTACAATTCATCATCCATTCCATCAGGTTGAGGTGCTGCAGCAATTTTTGCAATTTCTTCGTTCATTACTGCCTCAGCAGCCTTCATCTTAATTGCAGCTGCACAGGCACGCTGAGCATGGTCGTCCATATGAACCGGCGCACCAACAAGAGCAATAATAGCGTCTCCTTCGTACTTATCTACAGTACCACGCTCGTCCATAATAATGTCAGACATCTTAGTAAGATAGTAGTTCAAGAGTGCAACCAGCTGACCCGCAGTAAGCAATTCACTAAATCCAGAGAACTTCTGAATATCAGTAAACATAGCAGTCATTTCAAGACGCTGTCCACCAAGTTTGAAAGAAGCTGGGTTTGCAACAATCTCGTTTACTACTTCTTTTGAAAGACACTGGCTGAATGCGTTTGTAATAAACTTTTTATCGTGGTTTGCAGTAATGAAACCAAGAATTGTAGTTGCTACGAAAGAAATAAATACAGAAACTACCGGCACAACTGCACCAACGTACTGCCTTGTAATAATGAAATACAAAAGAAGACAGCCTGCAGTTACAATAACAGCCGCAATACCGAAGATAATCTGAGGTCCAGTCTTTTTGATTTTACTTGAAATAAAACCATAACAGAGGCAGACAATCATCGCAATAATAACTGAAATAAATGCCGGAGCATCATCAACAAAATCCTGTGAAAGAATCATATTTGCAAATGCGTAGTGAACACCTGGGTTTGGATAATGCTCTTCATACTGGTTAATACCATAATCAGTTGTACTAGAAGCATTTGTTCCAATGATACAAATTGCATTTTCAACTTTTTTACAAGTTTCATAGAACTTCATAAAGCTATCGAAAGCCTTATTTGTTTCTGTAAACAGGTCATGAATATAATCTGCATCATCTTCCCAAACAGTACAGAAATAATCTTCTGTTTCCTTTGTAAGGAAGGCACGTGCTGCTGCAAAATACTGCTTACGAGTTGCAAGGTATTCCTCATAAGTAAGACCTTCCTCAAGTGACTCAGCATTGGAAAGTTCTTCTCGAATATATTCACCTGTAAGATAAAGTTCATACGGATTTTCGTCATCCTCAAGATCATCAAAGAATCCGCTGTCGTTCATAATTCCAAGGTTTGTTACAAAGGCTTTTTCTTGATTTGCAAGATTATAAATATTTGCAAGTGAAATATCATTGTAATCAACATACTTTTTCTTTGGATACTTAATAATTACAGATCCATCTTCTGAACGTGGAATTACAAGACTTCCAGCTTTAATATATTTATTGGTAATTTCAACTGGTGGATTTCCAAGCTTGTCGAGAATCGGGCGGAACACCAGCTGTGCATAATATTTTCCATTATATTTTACAACCGGATGAACATGACGAAGATATCCATCTTTATCTGGATCTGCATTTACAAAGCCGGCAGATTTTGCCTGTATCATAAAATCATAAAGAGCAGGTTGAACACCGGTGTACTCTTTTGTGATTGTATCTTTTTCTGCAGAAACATTGTCCAAAGCAATGTATGTTTCAAGATATTTCTTTTCCTGCTCACTTGGTTCAATACCATTTTCAAAGGTAAGTGTCAGGAAAGTATTTCCGAAATCATGGATAGAACCGGCAAGCACAGCATCAATTGGAACAACCACATGCGAAATTGCAGTATTAAGCTGAAGCTCATATTTCTGCGATTCCGAACTATAGTAGTCCATTGCTTCGTCATAAGCAGCACTTCCATCTGCAAGTGCTTCAAAGGATTCTGATGCAACATCATTTAACAGAGAAAAATAATCTCCGACATATGATGGCAATGATTCTTTTACATAGTTTTCATCTACAGTAGCCTGGCTTCGATCAAGGAAGCTCAAATCGAATACTACAGAACGTGCGCCAAGCTCTTTAAGGCTTATAAGCATGTCTGAATATACTGTACGCGAAAACGGCCATGTACCAATATTTTCCACCGCGTCGTCATCAATATTAACCATGATAACTTCTTCGCTTTCATTCAAAGGTTTAAGCGGGCGCTGGAAATAATCTGCTACCTGATAATCAAGTGGAGACAAAATTAAAAGTGAACAGATTGCAACACAAAGAAAAGGAATTAAAAGAGAAATGATTAATTTTTTCATATAGTTTTGGATTAAAAATAAACTCTCTTAGGAAAGACTAAGAAAAACCATAAAGGCTTAGAACGAAAAAAGCCCGCAATCAACAATAGATTGCAGGCTCTTCCAACAAGTAATTGCTTACTCGTCCCAGGTGAAATCTTCTTTTGCTTCAGAAGCACGAGAAGAAGCAGTTGCTACGCCTTCTCTGTTTCCATCAGCAACCTGAGCATCACCAGCTTTTACGATAGTCTGTTTCTTAAGACCGCCCTTAGCAGGTGCTGCGGCAGCAAAGAGTGATTCTACACTTCCAGTCTGTTTTGCTTTAATTGTAATAGATTTATCATTCAACTTAAGAACAACACTTGAATTAAGCCCAGTCTTCAAAACAGTAGAAGCTGAAAGCTCCTGTCCTACAGTTACCTTTTCATACTTGCCAGGTGCCTTTTCATAAGTAACAGTACCAACAATTGAATCAACTACATAAGAATCTGTAGCTGCAAACAACATTGCTCCAACGAACAATGCAACAATAAGAGTTAAAAATCTCTTCATTTTGAATAAAACCTCCTCACGATTTCAATATATTATCGTCTACTTTTTCAAATATGTCAATAATATTTTGCTTCCTTAAATAATTTTATTATCTGCTCTCTTGATGGAATTTCTACAGGAGAATCCGCACCAGGAACACTAATTGGCAGATAAGAAGACCACGCATCCTTTAATGGAATGAGAGCTGCTTCTGAGCCGGCCTTTCTCCACTCTCTAGCCCCATAAGTCCAGGCAAGACCAAAGGTATCCTGAGAAAGGGTTACTTCAAATGGAACCCAGATCTTTCCTTCTGCTTCTATATAATATCCTTTAGAAGTTTTTGATCGTCCTTCTTCCAGAGAAAGTCCAGAATCAAAGGCCATATAAATATGACCAGGAACTGTAATGAATGCAGTTTCAATACCAAGTGCTTCGAGCAGTGAACAGTTCAAAATTGTAAGGTCGTCACAGTCACCACCGTGATAAACCAGTGTCTGATAAGGGAACTGAAGGAAGTCTACTGCTGCCGTACCAACATTATCTGTAAACGCACTCGATGGGTCTACAACGTAGTTAATTCCAAATGCTTTAAGTGCACCAAAAATTGCTGCCGCATACTGAATATTTTTTGGAACACCATCGCGAAGATCATTCTTTACAATACCCTGAACCTGACGTGCAAATCTCTGAGCAGTAGCATCTTTTCCAGAAACAAAAGCCGCAGCTCTTCGGTCATCTTCCCAAGTCATTGAGTTACGGCTCAAGGCTGTTACAGGCATGAAGTATGAAGAAGACTGGATTTTTCCCAAAGAAGAATATGTAACAGTTATCTCCATATCAGAAGATTTTGGCTGAACTAAGTCAAGAATATTTTCATTCAAGAAGGCACAGATATCTACATAGAAAGTTTCGCCACGACCAACGCTTTCAATTTCAGAAACTACAAATGGCGCAGTCATGTATGAATCAATCATTACAGAAACTGTAACATTATAAATATCATTTGGCTCGTTATTTACCAAAGTTATGTTTCCAAAAGGATTGTCTTCATAGTGTGCATAGAATACCGGGAATACAGGTTCAAATTCAGAATCTGCAAGATCTATCATATCTCGGCGGAATAAACCACGAGAAAGGCTATAGCGTATACCAACTCCCAATTCTAAAGTAGAAGTAAGAGACTCTGGTTTTGCGTAATAAGATTTATACCCGGCAAAGCCTGTTAGTGAAAGTGCTGGAGAAACATAAAAGTCTGCACCAACCTTACCAGAAAAAGAAAGACCACTTACAGTTTTTGCATCAAAATTTGTAGCACTCGGAAAGGTCCATATACCAGCCATACCTTCTGCAAAGGCATCCCATCTGTCCATAAAACGAAGCTTGTAACCAAGTCCAAATCTGCCGTCTAACAAAGTCTGAAGTCCAAAGCCATCTACATAAAATCCAGAATATGTAAACTGTCCTGAAACATAAATCTGGTCACGACTTCGAACGCTTATAGGACTAAGATCAAGTCCAGCGTTTACACCAAATCCACCCGCCTTATTCAAAAAGCCGTTAAGAGGCAATTCATAAGACGGCTGCACATGGAGCGATAAATCGATTGCAGAAAGATTTGCGCATACAAAAATTATAGAAAAAGAAAATATTATTTTTTTACTCAATTTTCGAATTTGCATTTTCCAAACCTTTTAAAGCAACCTTGTTTGAAGGATCTTTTTCGAGAACCCTCTTATACTGGGCTGCCGCAGCAGAATAATTTTTCTCAATCATAAGAATATTTGCTGTATTGTTCATTGCTGTAACAGTAGAAAGCTTCTGGAATTCGCGCTTTGCTTCTGTATAACGGCCGGCACGGACAAGTGCAACTCCAAGTTTATTTGCATCACCTTCTGCACGGGCACGCTTAATAACTTCTTCTATATCTGAACTGATATAATTTTCTATTGCCTTCTTTGTATTTGCAATAAGCTGATCCTGCTTATAACTGATAGAAGCAGAACTGTTACTGTAAGCAACAGGTTTATAAGAATTCCATGCGTCAGTTGTATCTATAAACTCGTAGAAATTTTCGTCATCAGAAAAACACTTTGCAACGGCTTCTGAACCAGCCTTATAACTTGCGGTAAAGCCTTTTTCAAGATTTGCCATTGACAATGCAAGATAAACAGAATCTGTATCTTCATCGATAATAAGACCATCTGTTGAAGCAAAATTGCTTAAAGCCTGTCGTGCCGCAATATTAAGTTTTACAAGAACAATAAAGTCCTCAGCAAGAGGCATATAGCCTGTAGGAACATTTACAGTCTGCAGACATGAGCACAAAAGAATACCCATATCATCATAATCACCAGAAAGATACTGCAAAGTCTGCAATGGATACTGGATTGAATCCATTTCATAGCTATCATGATAATAACTATAAGGTGTCAGAGTATCACCAGAGTAACCAAGACCAGCAAGTCTAAGAGCTTCTACCATTCCGGCTGCATACTGTAAATTTGCATTCATACCAGTATAAAGATTGTTACGGGTAATGCCTGCAACTTCTTTTGCAAAGGCTGCAACTTCCTGACTGTCTGGAGAAATAAAAGCTGAAAGAGAAGCATTGTCTCCCCAGGTAAAAGCGTTGCGGTTATTTACAGCTACAATTACCGGCTCAACGACTGTCATTCTCTTACCAAGGAAGTCGTATTCAATTACAACCTCACCACTGATTTTTCCATTTTCTGTAAATGAAAGAATTACATCTGAAAAGTTTGCACAAAGAGGGAACTCTACTTTCTGGTGGCGGTTAATACAAGAAGCAGTTCCACAAAGTTTTGCACCAGAGGTATATTTATTAGCGCGGAAGCTTACATGAACGTTGCGAAGCTCTGCACCATCATTATTCTTAAGGATGATTGTACCAAATGGCTCATAGTCATAAACGGCACTGTAAACAGGATATACATCGCTGTCCTGAACAATCTTAACAGAAAGCGAAGAACGTCCCGAACCTTTTCCAGCATGAGCCGCAAGTCGCAAAGAAACTCCTGCAAAAGGACCTGTAATAAATTCCTTTCCTTTATCAATACAGAAACTTGCATAACCACCGGTAGCATTTACCGAAAGTGTAGGATTAATTCGGAAACCAATTTCACCATATGCTCTGTAATAAATGTCAGAAAAATTTCTGTTACCTGTTACTGTATCGCCGCTTTGATTAATTGACTGAATCTGGCTGATACCATAATCAAGACCAACAGCTCCACCTAATCCAAGGTAAAGTCTTGAAAGCGGATAATAATAGAATCCAAGATTCACACCACCAAACATGGTGTTAATTGCACTATCTGTATTTTCAGGCTTTTCGTAAAGATACCCACCTTCAAGTCCTATAGTAGTAAAATTGAATAAATCAATACCACCAAAGATTTGTCCGCCATAGGCAGGAGTCATATGTTCAGTAAGCGGAATTATGGCTGTAGGCTCAAGTTTAAATGCAAAATCCAATGAGAATACGGCACAAACATGAACTACAGCAAGAAAAGCTGCTGCAATTATTTTTTTCATATATGCATCACTCCCTCTTGCAAAATACATAATCTAATAATAAAAAATTATATCATACGATTTTTGAATTGTCAGCAAAAAAAAAGAGGACAAAAAAAAATGCCCGCCGCGAAACCGCAACGGGCACCTTTCATGCATCGCCATAGTCTCCGTCATTGCGAGGAGCGCAGTGACGAAGCAAACTACTTCTTGAGGAGTTTTGCCAGATTCTTAGCTGTGAATCCAAGATATTCAGCTACCTTATTAGCTGGACCTGATGTACCGAATGTGTCGATACAGAAGCAGTTCTCTTTTGAAGTGAACTGGAGCCATTCCATAGAAATGCCGGCTTCTGTACATACAACACGCTTTGTTTCACCAATGATAGCGTCCTGTTTTGCCTTAGGAAGATTTTCGAATTTCTTAAGATCTGGAACAGAAACGATACGAATCTTCTTCTCTGGAACTTCAGCTGCAGCCTGGAGAGCCATATTAACTTCAGAACCACTTGCAAGAATTGTGATATCAGGCTTGTCTGCACCACTCTTTACAATGTAAGCACCATTTGCTGCCATGTTCTTCTTCCAAGACTTGTCTTCCTTTTCGTAAACAGCAAGTGCCTGGCGTGTGAATGCCATACAAACTGGATGATCTTTAGAAGCGTAAGCAATCTTCCATGCTTCCATAGATTCTTCAGGGTCACCTGGGCGGATAGCCTGAACACCAGGAATAGCGCGGAGAGAAGTCATTGTTTCAATTGGCTGATGTGTTGGACCATCTTCACCTACGTAGATTGAGTCGTGTGTGAATACGTAGATTACAGGCTGCTTCATCAAAGAAACAACGCGGAGAGATGGACGGAGATAATCTGCGAATACAAGGAATGTAGCACAGAATGGGCGGAGACCACCATGGAGAGAAATACCTGCACAAACAGCAGACATTGCAAACTCACGGATACCGTATTCGATTGTACGGCCTGCGCGGTTTTCTGGGCTGAAGGTTCCGTTATCAGTTGCTTTGAATGCAGTCTTGTTTGGTCCCATCAAGTCAGCAGAACCACCAACAAGGTTAGCATAGCGGGCAGCAATTACGTTCAAAGCCTTTCCAGAAGCATCACGTGTAGCACAAGCATCACCTACTTTGTAAACAACATCTTTTACAGTGTCGTCTGTTACAGCGTCTGAATGGTAAGCATCCCAGAGCTTCTTGAGTTCTGGATTTTCTTTTGCCCATGCAGCGAAATCAGCATTCCAGTCTGCTTCTGCCTTAGCAAATGCAGCCTTCTTGCTTTCGAAATATTTGTAAGCTTCAGGAACTACATAGAAGTCCTGATCAACTGGAAGTCCAAGCTTCTTCTTTGCAGCGATAATGCCTTCTGCACCAAGTGGAGCACCGTGTACATCAGCAGTTCCCTGCTTTGGAGCGCCCTTACCGATTACAGACTTGAGCATAATCAAAGTTGGCTGATCCTTGCACTTCTTAGCTTCTTTTACGAGCTCTACGATACCTTCAACATCGTACATACTTCCTTTAAGAACCTGCCAGCCATAAGCCTTGTAGCGAGCTGCAATATTATCTGTGAAAGTAATATCTGTATTACCATCAATAGAAATCTTATTCTGATCGTAGAATACGATGAGTTTACCAAGTTTAAGATTACCAGCGAGAGAACAAGCTTCAGAAGCAACACCTTCCTGAAGACATCCTTCTCCTACGAGAGAGTATGTGTAGTGGTCTACAATCTTGTGACCCTTTGTATTGAATTTTGCAGCGAGCATCTGTTCTGCAACAGCCATACCAACAGCCATTGAAACGCCCTGTCCGAGTGGACCACCAGTACACTCAACACCATCAGTTTCACCATATTCCGGGTGACCAGGACACTTAGAACCAACCTGACGGAAGTTCTTAATATCGTCCATGCTTACTTTGTATCCTGCCAAATGGAGGATGCTGTAAAGAAGCATAGAACCATGTCCTGCAGAAAGTACGAAACGGTCTCTATCAGCCCATTTTGAATTAGCAGGATTGTGCTTCATGATTTCGCCATACAAAACAGCGGCTGCTTCTGCAGCTCCGAGTGGAAGTCCTGGGTGACCAGAATTTGCCTTCTGAATTGCGTCCATAGACAAGCTGCGGATTGAAAGTGCAACTGCCTCAACACCTTTTTTGTTCATAAATTATACTCCTGTGTAGCCCTTCCGGGCATATATAGTTTTTTTATAAAAAATTAAGCTAATTCTTTGATGATAGAAGCAAGTACAGCTTCATCTGAACGGAGTTCCAAAGCCTTCTTAAATTTTGGATCTCTGAAAAGTGAAGCCAGAGAAGAAAGTACCTTGAGGTGAATCTGCGAATTGTGAGCAAGCAGGATGAACATAACAAATACTTCGCGCTCATCAGGAGCCTTCATATCAATTGGGTTCTTAAGATAAACTACACAGATACGCTGCTCTGATTCATTTTTCATGATTGGTGAACGAGCGTGTGGAAGAGCAATACCGTTTCCTACGGCTGTACTCAAAACTTCCTCACGTGCGCAAAGAGCATTGTACACATCATCAGAAGTCAGTCCTTCTGGAAGATCTATCATTTTACAAACTTTTGAATAAATTTCCTGAGGTGTAGAACCTTCAACATTCTTGAATACACCTCCCCTGTGAATAAGCTGAGCCAAGTCTACTTCAAATTCTCCATCCATAGTTTTATTCTCCTATTTAACTATTTCAAATCCCTTAAATCTGTTACATTCCAAAGCCGAATAAAGTGTTACACTGATGTCATCAAAAGTTTCTTCCATTCCATCCAGAGAAAGCGAAACATCATCTGTCGGAAATGACGGCCTCATATACGAATTTTCAACCTCTTCCAACAGGCGCACTGCATGACTGTAAAGCTGTGAAAGAATAACCAGTTCCTGCTGCGGAAAATTTTCTGCCGCAACACCAGAACCACCGATTGCACAAAACAACTCACTTACCTTTGTAAAAAGGTGTAGAATTCTTTTTCGCATTTCAGCAATAGGATAATCAGAAAACTGATTATACATTTTTTCAAGTATATCATTACGCTTTTCTATATTCAATAATACAATTCTCCGCTCTTCCTGAGAAATCATTCCCATATTCGGAAAAATAGTCTGTATTACTTCTTCAAAATCATCTGAAATATCTTTTTTACCACGCTTTTTATCATAAATGCGGTCTTCAAGAATTGCATCGATAACACGTGGAGTCAAAGTAAGAGCCATATCAGAAAGAAGTGCTCCACGTTCAAAATCCATTCCATTCCATTTACCAGTATATGGAACAGTCTCTCCTTTACGCCAGATTCGTGATTCTACACCATAAGGTTCAAAACCGATTTTGGTTGTATGAGCCAGAAACTCTTCTGTAGACCCGCAATTACGAATACAGAGCTGTTCCTGATTTTCAAGAAATAAAAAAGCAAGCTGTTCTTCTATAGAAGAAGCAGGACCGTGTCTGTCAAAACTTTCGAGCAGGCCGTTTTCAAAATATGTATACCATTCTTCGCGCTGTACGGCATCATCAGAAATTACAAAATCTGTAAGTCTGCTGACCTGTGGACGCATCTCTACAACCCCATTATTCCAGCTGATTGCACGGCAAAGAATTCTGTCTCCATATTTAAAATCAACATCGCCACAGATTTTTTTCAAAGGCCAGGCTGTAAGCTTAATCTCCGGCGGCATTGAATACTGCACAGAACTGAGAGGAATAGAAGTGTTGTTTCTATCATTGAATATATATGGAAGAATGTAGCCTTCACCATAAAGCGCAAAGGTATCCATTGCAAGATTCATAGAAAAAGTTTCCGCCTCGCTCTCGACAGGATTTCCATCTGCCATAATACTAATGCCGTCTGGCGGAACATCTGGATTTACAAACGGAATACAACGATGACCTATAATAATATATCCTTTTTCTACTTCTTCGCGGCTTGGCTTAAAACTGAACCAGCGTCCTGTAAAAACTCCAGCCTTGGTTACAAATTCATTATTTACAAGAGAAAAAACAAGATCTGAAACATGGAGAATTTCTGCAGCATCCGACTTACTTACTTTAGCACCCTTTGATTTTAGATATTTATAAAATTCGTCTGGCGTAAAAACATCAAGCTGCTCAGTTAAATATTCTTCTATAATATTGTTAGTCCGAAAATCCACGAGGGGTATTTTAATCTAAAACGATAAATCTGTAAATTAGTATTGATTAAGAATAAACTCTTACAAATCGACTCCTCGCAACGAGCTGATTTTTCTGCTATACTGATTTTATGAAATTAACGTTTTTGGGAACCGGTACAAGCCACGGCGTTCCAGTTATTGCCTGTGATTGTGCAGTATGTAATTCTAAAGATCCACGTGACAAACGAACAAGAAGCTCAGCCTATATTCAAACAGCAGATAATAAATATATTCTTATTGATGTTGGCCCCGATTTTCGCACTCAAGCTTTACGCGAAAAAATCCGCCAGATTGATGCAATTCTTTTAACTCACAGTCATGCAGACCACTTACACGGAATTGATGATTTACGTAACTTTTCGTGCATAATGTCTAACAAGCCGGAAAATCCTCAGAACGAAAAATATGATAAGCCCCCTATTCCAATTTACACAAATCATAGCGCCGCAGAACATTTAAAACACAGTTTTGGATATCTTTTCAGCGAAAAAGCAGAAGGTGGCGGACATGCAAAAATCAACCTGATTGAACCAGCCGCACCCTTCAAAATTGACAATACTGTAATTACACCAATTCCAATGATGCATGGTTCTCTGGAAACTACCGGATGGTTATTAACAGAAAACGCCGGAACTCCGGAACAAAAGTCTATTGCATATCTTACAGACTGCAATTACATAAGTGATGATTCTATTAAGCTGATTCAAAAGCAGGCAGGAAAACTTGTACATCTTGTAATTGACGGACTTCGTATAAAAGAACACAGCACACATTTCAGCTTTTTGCAGGCACTCGAAATGGCCGGAAAAATCGGTGCTGAAAAAGTTTGGTTTACACACCTTACACACAACAGTTCTCATGTTGAAACCGCAGCTTATATGGAAGAACACAGAAAAGAATTCCCTGGACTCGAAGCAGTAAAGACTTTACAACCCGCTTATGACGGGCTTGTAATTGAAAGCTGATATGGATTGCTTCGTCTCCGGCTCGCAATGACGGACAAAAAAATAACCCCGTCGGCATTTCCAACGGGGTTTTCGCGGTTCAAAACGAAACTTAGTTCTGAGCTACTTCAGCAGTCTTTGGAACTCTTACTTTCTTCTCAATGTATCCACTGCTAAGACAGCTAGAGCAAACCTTGATAGTTCTAACTGTTCCGTTAGGAAGAACAGCCTTTACGCTGTGGAGGTTAGGTCTCCATGTTCTGCGAGTATGGTTCATAGACTTACTAACTTTATTACCAGACATAACGCCTTTTCCGCAAACATCACACATTCTAGACATATCTTTATCCTTCCTTATATTAAAACAATTTTCCCACGCAAATTACAATAGTTTAGAAAGAATATACAAATTCAAAAAAAAAGTCAATTGCTGAAAAATGAATTTCGCAAAATTAAAACTATAAGCATAAAAAAAGGACCAGTGGAAATATCGTTAAAACCACTGGTCCATTTACAAGAGGAAGACTTTTTATTTTCTTTTTAGATATTTCACACTATCAAGTGCTACTGCCGCAATAATGATAAACCCCTTGAATACGAACTGAAGATTTGTATCAATTCCAAGGAAGGTCAAACAATATGTAAGACCAGTAAAGATGATTACACCAATCACAGCACCACGAATTTTACCGATACCACCATTAAACGAAATACCACCTACAACACAGGCAGCAATCGCATCAAGCTCAAAGCCCTGTCCTGTTCCAGCACTTGCATTTGCACGGAAAGCTTCAAGGAAAGCCCCACAGCCGTAGAAAATACCTGCCATAATAAAGATGCCCATTGTTACAGCAAATACATTAATACCACTTACAGCAGCAGCTTCAGCATTTCCACCAACTGCATACATATTCTTACCAAAAGTAGTTTTATTCCAGATAAACCATGCAACAAAAATTGCAATTACTGCCGGAATAATCAATTTAGGGAAAGTAATCAAATCTCCATCAAAATAGAACAATTCCCATCGGCCACCAATCAAATCTTTTATTTTTGGATCAATAGAACCAACCGGTGTACCACTAGTTCCAAAGAACAAAAGACCATAAATAATCAGCTGTGCAGAAAGAGTTGAAATGAACGGATGAATCTTGAACTTTGCACTGAAGAATCCAGAGAAGCAGCTGAACATTACACAAAGTGCTATAGAAAGGAAAAGCGCAAGAGCGAGACGTCCGCCCATTGGAAGCCCGGTAAAATCCCATGGTTCCATTCCAAAGAACGAAACAATATTTTTACTAGGGTGCAGAATCAAACCAGTAGTTACCGAACCAAGTGCAACCATTCGACATACACTCAAATCTGTACCGGCAATAAGGATAAGCCCCGCAACTCCCAAAGCATAAAACATACGGGTAGAAGACTGCTCAAGAATTGTAAGAATATTAGGAAGTGAAAGAAGCTGTCCATTTCCAGTAAGTGGAGCAACAATAACACACACAATAAAGAAAATCAGAATTGCAATGTATAATCCATTTTCGAGCATGAACTTAGACATCTGAAAATTGTTGATGTAGTTCTTGTAGTTCATGGTGATGTTTTCTTTAAAGTTTGTTTTTCCATCACGAAGCGCACGGTTATACATTACATGGTCAATATAAGCCTGATTTTTTGTACTTCTGTATCTTCCAATTTCAGCAAGATATTTGTTTTTAGCATCAAAGAGAGCAGACTTTCCTTCATACTTTGCAATGTTGATTTCTTCTTTAGAAGTAAGTCTTGAAATTCTTTCCTTTGTTTCGCCTTTAATTCCACCTACGCGTTTTTTATAGTCAGCCTTACACTTTTCTTCCAGTGCAGACTGCACTGCGTTTACCTGCTTAATATAAGCCTCAGAAACAATATTTGCATAGGCTACGGCTTTTTTAGAAAGCTCTGAGGCTTCCTTTTTATTACCTGCCTTACGAAGTTCTTCAAGTCGCTCACTATATTTTTGAAGCACAGCATCTTCTTCAAGCGGTTTTACGCTTTTTGAAGCAATATCATTTTCCAATTGTTTGAGGCTTTCTGCCTGCATCTGTTCTATTTCTTCATTAAAATCTGCCATATTCTACTTCTCCACACATTATAAGTATTTAGCAGAAAGGCGCAAAAGCTCTTCCTGATTAGTTTCTTTTGTATTTACAATTCCAGCCAGACGATGATTAGACATAACAGCAATGCGGTTTGTAATACCAAGAATCTCAGGCATTTCGCTTGAGACTACAATAATAGTCTTACCCTCTTTTGCCATTTTTATAATCAACTGATAGATTTCATATTTAGCACCAACATCAATACCTCGGGTAGGCTCATCCATAAGGAAGATATCAGGCTTACGTTCCATCCATTTTCCAATGATTACCTTCTGCTGATTTCCACCCGATAGTGCTGAAATATTTTCTTCGATTGAAGTACACTTAGTATGCATCTGCTTTACTTCACGATTTGCAGCTTCAGCCATCTTACGTTCAGAAAGAATTCCATAAGTTTTGTAATTTGTAAGATTTGTAATAACCGTATTAAACTTAATGGTATCTTTACCAAACATTCCATTCAGTTTTCGCTCTTCAGTTACAAGCGCAAAGTTATAGGCCATTGCATCTTTACTGCTCATAAAGCGCAGCGATTTACCATTCAGCACAATTTCACCGGATGCAATTGTACGAACCCCAAAAAGCGACTCCAGTAATTCACTGCGTCCAGCTCCAACAAGTCCATACAATCCAAAGATTTCCCCCTTCTTAACAGAAAAGGAAATATCTTCGAGTACCGGCTCATATTTTGTTGTAAGATTTTTAACTTCAAGATATATATCACCCGGATTATTATCTACATCCGGGAAGCGCTTATCCAATGATCGTCCAACCATTGCAGAAATAAGCTCGTTCATATTCGTATCTTTAATTGGCTTTGTCAAAACCATGTTTCCATCCCGGAGAACCGAAACTTCATCACAGATTTCAAAAACCTCATCCATCTTATGAGAAATGTAAACAAAGGAAACTCCCTTGCTCTTCAAATCATTTACAATAGAAAACAATTTTTTAATTTCATTTTCTGTAAGAGAAGATGTCGGTTCATCAAGAACAATCAACTTGGCATCGTAAGAAACCGCCTTTGCAATTTCTACCATCTGCCTTTGCGAAACAGACATAGTTCTCATAATGGTTCTGCAGTTAATATTCATGTTTAATGAAGAAAAAAGTTTATTGCTTTCGCGTTCCATTTTTGCTTCATCAATAACACCAAATCTTTTTGGATATCTTCCAAGAAAAAGATTATCGGTAACAGTACGGTCAAGACACTGGTTCAATTCCTGATGAACCATTGCAATTCCGCTTTCAAGAGCTTCTTTTGGACTCTTAAAATCAATAGGTTTTCCGAGTAAAGAAATCTGCCCTTCATCTTTTGCATAAATACCAAACAGACATTTCATCATTGTTGATTTGCCTGCACCATTCTCTCCCATAAGTCCCATTACTGAGCCCTTTTTAACAGAAAGATTGATTCCGTTCAGAACAGTATTTTTTGCAAAGGATTTTGAAAGATTTTTTATTTCAAGCACTGTATCATTCATATCAATTTCCATTATACCGCAGTTTTTTTAATACACCTAACAAAAAAGGGGTGCCTGATTTTAATGAGACACCCCCTGAAGCCTGTATTCTCAGGCAAACTTGTTAGTACTTAAGTTTATCTGTGTAATCTGCAGCAGAGTTTGTCTTAACCATGTTTACAGCAAAAGCATCATAGTTCTTAAGGTTTGTAAACTTATCAAGACAGCTTGCTTCTGACTGACCGTCACCCTGTACTACAGTAAGATCAATACCCATAAGTGGAGCATAGTATCTCAAAGCAGGGAGATAGCTTGAAGAAAGGAAGTTATCTGCAGAGTTATAAATTGTAAGGAGAACCTTCTTCTTTTCTGCCTTTGTCTGCTTGATTCCAGCATCGCGGTTTCCTTCTGTGTATGACTTCCAGTTAGATGGATCTACAGGACCATTAAGTGCGAAAAGTCCGCGCTGATCAGCCTTGTACTGAACTTCTGGAGTAATCTTGTTACCATACTGATCTGGAACAGAGAAACCTTTTGTATATACATCAGCACCTGTAAGACCGTCGAGAAGGTTGCGGATTACCTGAAGAGTACCTGCAGCCTGAGCATCTACGTTCTGTGAGACTGTACCAAAGAGTTTTCCAGCGCCGATAGCTTCTACAGCATCTGCGTTTGCATCATAACCGAAGATTGGAACTCCAGCAGGATAGTTAGAAGCCTGGAGACATCCCATAGCCATACCATCATTATTAGAAAGTACAAGGTCGATTGCTTTATCAAATTTTGTAGCCCATCCACCCATAGCTTCTGTAGCAGCATTTGCATTCCAAGTAGAACCATCTGTACCAGTCATAGCTTTACCTTCAAGCTCAACTACCTTGAATTTTTTTCCACCAACTACAACTGAACCTTCCTTCTTTACTGTAGGATCTGTAGAACCATTCCATGTTCCAAGAGCCTTACGAACACCTTCTGTACGAGCCTTTGAATCGTTATGTCCAACATCACCAATACAAAGAACATAACCAATTATACCATCGCCATTGCGGTCGATTTTTGCAGGATCTGCACTTGCAAGATAGTCTGTAACAAGTTTACCCTGAACAGCTCCACCACCTGCAGCATCAAAACCAACATAATATGTTTTGTCATTCCATTTAATTGCTGAAGTATCGATAGCACCGGTTGTAGGATCTGATGGCTGACGGTTGAAGAAAACAAGTGGCTTATCTTTGTTAGCAACATTTGCTTTCTTTGCTTTTTTTGCTTTTGGAGCAGCAAATAACATACTCATAGACATAGCAATTCCGAGAATTACTAACACAGTTTTTTTCATATTCTTTTTCCTCCTGATTGTTACCGTGTACGATAACGCTACAATTCATTTATAAACCCGAATATTCTGGTTGTCAAATTTTTTTTCAAATTTTTCAGTATTTTTACCTATTTTGGCACTTCTGGGCTAAAAACACCCCTTTTTATAACAAAATATTTGATTTTTAAGAGAAGTTCTGCTATCGTATAACGTGTACGAGCACGAGAAGAGTATAATTATATGACTTTAGTTGAAATAGCAGAATACGCCCATGTTTCGATTGGAACTGTCGATAGAGTAATCCATAATCGCAAGGGAGTATCTGAAAAAACAAAGAAACTCATTCAGTCAATCATCGATGAATATGGTTATCAACCAAATCCAATAGCGAGACAGCTAAAAAGCAATAAACCTTTTGTAATTGGAGTTCTTTTACCAACTCTTGAAAGCGGTTGCGGCTATTATAAAGCTCTTTATGACGGAATGCTTCAAGGCGTTGAACAGTTAATGCCTTTTAAAATTGAATTGAAATTCGTTTCCTTTGATCGAATGATTGCAGGTGATGCATTTATTAAAAGCCATCAATTTTTTGAAAATCCGGATAAAATAATCGATGCATTAATTACCACACCGGTAGCACCAGAAGAACACATGGAAATAGTTTCAAAACTCAATGGCAAACCATATGTTTATATTGATACTCCGCTCGGAACTACTCAACCACTTTTAACAATTGCCCAGAATCCGTACAAAGGCGGTTACTGTGCCGGAAGAATAATGAGAATGTTCCAGGGAAGCGGAACCTTTGCCTGCATAAGAATGTATCCATCCGGATATAACTTACGCGAAAGAATTCGTGGCTTCACAGAATATATTCAAAAAGATGCAAACTCTGTTGTTCTTGATGAGCTATATACTGATTTTTCTGATTCAGGCTTTTATAGTTTTATGCAAAATCTTTTTGAAAAACACAATGATATAAAAGGCATTTTCGTTCCGCATGCAGAAGTAAACCTCATGTCATATTTTATTGCAGATCAGGGATTAAAAAGTCGAGTTACTGTAATCGGATATGATTTAGTTGAACAGAATAGAGAAGGTCTTCTTGATGGCACAATAGACTGTATTATCGGGCAAAGACCAGAACAGCAGGGGGCAGATGCTGTACACAAATTATATCAGGCGCTTATGCTGCATCAAGATATACCTTCAAGAATCGACATGCCTATTGATATTTATTTTAAAGAAAATATTATCTAAATTAATATATAAATGGAGATTAATATGTCAGATAATTTAACTTCAAAAGAATATACACCAGAAGAACTTAAAAACGCTTTCTTGAAAATGTATGGTGGAAATGAATCAGACGTAAAACTTTATTCTTCACCAGCCAGAATCAACATTATTGGTGAGCACATTGATTACAACGGCGGAAAGGTTTTCCCGGCAAGTATTAACCGCTATCTTTACATTGCAATCCGTAAGCGCAACGATTCTAAAGTTTTGTATAATGATGCGCGATTCCCTGGCAGCTACGAATTTGATATTAACCAGACTTTCGTTTTTGATAAGGCAAATGATTATGCAAATTATCTTAATGGAATCCTTCAGCAGCTCAAAGAACGTGGATTTAAGTTTGACTGCGGCTTTGAGATTTTGATGGCATCGAACATTCCGGCTGGCGGTGGTATTTCTTCTTCATCTGCTTTGGAATGTGGATTTGCTTACGCAGTAATTGACACCTTCGGCTTTGATCTGAATCGTGTAGAAATTGCAAAACTTGGTCAGATGAGTGAGCACAATTTTATGAACGTAAAGTGCGGAATTATGGACCAGTTCATTATTGCGACAGGCAAGAAAAATCATGCAGAACTTCTGGATTGTAACACTCTTGAATATGAATATGTTCCCCTTGAGCTTGGAGATTACCGCTTTGTAGTTATGAACACAAATAAAGTTCGTAAACTCGCTGATTCAAAATATAACGAACGCCGCGGACAGTGCGAACAGGCATTGAAGATTCTTCAGGATAATGGAGTGAAAGTTGGTGCATTGTGCGAACTGACTCCAGCAGACTGGGATAAATACTCAGCACTTGTTACCGACCCGATTTTAAATAAGCGTGCCCGCCACTGTATTGCAGAAAACCAGCGCGTTATCGATGCAGCTGCAACTCTAAAAGAAGGCAACCTCGTAAAATTAGGCGAACTCTTAAATGCCAGCCACAAATCGCTGAAAGAAGATTACGAAGTAACTGGTATTGAGCTTGATACACTGGCTGAAACAGCACAAAAGCAGGAAGGTTGTCTTGGAGCCAGAATGACAGGAGCAGGTTTTGGTGGCTGTGCAATTGCCCTTGTTCACAAAGACAAACTCGACTCATTCATCGAAAATGTTCAGACAACTTATGAAAAAGCCATCGGCTATAAAGCAGGCTTCTTTGTTTGTGAAACTGGCGACGGAGTGGCTAGACTTTAATCATTTCCCGTACTGCGCTTCAATCTCACGAATCTGATCACGAAGCGCAGCTGCCTGCTCGTATTCCATTCGGTCGGCGCAGGCAGACATTTCGGCAGTAAGCGCCTTTATCAACTTATGGCGTTCCTTAGGATTAAACAGGTTCGCTTCTTTCTTAAGCACATCCAATTCCATAGCAGCATTTGCATCTGCATCAGCTTTTTCATGCACAAGAATATCTTCAACTGCCTTAGAGATTGTCTTTGGTGTAATTCCGTGTTCTTTATTATAGGCTTCCTGAACTTCACGACGATGCTTAGTTTCTTTTACAGCAGCTTCCATTGCAGGACTCATATGATCGGCATACATCACAACTTTGCCTTCAGCGTTGCGAGCCGCACGACCAATAATCTGAATCAAGGATGTCTCAGATCTTAAAAATCCGATTTTATCTGCATCCAGAATTGCAATAAATGAAACTTCAGGTAAGTCGATTCCTTCTCGAAGCAGGTTAATACCAATCAGAACATCAATTTCACCAGTTCTCAAAGACTTCAAAATCTCCACACGCTCAAATGTATCAATTTCTGAGTGAATATATTTTACCTTAAGTTTAAGTTCTGTCAGATAGTCAGTGAGATCCTCTGCCATCTTCTTGGTAAGGGTTAGGATTAAACTGCGTTCGTGGCGGTCGATTCTCTCGCGAACTTCCTTGTAAATATCTTCCATCTGCCCTTCACTCGGACGAATCTCAACAATAGGATCAAGCAAGCCTGTTGGACGAATCAGCTGTTCTACAACCTGAGTACTCTGCTTTATTTCTTCGGCACGCGGAGTCGCAGTAACATAAATTATCTGATTCATCTTGGCGTCAAACTCAGCCTTCTTAAGAGGACGGTTATCAAAAGCCGAAGGAAGTCGGAATCCAAAATCAATCAGGTTCTGCTTACGACTGCGGTCACCTTCGTACATTGCACCAATCTGAGGGACAGAAACGTGAGCCTCATCTATCATGCACAAAAAATCATCCGGAAAATAATGAAGCAGAGTTGCAGGAGGTTCACCTCTTGCACGCCCTGAAATAGGACCAGAATAATTTTCAATTCCAGGGCAAGTTCCCATCTCCCGAAGCATTTCAATATCATAAGTAGTGCGGGTTTTAAGACGTTCAGCCTCAAGCATTTTGCCAGCGGCACGCAGTTCTTCTACCCGCTCATTCATTTCGTTTTCAATACGACCGGTTGCCTCTATCAGCTTATCTTGAGGAACAACAAAGTGCTTTGCCGGATAGAAAACCGTTTCATCAAGTTCGCCGGTTACACTTCTATCTAATACATTAAAACGTTGAATACGGACAACTTCTTCCCAATCCAAAAGAATTCTGTAAGCTTCATCTGTTTCCATGTATGGAGGGAATACTTCAATTACATCGCCCTTAATGCGGAAGTTGCCACGCTCAAGTACATTATCGTTTCGCGAATACTGCATCGAAATCAATTTATTCGCAAACTTTTTAGGATCAAAAGTCTGTCCTGTTTCAACATGAACACGCATTCCTTTGTACACATCAGGCATACCAAGACCGTAAATACAGCTGACGGTTGCAACTACAATTACGTCACGGCGTTCCATAAGGCTGTAAGTTGCCGCAAGACGCATCTGGTCAATTTCGCGGTTTATATCGCAATCTTTTTCGATGTAAAGGTCGCGAGCTGCAACATAAGCTTCCGGCTGATAATAATCATAATATGAGACAAAATATTCTACTGCATTATTCGGAAAGAAAGATTTGAACTCGCGGTAAAGCTGAGCTGAAAGAGTTTTGTTATGACTGATAATCAGAGTTGGCCGCTGAACCTTTTCAATAATTTTTGCCATTGTAAAGGTTTTACCAGAACCGGTAACGCCCTTAAGAGTCTGAAATTTATCGCCCCGCAAAAATCCTTCTGAGAGCTTTTCTATAGCCTGTCCCTGATCCCCACTAGGCTCAAACGGCGATACAACTTCAAATTTCCGCATGACACATCCTAACTTTCAACAAGCTTAATCTTCAGTGTAACATCTTTACGATTTCTTCGAACAATAACTGTAACTACATCTCCTGCACGTTTGCTTTCAAGTGCCGAATAATAATCAGCCAGAGATGTTACCGCAATATTATCAATCTGAGTAATTACATCACCACCAATGTAGATGATATCTCGTCGCGACCCATAATAAGCCGCCTCAGTTCCGCCCTTCAAGCCCGCGCTTTCTGCATTACCGCCGCGCTTTACTTCCGAAACCAGAACACCAGTTGCAATATCAAGACCAGCATACTGTGCAATACGACGGCTCATCTGAATTACAGTCGCATCAAGGGTACCACGATGTACTTTTCCATATTTTATCAAATCAGCTACAACACGAATTGCTGTAGTAGAAGGAACCGCAAACCCAACACCTGCAGAACTTCCGCTGCTAGACTGAATCATCGTGTTAATACCTATCATCTTTCCACTTGTATCAAGCAAAGGACCACCAGAGTTACCAGGATTGATTGCCGCATCAGTCTGAACCATATCGCGGATAATCCTGTTATTTGAATTCTGAATAGGTCGGCCGAGCCCCGAAACAATACCGGTTGTCATAGTACGTTCCAAACCGAACGGGTTACCAATTGCAATTACACGCTGACCAACCTTTAAGCTTGTAGAATCGCCAAAGGCAATTGTCTTAAGTTCCATTCCAGCTGGCGGAGTAAATTTAATTACCGCAAGATCGCTATCCAGATCAGTTCCAACAACTTCTGCTTCATACTGGGTTCCATCAAAAAGAGAAACATAAATCTTTGTTGCATCTGCAATTACATGAACATTTGTAAGAATGTATCCGCGCGTGTCGATTATTGAACCACTTCCGCTGCCACCATCCTGAACATAAGGCTGAAGGAACCAGTCATAAGCGGTTACCTGAGTATTAATGTTTACTACAGCCTCATTACAAAGCGAATAAACATTGATGTTCTGAACTTCTTCCTGTGTATAGCCCGAAGTTCCGTTTCCACCAGCAACAGATATTATTGAAGCAGGATTCTGTTCCAAAAACTCAACACTATTTTCTACTGCATCAGGAACAGTCTGCTCTGCAGCAAGCCCCTCATCTTGATTTACAACTTCTGTAACATCAGTATTTTTATCTGTATTGGTATTATTTTTCTTTGATATATTCACGCAAATAGCCACAGTAAGTAAAACTGCAGCCACCACACTCAAGATAGTACATTTAATTAACTGAGAATGAGAATAAAGTTTCATACTATATAATTTAATAAAATCACGCTAATCCGGCAATAACTTATTCTCCAGAAAGCTGAAATAAGCCTCACGGCTGACAATTACATGATCCAAAAGCTCTATACCCATTATTACAGAAACTTTTTTTAACTGATCAGTTACATGCAGGTCTTCTTCAGATGGTTCACAGTTTCCTGACGGATGATTATGACTCACAATTATTGCAGCCGCATTTTCTCGAATTGCTATAGAAAATATTTCGCGCGGATGAATCAAAGTGCGATTTAACGTTCCTACAGAAACCACATGAATTTGAATGATTTCATGCCCGCCGTTTAATGTTACCAGCAGAAAATGTTCTTTATCGCAAACTGCATAACTTTTTAAAAAGGGCACAATATCTCCCGGACGTTTTACTGGTGCCCGCAAATGACTGCTTCGCCGCCTTCCAAGCTCCAGTGCCGCCGCAACCGCAAGAGCTTTTCCCTGCCCCACCCCATTGAGCATTAAAAGATTATCAACAACGTTCGGTGAATCAGAATCATTAAGTACATCAATTATTTTTTCAGCCATAATTTCAACCGGCATTTTTTGAGTTCCAGAGCCCAAAATCAGCATTACAAGTTCCTCATCAAAAAGAAAGGAAAACCCATGCTCCATTACCTTTTCCCGAACATCAGGTTTGGGCTTATCCTTAAACACAGAATTATTTTTTCTTACTACATCTTTTCCCATAAAATCCTCTATATATAAATTTGCAAAGATGTATAAAAAAAGGAAAAGATTTGTAAAAATTCCGGCAGAATTCACATTTTTTTTTATTTTTCCGACATTATTATTATGAACGCAAAAAGATTTTTCAAAAAACTGATTTTAACTAATACACTTGTAATAACAACTCTTTTTATTTTTGCCTGTAAAACTACATCTAAACTCCCGCAAAAAATAGAACTTTCACGAGCTCTGATGGCACAAGGCCAGCTCACAGCCCCGCAACTCGCAGCATTTTTTTTAAGCCGTAATCCCGAAGCAGACCTTACTCATATCACACAGTTTGCACAATATTACATAGATGAAGCAGCTGCAGAAGGTATTAATTCTGATGCAGCTTTTGCTCAAATGTGTCTTGAAACTGGATTCTTAAAATTCGGCGGATTAGTTCAGCCGGAATTTCATAATTATTGCGGACTCGGAGCTATGGATGCCGATCATCCGGGAGAGATTTTTGAAACAGAAGAATTAGGAGTTAGAGCTCATATTCAGCATCTGCAGGCATATGCCACAACAGAAGACATTAAGCTCCATAAAGAACTTGTGGACCCGAGATATAACTGGGTCCACAAAACAAAATACATAGAAGATATTTTTGGTCTGACAGGCACATGGGCCACAGACCCACACTACGGCGAGAAAATCGACGGACTTCTCACCGCAATGGAAGATTTTAGCCTATAGTTGTACCAAAATATTCCTTATCTTCAAGAATAGCCTGTATATTTGGAATATTTTTTCCACCGGCACAAATTACTTTCATACCAAGTTCACTAGCCTTTTTTGATGCAATCGGATCAAACGGACAGTTCTTTCCAGGAGTCCATTCATCACCAACCATCTTACGGAAGTCAGCCCAGCTGATTGTATCAAGAGGCTTAGCATCCGGATTTTTTCTTGGGTCATCTGTATAAACCTTTTCAATATTAGAAAGATTTACGATTGTCTTTGCATCAAATTTTTCACCAAGATAAACAGCATCTGTATCTGTAGAAAATCCAGGTTTCCAGCCAGAAGCAACAAGCACCTGTCCATCAAAGCTCAAATCTTCAACAGTAGGATTATAAACAACATCATTTTTGCAGTAGTCGCCAAAACATGCTTTCAAAAGCTGAGCATTCAGCCTTGTTGCCATAATTCCAATCCAGTCTGCAGCATTAGCATCAAAAGCATCACCTGTCTTTTCGCAAACTTCTTTCAAACCATTCTGATATACACGTGCTGGAGCTCCACCGCCGGCAACAAGAATCAAACGATTCTGCTTATCGGCATCAAGCCACTTTTTACACATTGTTACAAACTCACTCAAAAAAGCACTGTCTGGTTTGTCCGGAGCAATAATCGAACCACCTACAGATAAAATCTTTGTCATAACGACCTCCATTAATAAACACCCTTCACTACCGGCACTGACCAGTAGCTGCTATATTTTGCTGTATCTTTATTTGCTTCTTCCCAAATAGACTGCAAGGCAAAGCTTCTCGGTTGCTGCACAATTTTACTGTCTGCACTGAATGGTTTCAACTGACTCCAGCCACGAGAGAAGAGAATATGATGAGAATCCATATTACCAAAATAATATTCTCTATCATTCTCGCTTTCACTTTCAGTCCATTTTTTATATTCTAAGCCGGCTCCCAAAGCAGGATCACAAGGAACCCAGCCAACGCGGTCAATATAGAATTCACACCACCAGTGAGACTGAGTCTGCAAATCCTGATTAACAAGAATACCGCCATCAGTATAAGCAGGAACTTCCGCTGCTCTCAACAGTGCTGTATAAATTACTGCAAAGTCATAAGCATCACCACTTCCAGATTTGATTAAATCCAACGGATCAGCATCTCCCTTGCGAACCTTTGACTGAACCTTAAAGTTGTCGCACATATAATTATAAATCAGCTTTGCCTTGTTGTAAGCATTTTTTTCTTTACCAATTATTTTTGCACAAAGTTCAGTTACTTCAGTTCTATCACTTGGAACAAGAGCATCGGCCCGTAAAGCTCCGCTCAAAAGATTCTTTTCTGTATTTTTATAACCGCCAATTTTCACTGGATTAATTTTAGTTCTAACCTCAAAAACAGGCAGTACAAAATTCTGGCGGAATACACTCTTAGGAGTATTATTGCGGTTTCTTGTAATCTGATGAATCAAATTATTCTGATAATTCATCAGGATAGGCTCCGGCGAAGTTTCTGTAATCTGAACCTCAGGCTGAGCCGGGCAAGTATAAGGAACTGGACATCTCAAAGTAATTGTAGAAACATCATCAGAAACAACATCTGCAATATCAGCCGTATACTGAATTAAATAAATTTTTTTATTGATGTATTCCTTACGCCCTGCATCTGTATTTATATTCAGTTCTTTCGGATCTGATTTTTCGCGGCCAGTATCAACAATCACAACACCGCTGCTTGCACCATCAGGAACTCGAACACTGATTTCTGTATTAGACCAGGAAACATAATCAAAATCTTCTTCACTGGCAGGAATCATATTTTCAGTGAGCATAACCATATTTTTATAATCTGCTTCACTGATTTTATTATTACAGTCCATAGTAAAAAGAACCTTAGACTGATTTTTTGACTCACCAAAATTGTTACCGGTAATTACAAGTAATTCGCCAACATTTACCTTATCCGCAGAAAGCAAGGTTATAACAGGCTTTGTTACCTGCTGAACAGCTGGAACTGGAACTGGAATATCAACTTCATTTGCAAAAAGTGCAGGCTTAGAACGTTCTTCTTTAGTTCCAACTACAACAAGTCCGTCTTTTACATTTGCAGGCAAAACGATTTTTATACAATTATCAGACCAGGAAATATAAGAGCTGGCTGTAAGCTTTGCGCCCGCAATTTCCACATAGCTCATATCGCGGACATCACCAAAATTTTCGCCGTTTATTACAACAAGGTCGCCCGGAGCGCCAACAGGAGGAACAATTGAATGAATAACAGGAACCGGCTTAGTTCTATAGTTAAATACAAAAATCGAACCAAGCACTACCAGAATAACAAAAATGCCGATAATCCAGCGCAAAAGCGGGTACCGGCGAAATGAATAACTAAATTTTCCAGAAGAGTCCACTAACGTCTGCCTGATACAAATTCCACAGGAAGATTAATTTCTGTAGTTACAGGAAAATCTCCCATACCTGGAACTGTAATTTTGATATTAATTGCTTCGTCCTGAAAATCTGGTCTTAACACATCAACATCATTCACATTCTTTGTGAAAGAAGGAACAGCCTTTCTCTTATTTTCAGATGACAAAACTACATCCTTTATATTACCAGAAACAACCACACTTCTTCCACTATCAAATGAAACATTATTTCCAGAAGCTTTACTGCCAGTTGAAACAGTAGTAATTGGAACTGATGAACCAACTCCGTTTCCAACAGAATGAATTAAAGGAGAATTGATTACAGTAGAAGCAACTGTAGCTGTATTTTCAGAACCAGCTTTTACTCCTGAAGATTTAAATCCCAAAGGAAGAACAAGTGCAAGGACTGCCGCCGCTGCAACGCCCGAAGCGACATAACTGATTACTTTAAACGGAGATTTCTGTGGAACCTTACCAATATTGCGGCTATAAGCCATCTTAATCTGGAGACGCTGAAAGCTTTCGTCCATAAAATGAGAATCAAGATTCAAGGAATCGGAATCAGCCTTAAAAAGCGCACTTACAGCCTTTAACTGTTCAAGCTCTTTACGGCATTTTTCACAATGAGAAATATGAAGCTCATACTCAGCCTTGTAGTTTTCAGGCAGCTCACCATCGAGGTATACGGAATGAATATCTTTACTCGGGCAAAAAGACATTATCTTCTCCTATAATTTTAACAAGCTGTTCCCTCGCTCTGAAAATACGTACCTTAACATTACCTTCGGTAATCCCCAGAATCCTTCCGATTTCCTTATAGTTCAGGTCTGCATATTCCCTGAGCATAAGAACATCCTGCAGATTCGACGGCAGTTTTTTCAGTGCTTCCCTTGCCTTACCCATAGATTCTTTTTTGAGTAAGTCAACTTCCCCTGTATCCGCTTTTCTATGATCCTCATAAAGGACCTTTTCGTAAGCTTTTCGCTCACGTTCTTTACGTTTTATATAATTTATAGATGCATTCTTTACAACCCGAATAAGCCAGTATTTGGCATCATTAATCGACGGAAAAACAAGCTCTTTTTCGTTAGCCTTAATAAGAGAGTCGTGCGCCAAATCTTCTGCAGCCTCTTCATCGTTTACAATACGATACGAAACCTTAAAGAGCATCTGCATTGTTGCATCATAAATTTTCTTAAAATCAACCGGATTCCCCGCATTTAAAGAAATGTTTTCTTCCTGCTGATTTCCTACTATATTACCAAACACTCTGCCATCCCAAAAGTTACAAAAAATTAACAGGAATTATCCGCGTTTCCATGTCGGGCCATTCGGTGTATCAATAATAATAACACCGCGGGCAGTCAACTGGTTACGAATTTCATCAGCTTTTGCAAAATCCTTTGCTTTTTTAGCAGCAGTACGCTCAGCTACAAGAGCATCAATTTCAGCAGCTTCAGGGTCCCCTGCATGAGCATCAGCAGCCCCTGCAGCACTAGATGCACCTGCACCACTATGCAAAGCCTGCTCATCAAGAACATCAAAAGCGTTCTTAATTACATCAAGACTCAAAACACTGTCCATCTTCAAGATAGCAGCAAGCGCAGTACCAGCCTTTACGCCACCCTTACCAGCAGCTTCCTTCTGCAATGCAGCCATAGCAACCGGAGTAGCAAGGTCATTAGAAAGACCTTCGCGGAATTTAGCAAGGTTTTCAGTCTCACCATCAATTCCAGCAAGAACAGAAGCAAAGTTTTCACGAGTGAGCCCTAGTCCTTCTTCACCATTTGCTTTAGCCAGAAGCTTAGCAACACGGGCATTCAAAGCTGCACGACCATTTTTAGCAGACTCAAGAGCATCAAGGCTGAATACCAGCTGCTTTCTGTAGTGACCGCTCAAAAGGAAGAATCTGTAATCCAGCGGAGCAATACCCTTATCCTTCAAAGAAAAACCTTTATCTTCTGGTAAAGCAGTCTGCAGAGTAATAAAGTTACCGCTGCTCTTACTCATCTTTCCGCCTTCAAGAATAAGGAACTCGTTGTGCATCCAGTAGTTTACCCAAGGCCCCTTAGCGCGTTCAGCATCATCAAAAGAACCTTCACTCTGTGCAATTTCATTAGTATGATGTACTGGCACGTGGTCAATACCACCAGTATGAATATCAAAATGCTTACCAAGATACTTCATACTCATAGCAGAACATTCAATGTGCCATCCAGGATAACCACGTCCCCAAGGAGAATCCCAGGTCATAGCCTGATCTTCAAACTTAGACTTAGTAAACCAGAGAACAAAGTCACCAGGGTTACGCTTATTTTCGTCAATAACAACAACCTTACGCTTTCCAGCACCAGCCTTAAGCTCATCAAGGTTGAGATTAGCAAGTTTACCGTAATCAGGATAAGTAGAAATATCATAATAAAGATTTCCGCCAGCCATATAAGTGTGACCGTTAGCTTCAATCTTTTTAATCAGCTCAATCATGTCATCAATATGCTCGGTAGCACGGCAGATAACATCCGGGTGACGGATATTCATTGCATCAATATCCTTCATAAAAGCGTCAGTATAATAGTTAGCAACCTCAAGAACACTCTGATGACGTTCAGCCGCAGATTTTTTCATTTTATCTTCACCATTGTCTCCGTCGTCAGTAAGGTGCCCAACATCAGTGATATTCATAACATGCTTAACGTCATATCCCAAAAACTGCAGAGTCTTATCAAGAATATCCCAGCATACATAAGCACGAAGATTTCCCACATGCGCATAATTGTAAACCGTAGGACCACAGCCATAAAAACCAGCATGTCCTTCAACAAGCGGCTTAAACTCTTCCATTTTGCGTCCCATAGTATTGTATAATCTCAGTGCCATAATAACTCCTATTAGTGATGGGGAAAGCCTTCCCCTCGCTTCAGCCCGCAAGCGGTCTTACGCTACCCCTTCTCCTAGGGGCTGCTCCCCTAAAACCCGCTTTAATATCTTTTAATTATACTATTTTCCGAAATCTTAAACAACACACACCTTTTCCCAAAGAGATTTTCCCACTATAATAAAATTATGATTGATTTCCTTACTTCCATGCTAAAAGTTGCAAAAATCCCATACAGCGAAAACGAGCCTCTTGCACCAAAATCAACATTTAAGGTAGGTGGTAATGCAAGACTTTTTGTTACACCACAGACTCCTGAGCAACTAGAAAGAGTTCTCGGTGCCGTACGCTCAACAGACTTACCTTTTTTTGTTACAGGTGGCGGAAGCAACGTAGTTTTCCCAGATGGAACTTATGAAGGAACAATCATTTCAACACAGGGAATCAAAGAAATCTTTTACGACAGCGATGAAACAACGCCAGACAGTCCAGATTCGGCCCTGGTAACCTGCCAGTGCGGAGTTCCAATGGCCGCCTTTGTTGATTTTTGTACTCGCAAAAACTTGACTGGAGCAGAACAGTTTGCCGGCCTCCCAGGCACTGTTGGTGGTGCAGTATACATGAATGCCCGCTGCTTCGACCGTTCAATCAGTGACATCTTATACTCTACAAAACATATTGAGTTCGAGCTTAAAGCAGCAAAAGAAATAGAACTTCCCTTCAATGCTGCCGACTGGGATTATAAAAAATCACCTTTCCAAAACGCAACTGGTAGCACCGCTGAAGCCCGTTATATTACCCAAGCAACCTTCAAACTAACTCGTACCAAGCCTGAAGACCATGAACAGATAGTTGCAAACTGCAAAAAATACATTGCCGAACGCGTAGATAAAGGCCACTTCAAATGCCCAAGCGCAGGCAGCGTATTCAAAAATAATCATGCTTTTGGAGCACCATCCGGAAAACTGATAGATGAATGCGGTTTAAAAGGGCTACAAATCGGTGGAGCTCAAATTGCACCATTTCATGGAAATTTTATCATAAACATCGACCACGCTTCTGCCGAAGATATTCATAAGCTTGTAGAGGCAGCTCAAAAGGCTGTGCGAGAGAAATTCGGCTTTGAACTGGAACCTGAAATCATTTTTGTATAAATCCATATACAAAATGTAAAGTTACAACTCCTGGATTTTCACTTTAAGTAAGCTTAACAACATTGACAAACCAAATTTATAAATTTATACTTAAATATTGAAAATAATTAGGAGAGTATACTCTTGCTGCAGTTACAAATTGTTAGTTTCAGAAAAGGCACATATCTCGTCGTAGAAGGCAAAGAAAACTCAGATCACTTCTATATTATCCAAAAAGGAAATGTTCAGTGCTATAAAGCCTCTGGCGCAGGAATGACTCCTACAGTTTATGGTCCTGGAGACTTCGTTGGCGTAGTTCCATGTATGTCTGACCATTTTCAGATTGAAACTGCAGTTGCTTCAACAGATGTAATGGCAATCTCTGTACGCAAAGATCAGTATCCGGAATTGATTTCGCAGAACACTCCGGTCGCTCTCAAGATTATCAAAACTTTTGCAAACCGCATGCGTGTAATGAATGAAATGCTTACAAAAGCAACTCTTCATTCTGTTGTTCAGGACACACACGAACAGATTCTCAGAGTAGCAACTTTCTATGAAAAAAATGCACTCCCTGATGTAGCTGTTTTTGCTTATTATCAGTATCTCAAAACCAAGCCAGAAGGTCAAAATGCAGATTACGCAAAACAGCACTTTGTAGCGCTTAAACCAAAAACTCATGCAGTATATTTCGAGCCAACAGCTGAACCTTCACGCCAGTATCCAAAAGATACAATGATTTTCTCAGAGGCACAGAGTGGTTCAGATATGTTTATCATTCAGCGCGGTGAAGTTTCAATTACAAAGGTTGTTAATGGAAACGAAGTAACCCTCGCAGTTCTTAAAAAGGGCGATATGTTTGGTGAAATGGCTCTTATCGAAAACAAGCCACGTTCAGCAAATGCTCTTGCACACAGCGATTGTACTTTAATGGTAATTAACCGTTCCAACTTCAACCAGATGGTAGCAACACAGCCTCAGCTGGTGGCAAAACTTACCACAACCCTTGCAGATCGTTTGTGGTCCATGTACCGCCAGCTCGATAATGCAAGTCTCGAAGAACCTCTTGCAAAGATGCTCGATATGCTTTCCCTCCAGATGGAAAAGCAGCGTGTGAATGTTGGTTTCTCAAAAGTTTCAAAGCAGACCGAACTTACTCCAAAAGACATTGCAAATATGTGCGGACTCGCAAGTCAGTATCAGGCAAAAGCAATCTTCGAGCTTGAAAACTACGATCAGATTCGCATTGAACAGGGCAAAATCTTTATTAAAGATGTCGGCGAACTTATGAAGCAGGCCGCATTCTATCGCAAACAAAATAATACAAAAAAATAGTTTTATTCCGATAATTTAACTATGATTTCTATTAAGAAAAAATTTATCTGTTTCTCACTTATATCTTCACTTTTTCTTTTATATGCAGAAGATTTACCAAGAGGCTATAAAGATATCATTCTTGGTATGACACTTGAAGAAACAAAAGAAAGCCTTGTCAAAGATCCTGATTTTGGTTACCACGGTGACAGAGATGTTTCCTTGATTCCCGGAAGCAGTAAAACCTTAATTGAAACCGATGCAGAAAAAGGCCTTGGCTCAAACTTCCTTACCCGCTGCTGGTTCCAGTTTACTTTTAATGAGCTTTACATAATCACAATAAATATCAATCCAAATAAAATGGATTATTACAGCGTATTCACTACACTAACAAAAAAATATGGTGAACCAACAAGCTTCAGTCCACAGGCAGCAACCTGGAAAAATGATGAAGTCACTATGAGCTTAGAAAAACCGCTCACCTTAAAATACATAGACAACAAACTTTTTGACCAGACCCAAAATTATTCAAATATACAAGCTTCTCCTACAGAAGTAACACGAGACATGTTTCTGGATGGATTATAATAGAAAATGAAAAAAACAATTCTTATTATCGCAACACTCCTTCTTTTTACCTCATTTCTTTCCTGTAAAACCAAAAAACTACCAGTAAAAGACATTACAATTATCCGTCAGGATGGCACAAAGTTTACTGTCGCTGCAGAGATTGCAGAAAAAGCAGAAGACCGTAATCACGGCTTCATGGAAAGAAAAAACATCCCTGATGGGACTGGAATGCTATTTGTATTTGAACGAGATCAGATTCTTTCCTTCTGGATGAAAAACACACCTCACCCACTTTCTATTGCCTATATCGATTCAAAAGGAAAAATCCGGAATATTTTCGATATGACACCATACAGCCTTGCCTCAATTGTAAGCACAGTAAATGTCAGATACGCACTCGAAGTTCCACAAGGCTGGTACAAAAAAAACGGCATCACCGAAGGCGATACCGTTTTAATCAATTAGTCAGCTTCCTGCTCAAGTTTCATCAACTCACTGGCCGCAATCTTATCTTTAGGATCAAACTCAAGAACTGTAGTAAAGTAGTTTCTTGCTTCCTGCTTATTTCCCTGAGCAAGTGCCAGATATCCAAGATTTGAAATAATCTTTGTGCTTTCAGGCTCCAGAGTAAGAGCTTTCATTAAACATTTTTGAGCTTCTGCAAAATCATGTTCCTGTACATAACACAATGAAAGCTCATTATATGTATCAGAATTAGTATCTCCGCCATACTTAAGAGCTTCAAGGAAAGCCTGTTTAGCATCTGCATAGCGCTCAAGACGACGTAATCCCCAGCCCAGCATAAACCAGCCGTTCCAAACTTTAGGATTTGTCTGCAAAAAGTCACGAATCTGTTCAAGACCTTTTTCTTCCTGACCGCTTGAAATTAAATCGTAAGCCGCTTTAAATGCTTCATCATCCATATTCTGATTATTAATATTATTGATGATTTCCTGAGCGCGTTCTTTTTTATAAACACCATTCTCACCCATTTCTTCATCACTTGTTTCACAAGTCAATGCAAGATAAGTTTCAAAAGCATCTTTGGCTTCACGATATTTATGCTGCTTCATATAATAAAAACCAACATTAAAGTAAACATCAGGTAGCGGTGGTTCAGCATTCATAGCCTGTTCATAATATGAATAGGCATCAGCGTCATAAGCATCTGCATCATCAAAAAGCCCTGAATTTCTATAAGAATCTGCACGCTGATCAAGGAACAAAGCCATATTAAGCATAATTGCTACATCTTCTGGATCAAAACCAATCAAAGCTCGGAAGATTTCTTCTGCAAGATCAAAATCTTCATTCTTAGTTTTTAGAATTGCAGCTTCACACAATTCCTTTTTAAGATTTGGTTTTACCTTTTTTAGAATTGAACGGTAATAATCAAGATGTTCATTTTTACTGTCATAAGCAAGAATTGTAAGCATTCCAGCGAGAATCTGTTCTGCCTCAATTTCTTTTGGATTGAAATTACCTGCCGCTTCACTCACCTTTTTCTGAACAGGAAGAGGAATTGTAGGGTCAATTTCAAATGCATTACTTGAAGTAAGCTCAAGTTTTGGAATATTGATATAATATATCGATTCCAATGGGTTTGAAGGATTCATAATATACCACTTATAAAAAAAGATTTAGTTTGCTGCAGATGCACTTGTAGCATCAGATGCCGGCTGTCCAGAAACAGGATTTGCACCAGCCGCATTCAACTGGGCTTTTACCTTCTGACTATCAGCTTCTTTTTGTGCAGCAGCAAGTTCAGCAACTTTTTGTTCAGCAGCTGCTCTTTTTGCAGCAGCCTCTGCTTCTGCTTTTTCTGCTGCAGCCTTATTGTTTATCTGATTCTGAATCAACTGCTTTTGATAAGAAGTTATATAACTGTTGATGTGGAACTTATATGTCATAGGAATTTCATCTGGCACAAATTCAATATGCACAATTGAAATATCCTTACGTCCAGGTAAAAAGTCGGAATTCTTTATAATTCCCTGCAAAGAGATTTTCTCGTTTGTATCAATAAAGAACAGACGTAAATCTACAGCTTTATTCTCAAGAAATTTTGGAATACCAACAAGCATTGCCTTAGCGCCACCAAAAGAAAGATCCTTAAGAATACATTTACGAGGAACACCTGCAATAAAAATATAAGATTCTTCTTTAGGTATGTTCAAAAGTCTGAGTGAGTTCTCATTAATTGCAATACGTTCTTCCTTACGATTCTGGAAGTTTTCATTTACTTCAATAAACTCACCAATGCGTAGAATTAAATCATCAGGCGGACGCTGAGTAAAATTAAGAGTAAGCATTGCAAGCTCATTTGAATTCTGAAATGGCTTAATATCTAATACACTACAATTAACAGAGAATTGTATAGGCTCATTATTCTGATCAAAAAAACAATAACGAATGCTTATAGGTGCTGTTCTGTTCTTCTGAATTGTTCCATAGATACCACTTGAAGTACCAACAATTACCTTTGCCTGCTGAAGAGATGAAGAATTAATAATGCAAGGCCATTGTCCGCCATTACTCTTTAAGTAAATCTGACGTGGGTCAATTCGAAGAGATTTAAGATTAGCTTTAGTAAAAACAATTTCCTTGTCGCGATAGTAATCGTAATATCTGGAAATGTGATGGCTAGTTGTTACGCTCATTACCTTATAATTATATTTCAACTTGCCTTTTCTTTCAAGGCAAATAAATAAAAAAAACCGTCACCCTATAGATGACGGTTTACAAGTTTGTAAAAAACAGAACTTACTCAGCAGCAGCTGGAGTTTCTTCTGCAGCAGGAGCAGCCTCTTCAGCGGCTGGCTTTGCTTTTCTAGCTTCTACGCGAGCTTCATTCTTAAGCTTAGCGTTGCAGAACTTACAAACATTTACAGTCTGACCATTAATTTCCTTTTCCCAAAGAACTTTGATATCTGTTTTTCCACAGATAGCACATGTTCCTCTTCCGTGTGCAGGTAATGATCTAATTCCAGATCCACGATGGTTCTTTGACATATTAAACTCCTATTTAGCTTAGTTAGCAGGAGCTTCTTCTTTCTTTTCAGAAGCTTTCTTTGTAGTTTTCTTAGGCTTTGCCTCAGAACTTGCATCTTTAGCCTTTGCTGCAGGCTTCTTAGCCTTTGGTTCAGCTTTCTTAGCAGGCTTTTCTTCAGACTTTTCAGCATCAAGCTTATAGTCTACCAGCTCAAGAATTACAACATCTGCAGCATCGCCCTGACGATATCCAAGCTTAAGAACGCGAGTGTAACCACCGTTTCTTTCCTTCATGCGAGGACCAATCTCAGTGAAAAGCTTGTTCAAGATTTTTTCATCCTGAATAAACTTTGCAGCTTCACGACGATTGTGTACAGTATCTTCCTTTGCTCTTGTAATGAGCTTTTCAGCTGATTTTCTTACTTCAAGAGCCTTAGATTTAGTTGTAGTAATACGCTCATATCTGAAGAGCGAAGTTACCATATTGCGTGACATAGCACGGCGGTGTGCTGTTGTACGTGAAAGCGGATTAAAACCATTTCTATGATTCATCGTTTTCTTCCTTCTGCTTAATTATATTGGCAGCATTCTTCAGATGACTGTAATCTGTCATACCAAGTGTAAGGTTCCATTCCTGGAGCTTTTCCTTGATTTCCTGCAGACTCTTCTTTCCAAAGTTTCTTGTCTTTGCAATGTCATCTTCAGTCTTCTTAGTTAATTCGCCGATTGTACGAATATTTGCATTCTTTAAACAATTTGATGAACGTACTGAAAGCTCAAGTTCCTCAACAGGAGTGTCGAGAATCTTTTTGATTGTCTCGTCGCCTTCGTCACCTTCATCTCCACCAGAAATCTCACTGTCGTTGAAGTTGATGAAAATTGAAAAATGATCTTTTGCAATCTTAGCAGCTTCACCAAGCGCATTAACCGGTGAAATTGTTCCATCAGTCCAAATCTCAAGAACGAGCTTGTCGTAGTCATTACGCTGACCAACACGGCATGGCTCAATAGAATATTTTACTTTTGGAACAGGAGTGAAAATGGCATCCATAGGAATTGTTCCCACAACTTCTATGTAATGTTCATTCGTTTCTGCAGGTACGTATCCTCTACCAAGGTCAACCTGAATTTCAATATCAAGCTGAGCGCCTTCCATCATTGTAAAGATAACCTGATCTTTAGTCTTAACTTCGAGCTGGCCTTCCTTAGCAAAATCATCACTCTTTACTACACCTGGACCTTTGAACTCATACTGAATAGTGTCTGATTCAACGTCCTCTGGCAAGCACAACCGTATCATCTTAAGACTGTTGATAATCTCGAGTGTATCTTCAGCTACGTTTGGAATTGCTTCAAATTCGCTTGAAATAACGTGAGATATACCACTCTCATCATAAGATGTTATACGGATTGATGTTATTGCATAACCCTGGATAGATGACAACAATACTCTTCTTAAAGTGTTTCCAACTGTTGTACCAAAACCTGTTTCGAACGGGTAGGCATAAAACTTCTGGTAATTAGGATTGGTACTGTCAATCGGTTCAAATGAAATACCTTTAGGTTTTTTGAAACCTTTAAGCAAGTTTTTGCGAGCCATCTAAACTCCTCTTTATTATTTATAGAATAATATTCAACAATAAGGTTCTCTTTAACTGCGTAGTCAATGTCTGAACGTGCAGCCAAGCTTACAACCTTTCCAGTAAATTTTTCAGCATCAACTTCGAGCCAACCAGGAACAACTTTATCGCCATTAGCGAGAACCATTGTCTTGATTCCAGCAGAAGCTCTGCTTTCTTCTTTGATAGCAATTACATCGCCAACTCTTACGAGGTAAGAAGGAATATCTACCTTCTTTCCATTTACAGTAATGTGACCATGATTAACCATCTGTCTAGCCTGCTGACGAGTCTTAGCAAATCCCATTCTATAAACAACATTGTCAAGACGAGATTCGAGAATCTGCAGCAAAACTTCACCAGTTACGCCAGTCTTTTTTGTAGCCATTACATAGTACTTGCGGAACTGCTTTTCGAGAACACCATAGATGAAGCGGAGCTTCTGCTTTTCCATAAGCTGAAGACCGTATTCAGACTTCTTTGCTCTTCTTACTTCTTTCTGATTTCTCTTTGATTCCTTTGTATAACCCATTACAACTGGGTTGATACCCAAGGCTTTACATCTCTTTAAGAGAGGCTGTGTGCTTTTACCCATAACGTATTCTCCTTAAGATTTACATGCGTCGAGTCTTACGAGGACGACAGCCATTGTGAGGAATTGGAGTAACATCAGAAATAGACTTTACTCTCAAGCCCATAGCACCAATAGAACGGATAGCGTTTTCACGCCCCATTCCTGGTCCCTTTACATATACGTGAACTTCACGCAAACCGTAACTAGCAGCCTTCTGAAGTGCTGTTTCAGCAACTGACTGAGCTGCAAATGGAGTAGATTTCTTTGCTCCACGGAATCCGAGTCCGCCAGAAGATGCCCAAGAAAGAGCATTTCCCTTCATATCTGTTACAGTTACGATAGTATTATTGAACGTAGCCTGGATATATACATTTCCTTCGTATACGCTCTTTTTTTCCTTTCGTTTCTTAACGGTAGCCATTATCTATCCTCCGCCTTATGCTTTCTTCTTATTAGCAACAGTCTTCTTCTTACCCTTACGAGTACGTGCGTTAGTACGAGTTCTCTGACCACGTACTGGAAGACCATGCTTGTGACGAAGACCACGATAGCAACCAATATCCATCAAACGCTTAAGGTTAAGACCGATTTCTGAACGGAGACGTCCTTCAGTCTTGTATTCAGCGTCCATGATTTCACGAATTCTTGCCAATTCATCCTGTGTAAGATCATTAGCCATTTTAGCTGGATCGATCTTAGCTTTTTCGCAGATTTCTGCTGCTGATGAACGGCCGATACCATAAATATAAGTTAAAGCAACTACTGTGTGCTTATTAGGGATATCAACTCCCGCAATTCGAGCCATCTGTTTCTCCTTAAGCCTTAGCCCTGTCTCTGCTTATGTTTTGGGTTTGAACAAATGATACGAATAATACTCTCTTAATAACCTTACACTTGTCACAGATAGGTTTTACACTGGTTCGTACTTTCATATAAAAGCCCCCATGAGAATATTTTTTACCGAATCTTAGGCACCTCGCAATGAGAGCAATTCGGTAAAAGACAATATATCACATATTCCCAGTTCTTTTCTAGTGCTAATTCACGAATTTTCTAAAAAATTATTCTAGAGATTTCGTGATCTGATTTTGCCCTTCTTAGTAAGTCCTTCGTGGTGATGCATTTTAAGGAGAGCCTCAACCTGACTCATTGTATCAAGATCAACACCAATCAAAATGATAAGTGAAGTTCCGCCCATAAGCTGACTGATTGACTGTGGGAATCCAAACCAGTTCTGAACAAGTGTTGGAATAACAGCAATCAAAGCAAGGAACAATGCACCAGGTAATATAAGTCTATTCAATATTTTAGTCAGATATTCTTCTGTCTTATCTGTGCGAACACCCGGAATGGAGCCGCCGTTTTCACGAATGTTCTTTGCAATTTCTGTAGGGTTCAGGGTTACCTGAGTGTAGAAGTATGCGAAGAAGATAATGAGAATAACTAACACTATTGTATACCAAAGTCCGTTAGGAGTAAGAACTCTTGCAATTGAACCTACCCATCTTGCAGAATTTTCACCCTTAGCGAATGACTGAGCAATCATCAATGGCATAGTAAGAATTGAGTTAGCGAAGATCAAAGGAATAACATTTGAAGGATTAACCTTGAACGGAATGTAAGTAGACTGGCCACCATACATCTTTCTTCCAACTACGCGCTTAGCATAGTGAACAGGAATCTTTCTCTGACCTGACTCTTCAAAAATTACCAGACCGATAATTGCGATGAACATGATAATAACGAGGATAACAAAAACAAGCTGAATCTCACCTGTTTTTACCTTCTGTGCAAGCTCAACGATTGCATTAGGCAAGCGGGCAACGATACCAGCAAAAATCATCATCGAAATACCATTTCCTATACCACGAGCTGTAATCTGGTCGCCTAACCAAACAGTAACCATAGAACCAGTTGTAACAGTCACGAGGAAGAGTGCCTTGAAGGCAATCTTGTTCTCGAGAACGATACAACCAGGGATACTGTTTGCATAAACTGACATACCCCAAGCCTGAATGATACAAACAATGATTGTTCCAATACGTGTATACTGAGCAATCTTTCTCTGTCCACCATCTTCCTGAGATATGCGTTTAAGTGACGGAAAAATAATCACAGCAAGCTGCATAATAATCTGCATTGAGATATAAGGCATTACACCAAGCATCAAAATAGAGAAGTTTGAGAAAGCTCCTCCAACAAAGAAGTCCATGTAGCTTGCGAACGCATTCTTATTCTGCGCAGCTAAATCGTCAAAGTATTTAATAAGAACATTTGCATCAATTCCTGGTACTGTAAGTACAGATCCTAAACGGAATACTGCGAGAATCAGGAATGTAAAGAACAAACGATCTCTTATTTCTTTAACTTTAAACATATTTACAATTGGATTGCTTGCCATGTTCTACTCCGCCTTATTTTGCTTCTTCAGCAGATGCTTCAGCAGTTTTTACTGAACCACCAGCCTTTTCGATTTTTGCCTTTGCAGACTCTGAAACCTTGTCAACAACTACGTTCAATTTCTTTGTAACTTCGCCGTTTCCAAGAATCTTTACGAGTGGGTTGCTCTTCAAAGAAAGGAATCCCTTTTCTGCGAGAGCTGCCTTATCTACAGTTGCACCATCATCGAATTTTGCATCAAGCAATTCTACATTGATACAAACGTATTCTTTCTTGAAAGGATAGTTTGAGAATCCCTTGCGAGCGATACGTCTGTAAAGAGGCATCTGTCCGCCTTCAAATCCTACGTAAGGACCAGCCTTACCAGAACGTGACTGCTGACCTTTATTACCTTTACCAGCGGTTGTACCGAGTCCAGAAGATGAACCACGACCAACACGCTTAGGATTTTTGTTAGCACCCTGAGGAGCGCTAAGAATTGGATTGTACTCTGCCATTTTAGATCTCCTCTACCTTTACCAAGTGTGATACAGCAGCAACCATACCGCGAACAGCATCGTTGTCAGGGAGAGTGTTAGAAGAAGAAATCTTCTTAAGTCCCAGACTGCGAACAGTAGCCTTTTTCTCAGGTTTCTGTCCGATAATGCTCTTAATTAATGTAACTTTCAACTGTTTAGCCATACATTAACCCCACAACTCGTCAAGAGTTTTACCTCTATTGGCAGCAACTTTCTTAGCATCCATAAGCTTTGAGATAGCATCAAATGTTGCGCGAACAACATTTACTGCTGTGCTTGAACCCAAAGATTTAGACTGAACGTCTGTTGCACCAGCTGCGTCCATAATTGCACGTACAGTACCACCAGCGATAATTCCAGTACCGGAACAAGCTGGCTTCAGCAATACTTCAGAACTCTTGTATTTACCAATGATTTCGTGTGGCAAAGTGCCGTTCTTCATAGGAATTACAACAAGATTTCTCTTTGCACGATCAATACTCTTCTTAATAGCTTCAGATACATCGTTAGCCTTACCAAGTCCGTATCCTACGCGACCTTTTCCATCTCCAACAACAGTAAGAGCAGAGAAAGACATACGACGTCCACCCTTTACAGTCTTACATGTTCTGTTAAGAGTAACGAGTTTTTCTACAAACTCCTTCTCTTTTGGATCTTTATCAAAGTTTTTCTGATGTTCCATAATAACTCCTAGAATTCGATACCAGCTTTACGGGCACCATCAGCGAAAGCTTTTACAACACCATGGTACAAGTAACCATTTCGGTCGAAAACAACCTTAGTGATATTCTTATCCTTAAGGCGTGCACCAAAAGCTTCACCAAGTTTTGCTGCGCCTTCTGTGTTAGGCTTTACAGCAGCAAACTCTTTTTCCAAAGTTGAGATTGAAGCTAAAGTTTTTCCTTCATTATCATCAATTACCTGAACAGAAATGTTCTTGTTACTGCGTGTGATAGACATTCTTGGTCTTTCTGCAGTTCCGAAAATTGACTTACGGATATGAATCTTTCTGTGCAAGCGCTTTCTGTTTTTATCATTCATCTTCTTAAACATATAGCTTCACCTTATTTAACACCAGTCTTACCGACTTTACGTCTGATAACTTCTGTCTCATAACGGATACCCTTTCCTTTGTAAGGTTCAGGCTTGCGCAACTTGCGTACCTGAGAACAGAATTCTCCAACCAACTGCTTGTCGATACCTGACACTGTAAGTTTTCCATCTGGAGTTGCAACAACTGTAAGTCCTTCTGGAATAATTGCAATGTAGTCACTTGAGTAACCAAGGTTCATTACAAGCTCTTTACCTTTTACTTCTGCACGGTAACCAACACCTGTGATAACGAGTGTCTTTGTGAAACCATCAGTTACACCCTTTACCATATTGCTGATAAGGCTTCTGTAAAGTCCATGATAAGCATTTGTCTGCTTTGCATTGTTCTTAGTTGTAAGAACTACTTCTGTTCCTTCAACCTTGATATCAATTTCATCATGGAAGCTCTGTTTGAGCTCGCCTTTTGGTCCTTTTACAGAAATAAGACCATTTGCTACATTTACTGTAACACCTGCTGGAATAGCAACAGGAAGCTTACCTACTTTAGACATTTCTTCCTCCTCCTATTACCAAACAGTACATACCAATTCGCCACCAACCATCTTTTCTGTAGCCTTCTTACCAGTTGTTACACCAGCAGAAGTTGAAACGATGATTGTACCATAACCGTTGTAAACACGTGGCAAATCTTTGTAGCCAGAATAAACACGGCGACCTGGTGTAGAGATTTTCTTAACACCGTGGATTACCGGATTATTATCGTCATCATACTTCAAGAAAATGCGAAGTGTATTTTTACCTTCTTCCTGAATCTTTTTGAAGTTTTTGATGTATCCTTCTGTCTTGAGAATCTTTACGATTTCAAGCTTAAGTTTTGATGCAGGAACATCTACTTTCTCGTGGCGGGCCATAGCCGCATTACGAACCTTTGTGAGCATGTCTGCTACTGGATCTGATGCACTCATTCTATTCTCCTACCAACTAGATTTTGTTACGCCAGGAAGCTGGCCTTCGCTTGCCAATTTGCGGAAGCAGATACGACACATCTTGAACTTACGCAAATATCCACGTGGACGACCGCAAATCTGGCAACGATTGTATTCACGAGTTGCGTACTTCTGTTTGCGGGCTGCTTTAATAACCATTGATTTCTTTGCCATACTTCACCTACTTGCGGAAAGGCATATTGAACTTTGTAAGAAGTGACTTAGCTTCAGCATCAGTCTGTGCACTTGTTACAAAAGTGATATTCATACCAGCAATCTTTGTGATCTTATCAAAGTCGATTTCTGGGAATATCAACTGTTCAGTAATACCAACTGAGAAATTTCCGTGTCCGTCAAAACCAGTAGCTTTGATTCCGCGGAAATCCTTAATACGTGGGAATGCAACATTGATAAGGCGGTCCATGAATTCATACATGATATCTCCGCGCAATGTTACCATTGCACCCACTTCATTGCCCTCACGCAATTTGAAGTTAGCGATACTCTTCTTAGCCTTTGTCTTAACAGCCTTCTGACCTGTTATTGCAGTAAGGTCAGCAACTGCGGCATCAAGGAGTTTCTTATTTGTGAGAGCTTCACCAACACCCATACTTACAACAACTTTTTTGATTGCAGGAATCTGCATCGGAGTTGTGTAGTTGAACTCTTTCATAAGAGCCGGTGCGATTTCGTCTTTATAGACTTTCTTAAGCCGAGGTACGTAATTTGCCATTACAGAACATCTCCACATTTACGGCAAACGCGAACTTTCTTGTCGCCGTCGATTTTATAACCAATCTTTGTAGGACCGCATTTTTTACATACGATTGCTACATTTGAAATATGAAGAGGAGCTTCGATCTCAGCGATACCGCCCTGATCCTGCTGACTCTTCTTCTTCATTGCCTTCTTTACGATATTTACACCAGAAACAACAACACGTTCTTTCTTGAGGTCAACGCGAACTACTTCGCCGCGCTTTCCCTTATCTTTTCCGGCAATTACTTCTACTGTATCGTTCTTGCGGATTTTTGATTTTACTAACATTCTCATTTCTCCTTAAAGAACCTCTGGAGCAAGTGAAATGATCTTCATAAAGTCCATATCACGGAGCTCGCGAGCTACAGGTCCGAAAATACGTTTTCCCTTAGGGTTCTTGCTATCGTCAACGATAACACAAGCGTTATCATCAAAACGAATGTAAGTTCCGTCTGGGCGACGGTATTCTTTTGCCTGACGTACAATTACAGCTTTCTCAATTGTACCCTTTTTGATAGTAGATGTTGGAATTGCATCCTTAATAGCTACTACTACGATATCGCCGATACCAGCGTATCTGCGATGTGAACCGCCGATAACCTTAATACACTGAGCAATTTTAGCTCCAGAGTTATCAGCAACTGTCATACATGACTGCATCTGAATCATAATTCTAACTCCTTCGCTTATTTAGCACGGATACGTACTGTATCACCTACATGTGCATCATTTGTTTCATCATGTGCCATGTACTTCTTAGATCTAGTTACATATTTCTTGTAAAGGCGGTCCATTTTCTTTGTTGCAACTGTTACAACAACAGTCTTGTCCATCTTATCTGATGTTACAAGGCCAACAAATGAACGTTTTGCTACCTTTACAGTCTGAACAGCATTCTCTTCCACGGTTCAGCTCCTACTTATTCTCGCCGGCGAGTTCTTTCGCACGGATGAACGTATTAATGCGTGCGATTTCGCGGCGCAAAGTACGTTTCTGCATTGGGTTATCTACATGGGAAATTACCATCTTGAAACGGAGATCCATGTATTCCTTTTTCAACTCATCACGTTTAGCTACGAGTTCTCTCCTAGTCGCGTGTTGGCTTGTAAGCAATCTTTGTTATAACTGGAAGCTTATCAGCAGCAAGCTCAAGAGCTCTGTGTGCCAACTTGATATCTACGCCTCCAACTTCGAACAAAATCATACCCGGTTTGATAACAGCTGCCCAGTGATCTGGAGCACCCTTACCCTTACCCATACGAACTTCAGCTGGTTTCTTTGTAATAGGCTTGTCTGGGAAAATACGAATCCAAACGTTACCTTTACGATCCAACTTACGGTTGATGGCAACACGGGCTGCCTCAATTACTCTGGCATCAAGCCAGGTTGGTTCCATTGCAACAAGTGCAATCTCGCCGAAATCAATATTGTTGTCGCGTGTCGCATTTCCTTTTTCACGACCGCGCTGTACCTTACGGTGAATTACTCTTTTTGGACTAAGTGGCATAACTAACTCCTTGCCTTTTTAGCAGGTTCAGAACCCTCAGTCTTTTCAGCTGCCTGACGAGCTGGACGTCTTGGTTTCTTAACGAGCTGACCAGCATCTTCATTGTGGTCGATACCATAGTTCATACCGTTGTAAACCCATACTTTAATACCGATTTTACCGTATGTAGTAAGAGCTTCGTATGTTCCATAGTCGATATCAGCACGAAGAGTATGAAGAGGTACACGTCCTTCCTTGTGCTCTTCAGTACGAGACATATCTGCTCCACCGAGACGACCACTAAGACGAACCTTTACACCCTGTGCACCAGCACGCATAGCATTGCTTACTGCCTGTTTCATAGCCTTGCGGAATGAACCACGGCCAACAAGCTGACGACCAATATTCTGTGCAATCAAGCTAGCATTCAAGTCTGCACGCTTAATTTCCTTAATCTTGATCTGAACTTTCTTTGTAAGCTGCTTCTGAATATCTGCACTAATCTTTTCGATTGATGCACCTTTAACACCAATAATTACACCTGGGCGAGCTGTATGAATTACGATTGTAACGCGCTGTGGATGGCGAACAATCTCAATCTCAGCTATATCAGCATTCTTACATTCTGGAAGATCAGCAACCATCTTACGAATCTTGATGTCTTCAAGAACTAAATCTGCATATTCACGTGGATCTGCATACCAGCGTGACTGCCATGTCTTGTTTACGCCAAGGCGCAAACCAATAGGATTAACTTTCTGTCCCACTTTATTCCCCCGCCTTCTCGTCAACGATGACGGTAATATGACACATACGCTTCAAAAGCTGATCTGCACGACCACGTGCGCGGAACCAAACTCTCTTGAGTCTTGGACCTTCATCAACTCTGATTTCTTTTACGTAAAGCATATCTTCATCCAACTTACTGTTCTGGTTAAGTGCATTTGCTGCAGCAGACTTCAAAGTAGCACTAATCAAAGTTGCACCCTTCTGTGGCATGTTTGCCAAGATAGCCATAGCTTCAGTGTAGGATTTCTGATTAATTACATGAGCAACTGGGCGAACCTTTGTTGGTGATGCAATCAGGAACTTAGAAGTGGCTACATAACCTTTTTTCTCAGCCATAATATCCACCTATTTATTAGCCTTTAGAGGCAGTTTTGTCTGAACCACCATGGCCCTTGAATGTACGAGTTGGTGCAAATTCACCAAGCTTGTGACCAACAAGGTTCTCTGTAATATATACAGGAATCCATGATTTACCATTGTACACAGAAATAGTATTTCCAACCATTTCTGGGATTATTGTTGAGCAGCGAGAATATGTTTTAATCATTTTTCTGTCTGCTTCTTTATTCATTGCCTGAACCTTTTTGTAAAGTGATTTCTCTACGAAAGGTCCTTTCTTAACAGATCTTGACACGATTATCTCCTCTGCGACTACTTCTTACGACGACTAACAATGAACTTGCTAGAAGTCTTTCTCTTATTACGAGTCTGGTAACCTTTACAAGGCTGTCCCCAAGGAGTAACTGGGTTACGTCCCTTACCAGCACCTTCACCACCACCAAGTGGATGATCAACCGGGTTCATAGCCATACCGCGAACTGTAGGGCGGATACCCATCCAGCGTTTATGACCGGCTTTACCAAGCTTAACGTTCATGTGCTCTTCGTTTCCTACAACACCGATTGTAGCGTAGCACTTACCGTTAATCTTTCTCATTTCACTTGAAGGCAAGCGAACGATAACGTAGTCACCTTCGCGACCTGCAATCATTGCACTAGCACCAGCAGAACGAACAAGCTGTCCACCCTGACCAAGTGTCAATTCAATGTTATGAATAGTGAAACCAACTGGAATTGCATTCAGAGGAAGTGCATTTCCAACTGTTGGAGCTGCATTTTCGCCAGAAATAATCTTCTGACCAACCTGCAATCCCTTTGGAGCGATGATATAACGTTTATCACCGTCAGCATAATAAATCAAAGCGATGTTAGCACTTCTGTTTGGATCGTATTCAATTGTCTTTACGGTTCCAGGAATTCCGTGCTTATCACGTTTGAAATCTATATCACGATAGCGTCTCTTGTGACCGCCGCCCTGATGACGTACAGAAATACGACCACCAGCTCCGCGTCCTGCATGAGACTTACGACCTGACACCAAAGTTTTCTCGGGTCTATCAGTTGTCAGTTCGTCACGACGCAAGTCAACACGTCCACGTGTACCTGCTGTCATTGGCTTAAATACTTTAAGAGCCATTTTATATCCCCTTAATTCCTACCAGATTACACACCTTCAAAAGCTGCGATTGTTTCGCCTTCAGCGATACGAACGATAGCTTTCTTGTAAGATGCTGTACGACCTGGTTTTCCACGAAGTCGTTTCATTTTTCCAAGCACATTCATTGTTGTGCAGTCAACTACCTTTACCTTAAACAAGCGTGTTACAGCTTCTTTAATCTGTGTCTTTGTAGCATCAGGGCGAACGATGAATACATATTTGTTCTGTTCGCGCAACATGCTTGCCTTTTCAGAAACAACAGGCCTAATAAGAATATCTTCGTAATTCATTATTTAGCCTCCTTATCTTCAGCATAAAAGTCAGACAGATTCTTTACTGCAGATTCAAGGATGATTACCTTGCGTCCGTAGAACAATGTATGAGCTTCGAGACGATTGTAAGCGAGGAATGAGAGGTTAGGAATATTGCGTCCTGCCTGCTTAATCTTTGCATCATCATCTTTAAGAATCAAAACAGTTCTTTCGTCCTTAGCAAAGTTATTAAGAATAGCTGCCAAGTCCTTTGTCTTACCGCTTTCAACAGTAAAATCTTCAATAACTGTAAGTCTGTCGCCCTGAGCGTGTGCGCTCAAGATTGACTTCATAGCAAGTCTTTTTTCTTTCTTTGGAATTGAATAGCTGAAATCTCTTGGTTTTGGTCCGAAAATTGTACCACCACCTACTGTAATTGGAGACTTCTTATCACCGCGACGTGCGTTACCAGTACCCTTCTGTTTGTAAGGCTTGTTGTTAGAACCGTGTACTTCAGCACGAGTCTTTGTACAAGCAGTACCAACACGTCTGTTAGCTAATTCATTTGTAATAGCGTAATAGATTACGTCGTCATTAACTGGAAGACCGAATACTTTATCATCAAGAGTGATTGTACGCAGCTCTTTACCAGAAGTTGAATATACTTTCTTTTCCATATTCTATCTCCTATTTCTTTACTGCGGACTTCACGATGAGTGTACAGTCCTTATTTCCAGGAACAGCACCGCGAACCATAATTACTTTGAGCTCTGGATCAACTTTAACAATCTTCAGATTCTGCACAGTAACTCGTTTGAATCCCATGTGTCCAGGAAGCTTAATATTCTTGAATGAGTGACCTGGTGTAGTACATTCGCCTGTTCCACCTGGTTCACGATGGAACTTAGAACCGTGTGTAGCACGTCCACCATGGAAGCCCCATCTCTTCATAACACCCTGGAAACCTTTACCTTTTGATGTAGCTGTTACATCGAGGAAACGGCTACCTTCAAAGAGCTCAAGACCAACAACATCTCCAATGTTTACTTCTTTTTCGAAGTTGCGGAACTCTTTCAAGTGACGCTTTGGAGTAATGTTTTCTGGGAATTGTCCGGCATATGCTTTGTTTGTTCTTGAAGCTTTCATATCATCAAGACCAAGAACAACTGCATCATAACCGCAATTTTCCTTTGTTTTCTTGGCAACAACAACATTAGGCTCGACCTGGATTACGGTTACTGGTGTCAGATTTCCGCTTTCGTCGAATATCTGTGTCATGCCAACTTTCTTTGCAATCAGACCTTTCATTCTGATATCTCCTATTTGGGATTTTGCTACTAACTTTTCACAAAACTCCCTTATTATTACAGGCCGTCATCCCAAATCCAGAGGGACCGTACCTAAAATTAAAAACCACTTATGTGGGTTTACACTACTGTGTAATTACTACGTCTACACCGGCAGGAAGCTCAAGCTTCATCAAAGAATCCATTACATCCTGTGATGGGTTCATAATGTCAATAAGGCGTTTGTGTGTACGCATTTCAAACTGCTCACGTGACTTTTTGTTTACGTGAGGTGAGCGAAGTACAGTCACCTTGTTGATTCTTGTAGGAAGAGGGATAGGACCTGAAACCTTAGCTCCCGCTTTCTGTACTGTCTGCACGATGGCTTTAGCACTCTGGTCGATCAGCACTGCATCAAATGCTCTAAGTCTGACACGAATCTTTCCATTAGCCATTTAATTTTACTCCTTTTTCACAACAGGCAAGCTGATAAACAATACCAGCCTGTCTGTTTGAAAAAAATCTAACTACTCAATAATCTTTGTAACCTGTCCAGAAGCGATTGTGTGACCGCCTTCACGGATAGCAAGCTTGAGACCTTCATCCATAGCGATTGGGTGAATAAGTTCACCAATAACTTTTACGTTATCGCCTGGTTTTACCATGTCTGTACCAGCTTCAAGTTCGATTGTACCAGTGATATCAGTAGTTCTGAAGTAGAACTGTGGGCGATATCCTGTGAAGAATGGAGAGTGACGTCCACCTTCTTCCTTTGAAAGAACGTAAATCTGAGCTTCGAACTTTGTGTGTGGAGTGATAGACTTTGGTGCAGCAAGAACCTGTCCGCGAACAACGTCTTTCTTTTCAATACCACGGAGGAGGATACCAACATTATCACCAGCCATACCCTGATCAAGAGTCTTCTGGAACATTTCGATACCTGTTACAGTTGTATCAGCTGTTGGGCGGATACCTACGATCTGTACTGCATCGTTCATGTTTACAACACCACGCTCGATCTTTCCTGTTACTACAGTACCACGACCAGAGATAGTGAAGATGTCTTCGATTGGCATCAAGAATGGTTTCTGATCATCACGAACTGGATCATCGAACCATGTATCCATAGCTGTAAGAAGTTCTTCGATACAAGCTGTATTTTCTGGAGTTGGGTCATTCAAAGCCTTGAATGCAGAACCCTTAATGATTGGTGTATCAGCAGAGAATCCATATTCCTGGAGAGTATCTTTTACTTCTTCTACTACGAGTTCGAGAAGATCTGGATCATCAACCTGATCAACTTTGTTCAAGAATACGATGATCTTTGGTACACCTACCTGACGAGCGAGAAGCAAGTGCTCACGTGTCTGAGGCATAACTGAGTCTGGAGCAGATACTACGAGGATAGAACCATCCATCTGAGCAGCACCAGTAATCATGTTCTTAATGTAGTCAGCATGACCTGGACAGTCGATGTGAGCATAGTGTCTCTTATCTGACTGATACTCGAGGTGACGAGTGTTGATTGTGATACCACGTTCCTTCTCTTCTGGAGCGTTATCAATTTCGTCATACTTAAGAACTTTATCACCATACTTGTTTCCACAGTATGTTGTGATAGCAGCTGAAAGTGTAGTCTTACCATGGTCTACGTGACCAATAGTACCAACGTTCATGTGAGGTTTAGTTCTAACGAACTTCTCCTTAGCCATGTTTTTCTCCTTGCCGGATTAATATTTTTCACGTCCGGCATTAATATTTTTTATGTGCTGCACTTTAAGCCAGAATGCATACAAATCTTTTACCAAGATCCTCCGCATTCGCAGACACACTATTTGAAAGAGTAGATAATAATTGATAGAAACGGATATTTAACATATTTCATAACATTCCATATTATTCGAAATGTCGTAACCCGGTACCACCGATCATTATCACCTGACTGACAACTGGTTTGGTATATTCGAGTTTGGTTTGTAAAACCAGCCGGAACCCATAATCAGTTGTCTTATATAATCATCACCAACGGTGAAAATTAACCACATTAAGGGCCGTATCTACCTGAAAATCATAACTGATTAACTTTACGGTGATACCAAATCTGTATTCACTACAGTTTTGCCTGACTTCTCAAAGAACCCAATACCCCTGTAATTTCAAAAAGGGCAAGTTCAAACAATATACAAAATTTAAAAAATAAATTCAAGCGCTAAATGTTGAATTTATGAAAATAATGTAAAACTTCGCATTTAACACAAATTCTGCAAAAACAAAAAAAACGGGAGCTACCAGAGGTAATCTCCCGTTTTATATAGAAGGCAGTTATTAAACTACCATCTGTAGTGAGCAAAAGCCTTGTTAGCTTCAGCCATCTTATGTACATCTTCACGCTTCTTGTAAGCTGTACCAGTGTTGTTGTAAGCATCAAGAAGTTCAGCAGCCAATGTGTCTGCCATTCCGTGTCCGCTTCTAGAACGAGCTGCATCGATGATCCATCTCATTGCAAGTGCTTCACGACGTGATTCACGAATTTCCATTGGAACCTGGTAAGTAGCACCACCAACGCGGCGAGACTTAACTTCTACCATTGGTTTTACATTTTCAAGAGCCTTAAGAAGAACTTCCAAAGGATCTTTATCTGTCTTTGCCTTAAGATTATCCATTGCTTCGTAAACAATCTTTGTACAGATAGATTTCTTTCCATCCAACATCATACGGCAAACAAATTTTGAAACAACCTTAGAGTTGTATTTTACATCCGGCAACATCGGACGTTCGATTGATTTCTTATGTCTTCCCATCTTAGTCCTCCATTATGCCTTTGGTCTCTTAGCACCGTACTTAGAGCGTCCGCGCTTGCGGTCTTCAACTCCAAGAGTATCTTTTGTACCACGGATGATATGATAACGTACACCAGGAAGGTCCTTTACACGACCACCGCGTACTAAAACAACTGAGTGTTCCTGCAAGTTGTGTCCAATACCTGGAATGTATGCAGTAACTTCAATACCATTTGACAAACGAACACGCGCAATCTTTCTAAGCGCTGAGTTTGGTTTCTTAGGTGTCTGAGTCATAACACGTGTACAAACACCACGTTTCTGCGGACAGCCCTCAAGTGCGGGAGCTTTAGTTCTGTTTGCAGCAGACTTACGACCCTGATGAATTAATTGATTAATTGTAGGCATCGCCTATTCTCCTGTTTGTTCCGGTCAGCACCCCGGAAGTATTAAAAATCCCTAAAAAGGATAGGTTTAACGATTATAGTAAATTCAAAAAATGAATTCAACACTTTAACTGTTAATAACTAAAAAAAATTAAAAAAAATCGACATCTCAAGGCCGTTCTCTCCCGTGAAAAAATGACTGTCGCCAACGGGAATGATGTTGTCGCCAGTCATTTTTCACTCCGAGCCCGACCTTAATTGTCGGTTATTTTTTTAGTCATTATCTTCTGTATCAAAGCTTGGTTCTTCAAGCTGTGATTCCTGTTCAGCCTCAAGACGACGGCGTTCAAGAATCTCGTTCATCTGAGCGTCAAGGTCACGGTCGCTATCATCGAACAACTTGATATCCTTGTAATTCTTGATACCAGTTCCGGCAGGAATCATATGACCGATTGCAACGTTCTCCTTGATTCCGTGGAGACCATCAGTTGCTCCAGAAATTGCAGCGTTTGTAAGAACGCGTGTTGTTTCCTGGAATGATGCAGCAGAAATGAATGAGTCTACACCAAGAGAAGCCTTTGTAATACCCTGGAACATTGGGCGGCCAATAGCTGGCTGTCCACCGGCAGCGATTACACGCTCGTTCTCTTCATGGAACTTATACTTATCAACCTGCTGTCCGAAGATGAACTTTGTATCACCAACTGATACGATTTCAATCTTGCGGAGCATCTGGCGAACGATAATACCAATGTGCTTATCGTTGATGTCTACACCCTGCTGGCGGTAAACGTTCTGGATTTCATCCATAAGATAATTCTGAAGAGCGTTTTCACCGAGGATTGCAAGTACA
>CADANN010000014.1 GCA_902789325.1 uncultured Spirochaetaceae bacterium
GCTGCTAAGTGGGCAATCGCTAACTCTGCACTTTGTCCTTATGGAACTTCAGCTGATGTTCCTGAATATGTTGATTATTTGAAAAATCTTCCAAAGACTTCAGCTCTTCCTTATGTTCAGGCTAACATGGCTGTTTCTGGTTCGTTCCCTAACGTAACAGGTTCAGCTGCTGTTCGTAAGATTCTTGAAGAATATCTCAACTATGTAGTTGATGGAAAGATGACTGCAAAAGAAGCCGTAGCTGCAATTGAAAAGCAGTGTAACGACGCACTTAACGGACGCTAGTCGTCGACATAATATATGAAAGTTCGAATCGATAACGTAACAAAAAAGTTTGGTCACACTACAGCGGTAAGTAATTTTTCCGCAGAACTCCAGGACGGACATTTGATTTGTCTGCTTGGTCCTTCGGGCTGCGGAAAATCAACTCTGCTCAATATGCTTTGTGGAATTATTCCTGTTACAGAAGGTCAGATTTTTTTTGATGACAAGGATGTAACAAAACTTCCTCCAGATCAGAGAAATATCGGCATGGTATTTCAAAACTATGCGCTTTATCCTCACATGACAGTGGCAGAAAACATTGCTTTTCCACTTGAAGTGCAGAAGGTAAAAAAAGAAGAGCGCAAGGCAAGGGTAGAGGAAATTGCAAAGCTTGTTCATGTTGATAATTTATTGAAGCGTTATCCTTCCGAACTCAGCGGTGGTCAGCAGCAGCGTGTTGCTATTGCCCGTGCAATGGTAAAAAAGCCTCAGCTGCTTTTAATGGATGAGCCGCTTTCAAATCTTGATGCCAGACTCCGTCTTGAGATGCGCGAAGAAATCCGCCGTATTCAGAAAGAGACTGGCGTAACTACTGTTTTTGTAACTCACGATCAGGAAGAGGCAATGTCTATTTCTGATTCTATTCTTTTGATGAAGGACGGTCTTTTGATTCAGAGCGGCCTTTGTCAGGAACTTTATGTAAATCCAAATTCTCTTTTTGTTGCTGAGTTTTTGGGAAATCCGCCGGCTAATAAAATTGTCGAGGATGATAAAATCACAGCAATCCGACCGGAAGCCTTTATTCTTGATGACAATGGGACTGAAGCCGAGATTCAATTCATCAGCGAAATGGGTAAAGACCAGATTGTAACTATGACATATCTTGGAAACACGATTCGCGCCATTTTGAATCTTGATGATATGAATGTGGGCAGTGGTTCAAAAATCAAAGTCGGTCTCAAGAAAAAAGGCGTATTCACTTTTGATAAAGAAGGCCACCGTTGTCATCCCGAACTTGATTCGAGATCTATTGAAAAGGAATCACGATGAGTTATTCTCAAAAAAGACACGAAGTTTTTTCCAAAATAGAGCCCTGGCTTTATCTTTCTCCTTTTTTAATTTTCATAATCATCTTTACGCTTTATCCTGTAATCAACGTTTTTACAATTTCATTTAAAGAAAACTACAGCTACCTTCGCGGTACTTTTAAAGCAATCAATTTTGAAAACTATAAATATGTTTTAACTGATGATAAATTTACATCAGGATTGAAGAACACAGCTCTCTACGTTTTATTTGTTGTTCCGGTAAGTACAGCTATCGCTCTTTTCTTTGCAAATCTCTTAAATAAAAAAGTTCGCGGTTCTGCAATTTTTCAGACTGCCTTCTTTTTACCAATGGTAACTTCTGTAACTGCCGTTGGCCTTATCTGGCGTCTCATGTATAACCAGCAGTACGGAATCATCAACTGGGTACTCACAAAATTTGGAATCGAAAAAATCGGTTGGGTGACTGAATCTCGCTGGTCACTTCTTGCCCTTATCATATTTGGAACCTGGAATATTCTTCCTTTTACAATTATCATTCTACTTTCAGGCATGCAGAATATTAATGAAACTTATTATACAGTTGCTCGCGTGGATGGTGCTAAGCCGCTACGTATTTTCTTCCGCATTACAGTTCCTCTTTTATCACCAACAATCTTTTTGGTTTGTATTGTAAACACAATCAGCTGCTTTAAGGTTTTCAGTGAGCTTTATCCGCTTTTCTACGGCAAACCTGGACCTTACTATAATCTCTATACAGTTGTTTATTACATCAGATACGCAATGATGGAAAAACGCAAGTACGGTTATGCCGCCGCCGCTGCAGTTATTCTTTTCCTCTGTATTTTTGTAGTGACTTTGCTTGAACTATATCTCAAAAAACGAATGAGCAGGAAGGGCCTGTAATGAAAAAAATCACTCACTTTTCATGGCATAAAATTCCAGTCTATCTCTTTTTGATTCTTGGCTCCCTCCTGATGATTTTCCCATTCATTTGGATGATTCTTACTTCCTTCAAGACTCATGCAGAAGCGATTATGTTTCCGCCGAAATTCTGGCCGACTAGTTTTTCTTTTGTAAATTATCGCGAAGCCTTTTCTATGGCTCCTTTTGGAAAATATTTTATAAACTCTGTAATTGTAATGGTACTTTCTGTTCTTACAACAACAACCACAACAATTCTCGGAGCCTTTGCATTTTCAAAAATGAAGTTTCCGGGCCGCAGCCTTATCTTTTCAATTCTGCTCAGCCTTATGATGATTCCCTTTGAAATGTTAATCATCACTAACTATACGACAATTGTAAAACTTAAGCTCTACAACACAATTCCAGCTTTAGTTATGCCATTTGTTTCAAGCATCTTTTATACTTACATTTTGAAGAACTTTTTTGATACAATTTCTGACAGTCTGTATTATTCAGCGCGAATAGATGGTGCCTCAAACTGGATGTATCTGTGGCGCATTATGGTGCCTATTGCAAAGCCTTCAATTTTTACAATTATTCTTTTGAACGCTCTTTCTTCCTGGAACAGTTTTATGTGGCCTCTTTATGTAACTTCAGATGCTAAGAGCCGAACACTTCCATATGGACTTCAGGTTTTCACAACTGAAGCCGCAAGTTATTCTGAATATCTTATGGCGGCTTCAACCATAGTCGTCCTGCCAATGATTATTCTTTTTATTCTAACAAGAAGATATATTGTAAACGGCGTTAGCACCGGCGGTCTTAAAGGCTAATCTAATAAATTTTTCTTATATTTCAATTTCAACTTTAAAAATCCACCTTAGTATTGTAAAATATATATGGGTGGAAATTTTATGAGAACAAAAACTTTATGCGCAATTACAGGTGCATTATGCCTTGTATTCGCAGCCTGTTCAAAACTTCCGGAAATGACACTGGAAGAAATTGAACAATATTCCCAGAATCTTAATAATCAATTAATTCAAAACACAAGAACAAAGCCCTGGAAAGGTGAAAATTTCAAGGCAGGTAATATTGGTGGTATCTGGTATGATACAATTTTATCGGATCCAAAAACCTTTAATCAGTTAATTGCACAACGCGATGGTACAAGTGCTTCAATTATAGGAATGACGCTTGAAGCCCTTAGCGATTATGATATGACAGCCCGAGAATGGAAACCACGTGCAGCCTTTTACAGAATCGAAACTGACGAAGAAAAAAATACTCTTACAGTACATTTTACAATCCGCGATGATTATTACTGGACCTGGTATGGCTCGGACAAAAAAGTTCCAGTCACTTCTGATGATTTTGTTTTCTGGTATAACGAAATTGACGGAGACCCGACAATGGGGTCGAGCGGTTACGGTTCACAATGGGTTGTTTTGGAAGATGGTTCCGAAGCTCATATTGACTGTATAAAAATTGATGATAAAAATTTTGATTTTGTTTATCCACGTATAGTTGCAGATCCTTTGCTGTCTACAAATATGGAACTTTGTCCATCTTTCATTTTTAAGCCGGCAAAAGAAAAAGGTGGAGCAGATGGAATAAAAGCTTTGTTCAGTGTAGACAAAGATCCAAAAGAAATACCTTCATGCGGCCAATGGTATATCACAGAATACATTCCGGCACAAAGACTTGTATTTACACGAAATCCAAATTATTGGGACAAGGATGAAAAAGAAAACTCAATTCCATATCCGGAACAAAAGATTTATCAGATTGTTGGAGATTCAAACACAGACTATCTTCTTTTCAAACAGGGCCAGACAGAAGTTTACAGCCCGACACCAGAACAGGTAGAAGACCTTGTTGCAAATCAAAAAGAAGATTACACAGTCTTTAATGCAGAAGGTTCAATGGGCTCTTCAATGTGGAGCTTCAATCAAAATCCTCAGAATAAAGATAAACCTTATTACAACTGGTTTACTAAAAAAGAATTCCGCCAGGCAATGAGCTGTCTTTTCAATCGCGACAGAGTAGCTCTTCAAACTTACCGAGGTCTTGCAGAAGCTAAGTATTCCTTCTTCCCAGAACCTAATCCTTATTATAATCCTAATATTACCTTGCAATATAAATATAATCCGCAAAGGGCAGAAGAACTGCTTCAGTCAATCGGCTTTGTAAAAAAAGACGGATTTTATTATGACGACAAAGGAAACAAAGTAGAGTTTGATCTTTTGATTTCCAGCGGTGGAACAACTGCAAATGATATGGCTCAGATTGTTGCTGATGAATGCGGTAAAGTTGGAATCACAATTAATGTACGTCAGATTGATTTTCAGAAGCTTGTAGAAATGCTTACAGCAACTTACGACTGGCAGTCAGTTTTTATTGGACTTGGTTCAAATCTTTTTCCTTCACAAGGTTCAAACGTATGGCCAAGTTATGGAAACCTTCACTTATGGTATCCGCTGCAGGAAGAGCCTGAAACTGAATGGGAAGCCCGCGTAGATTATCTTTATAACGAAGGTTGTTACACAATCGATCACGACAAAGCAAAAGCAATCTGGGATGAATATCAGAGCATTATTCTGGAGCAGTGTCCTGTAATTTATCTCATGCGTTCGAAAACTTTCTTTGCTATCCGCAATAAGTGGGACCTTACAAACGTTTATTATGATAATAAAAATGGTGCACTTTTAGAGCACGTATATCTTAAAGAAAATTGATGACACGGGATTAATATAAATATGAAAAAACTAAAAATCTTTTTTTTGAAATTAGAAGCGACAGTAACGGCCCCAGGTAAGGCATTTAGAGCAAAAGCGCCGCTTGCATCTTTTATAACAGGTCGAATCCTTACCATGCTTGTTTTGCTTTTTCTTTTAGGCTTTGCTCTTTTTGGACTTATGGAACTTGCACCTGGAGATATCGTTGACCAGATGATGACACAACAGCTTCTTACAAATACAGAAAATCCGGGAGCTAAAAATCAGACATCAGCAACAGGCGGCTCTCAAGATAAAAACTTTTCCGCAGAACAAATGGACGCTTTGCGTGCAGAGCTCGGACTTGATAAACCATTTTACGTCCAGTACTTTAAATGGCTCAAACGAGTTATAGTAAATCATGATCTTGGAACAAGCCTGATTTCAAAAGCACCAGTTGGCTTTTTAATAAAATCCCGGCTCTGGAATTCAGTGCTGCTTAATCTTATATCTCTTGTATTTATAACTACATTCTCATTTCTGCTCGGAGTCTTTTTCTCAAGTAAGGCAGGAACAAGGCTGGATGTGGGCGCAACCTTCTTTGCGCTTTTCTTCCACGCATTCCCGGGAATTCTGCTTTTGATTTTACTTCAACTTTTTGCATCAATCACAAATCTTTTTCCGGTTACAGCATATCCGGATTTCCCATTTAAGGATGCACCAATGAAGTTTACCTTCAGTTATGCGCATCATGTTTTCCTGCCACTACTGGCTTCTTTCCTCGGCGGCCTAGGCGGCACCATGCGAATGATTCGCGCCACAATGCTGGACCAGATGGGAATGCCTTACATCTTCGCTCTGCGTTCACGAGGCATCAGCGAAAAAAGAGTTTATCTGAATCATGCCTTCCGTAATACCTTAAACCCGTATATCACAGGAAGCGCAAATCTTCTTGCGGGACTTTTCTCTGGTTCTCTCGTACTCGAAATTATTTTTGCTTATCCTGGAATTGGACGTCTTATGTACGACGCAGTTCTTCAGGAAGATATAAATCTTGTTCTTGCAAACAGCATGTTTATTTCAGCACTCGTTCTTGTTGGAATGGTAATCAGCGATATTCTGCTTGCCATTGTAGATCCAAGAATCAGATATGGAAACGAGTAGGGGGCACATATGAAAAAGTTAGCACAATACTTTAAGAAACGACCACTTGCTATGACATCACTGATTTTCCTTGCCCTCGTATATTTCGTAATGATTTTTGCAGAGTTCTTTTCGCCTTATCAGCCGACACAGACCTTTGAAAATAATACCTACCATCCGGCAAACCTGCAGCTTACTTCGCACGGGCTCAAGGTTCGTGAATGCCGCACTATAAGTAAAATCAACTGGAAATATGCAATCGTAAAAGACGAAGGCTACACCCACGATTTTGTTTTATTTGCGAAAGGCTATGAATATAAGTTGTTTGGATTTATTCCCTGCAACCTGCACCTCTTTGGTACAAAAGATCAGGCTTATCCGGTATATATTCTTGGAGCAGACCATTTGGGCCGTGACCTTTTCAGCCGAATAATTTACGGAAGCCGCATTTCACTTACGATCGGTTTTGTGGCTACTGCAATCTCAATGATACTTGCAATAATCTTTGGCGGCATCTCAGGATACTTCGGTGGAAAGACTGACTGGCTCATAATGCGCTTTGCAGAATTCTTCATGCTGATTCCAAGTCTCTACTTCATACTTTTCCTTCGTTCACTTTTAAACAGCCGCATGGATTCGGGCACTTCGTATATGATAATCACACTGATTCTTTCGCTGGTTGGCTGGCCGGGTAGTGCAAGAACTGTTCGCGGAATTGTCCATGCAGTAAAACGCGAAGAATTTATTCTAAATACAAAACTCGAAGGAGTGCCATCTCTTGTTGTAATTTTCGGACACATAATTCCGCAAATCTCAAGTCTTCTCATTGTTAGCATTACGCTGAGTGTTCCAGGCTTTATTATGAGCGAAACAACACTTTCGTATCTTGGGCTTGGTATCAGCGACCCGGCTGTTAGCTGGGGCTCACTCATTAACCGAGATATTTCAACTCTCTCAAATCTCAAGAACTTCCCGTGGCTGCTTTATCCGGTACTCATGCTTTTGCTTGTAACACTGGCCTTTAATTTTATTGGAGATGCACTCCGAGATTTCTATGACCCATATAGTGCAATATTTAAGAGACGATTTAACTCTCGCTCTACTAAAGGTTCCGCCTCTAAGACCCCAGACACAATTGTTAGCGACAACTTACTCACTGTCCAAGACCTTCACGTTACCTTCCACGTTCTCCTAGGTACAGAGTGGACTCCAGTCTATGCCAGCCGCGGTGTAAACTTTGAAGTAAAAAAAGGAGAAATTCTCGGACTCGTAGGTGAATCAGGAAGCGGCAAATCAGTTTCCACAACTGCCATCCCGGGACTCCTACCACAAAACGCAGAATGCACAGGACACATTTATTACAAGGGAACAGACCTTCTTTCACTTTCTCAAAAAGAACTCCGCGAATATCGCGGCCAAAAAATTGCACTTATATTCCAGGAGCCGGGCCGCTCTTATGATCCGCTTCAGAATGTTGGAAGCATTTTCTTTGAAACATTCAGAATCCTCGAACCAAAAATTACACGAGAAGATGCAGACAAAAAGACAATAGACCTTCTTACTCAAGTTGGAATTCCAGAACCGGAAAGCCGCTTAAAATCTTATCCACATCAGTTCTCTGGTGGTCAGTTGCAAAGAATTGGCATTGCACTTGCGCTTGCTCAAAACTGTGAACTTTTAATTGCGGATGAGCCTACAACCGCTCTCGATGTAACAATTCAGGCACAGATTATATCTCTGCTTTTGAAACTACAGAAAGAACGAAATCTTTCTATCATCTTCATCAGCCATAATATCAATCTTGTTGCCCAGATTTCAGACCGAATTGCTGTAATGTATAAAGGTCAGATTATTGAGACTGGAACGCCAGAACAGATTATAAAAAATCCTCAGGAAGAATATACACAAAAGCTTGTTTCTTCACTTATAGAATTTGGAACTCACTACACAGATGAAGAAGGAGGACAGAACTAATGAGTAACGAAAACATCATCGAAGTAAATAATCTTTCAAAAAACTTCAATCTGGAAGCAGGCTTTTTTGCAAAAAACAAACATAATGTCTATGCCGTAAATGATGTATCATTTTCGATAAAACGAGGAACAACCTACGGCTTAGCTGGAGAATCCGGCTGTGGCAAAACAACCACAGCAAGACTTTTAATTCAACTTTATAAACAGACAAGTGGTTCAATAAAATATTTTGATGCCAATGAAATTTTACCAACAGAAGTCGATGCCTATAAAAAAAATCAGCTTCGTCTTTACCGTGAAAAAGTAAAATACATTTTCCAGGACCCGGCACGTTCTCTAAATCCAAGGCTAACAGTGTACAATGTCCTTACAACAGGTCTTAAATATTCTTCGCTGTGGCAGGGAAAAGCCGCCGCCCGTGAACTAGCAGAAAAAATTATTACAGAGGTAGGCTTGTCTGCCGAAGACTTAGACCGCCGTCCTGCAGAATTCAGCGGCGGCCAGCGCCAGCGTATTTCCATTGCCCGTGGCCTCATAATGAATCCGTCTCTTTTGATTTGTGACGAAGTTGTTTCAGCTCTCGACGTTTCAATTCAAGGACAGGTTTTAAAGTTGCTTCAGGATTTACGAAAGGCTCGTAATCTCAGTTATATTTTCATTACACATGACTTAAAGGTTGCCTGCTATTTCTGTGATACAATCGGAGTAATGTACCGCGGCTATCTTGTAGAAGAAGCACCAGCCGCAGACCTTTATAAAACCGCAATGCATCCATATACAAAGCTGTTGTTTGAAGGAGCACAGGGAGTTCTTAATAATTCAAATCAGGAAGTAAAAACAACTCTTCAGCAGGAAAACTGCTGTCCGTTTGCGTACCGCTGTCCAAAGGCAACAGAACGCTGTAAAAAAGAACTGCCGGACTTTAAGCAAGTTTCCGACAGTCATAGGGTAAGATGTTTTGAAGTTTAATATGTCGGCAAGCATAGCTTGCCTCTGAGCCATTTTAGGATTTTCGATTATAGGCTTACTCAACCTTTACATATTCAACAACAGTTTTCTTTCCTTCTTTTGAAACTCCGTTTGTTGGTACAAAGATAACTTCGCCACCTTCAGAGAAATCAAATGATTTTGTCTGACTTGTCCAGTTTGGATCTTTTTTACCACCAGAGGCGCGCAGCATTTTCTTTGTTTTCAAATCAATACGGAAGAGGTGAGAACCATCATCTGTCCATTCTGCCTCATTCTTCTTGTTATCACGGATTTTCAAATTCAATGGAATCTCTGTTGAAGTAACTTTTATTTCAAGAATATCACCTTCAAGTTTTTCAAATCTCCAGCCAAATTCAGAATAGCCAGCTTTTATCCAGTGAATTGCATAATCATCATCAATCCAGAAACCAGGCTGACTTTTAGATCCTAACTTTGCACCGCCTAAGATAAGTCTTTCTGGCTGAGAATCAGAATCATCATCCTTTAATAAAGTAACAGATTTAATTATTGTTTTCACACCTTTTTTCTGTAACTTGTCATAACGAAGCCAGATTTGATCAATCTTTTTTGAAGAATCCCACTTGCCTTTGTTGCTCCATTCAAATTCACTGCCAGAACCATCTAGATTTGCTTCCAGAACTGTTGGTGAAATCGCTCTAAACTGTTTTCCACTATCAGGTTGCTCCTGGAATAAAGTCAAAGTAAGAGGCAATGCAGAAGTTTCTGGGGCAACTTCAACACGGATTTTATTATATTCAGAAAAATCAATTCCTTTTACATTCCAGCCAATACAAGGATATTTTTCTTTTCCGTCTCCCCAATCAACAATACCACCATCATAAGCAGCAGCAGCCCAGCCAGATGAACCTAAATCAACACCAAGAACTCTTAAATTTTCATTTGCAAGTTTTTTGCCACTTAAGAACTGTATGCTTTTTACTACTGTTTTATAATCTTTTGTAAGAGACTTATTATCATTCCATGTCTGGAAAAAGATTTGTAATCCTTTTGATTTATCAATTGGAGTAGCATTATCGCCAGTCCATGAAGCACCTTCACCAGTCAAATCAATTTCATATACATTCGGTTCAACCTGATGATCAAATCCATGCCAGTTATTATGTTCACCATCGCAAAGTCTGAGACCTAAATGCGGAGCATCATTACTTTCAATTTCAACCCGAACTCTATCATAATCAGAAAGATCAATTCCATTAAAGTTCCAGCCGGCATCTCCACCAGTTGTACCTTTCATCCAGGTAATTTCATTTCCTATAACACGAGCTTCCCATATCCAAGTTCCAAAAGGCATGCCCATAGTCTCAAGCTTAGAAGAATCTGGAACATCCTCTTTTTTAATCAATTCAACGCTTTTAATTAAGGTCTTTTTATATTTTTTTACATTTCCACTAATTTTAATATCAAATCCTAGTGCTGGATCAGGCATATCCATACCATCATCTATCCAAGCTCTCCCTGTTCCATTAAAGAAAGCATAGGCAATACCATCTTTTGCAAAACGGAAGCCACAATTCTTATCTCCAGCATTATTGGAAAGAAGAATGTACATATCATCAGTTGGCTGTTTTGGTGCAAGTTCAACTCTGATTCCACCATACTGAGTCAAATCAACACCACGAAGTGTCCAGCCAGTTTCAGCCCAGTCACCTTCCTGCAGCTGATTCCATCGAACTTCACCTTTGTCATCAACTAAAGCGCCAGCCCAGGTAATTGTACCAAGCTTTACACCTTCAATTTCAAATTTCTTTTTTACATCAAGTTTTACGTTGTTTGCTTTCTTTGGTGCTGCAAAGGTGAGTGTAAATACAGCTGAAAGAAGCAATGTTGTTGTAAATAATTTCTTCATCATAAATCTCCTAATTATTTATTATTAAGTTTTTTGCATCAGTTTCCAAAATTTCATAAACCTCTTTCAGTAAACTTGTTGCTACATTTTCACACCATACATTTTGTACATAACAGTTTCTGCTTTCCAAACGAATACATAGAGCATATTTAGAATTTTGAGGCATCCAACCAGTGTAAGAATTGCTGTTTATTGGAATTAAATATACTTTACAGCCCGGAAGTTTTTCTTGAAGTTTATTTTGAAATTCAGATTCCTTAGAATAAAACTTGGAATCAAAATATAATTTTGTATCTGAATATAACCAAATTTCAGAAACCTTCCATTTTGTATTATCACCAGTTGGCAATCCAATGGACCAGTTTTCTTTCCAATCTGGATTTTCAGAATATACAGCCTGAATAATTGTATTTACAGAAGCTTTTTCTTTAGGTTCTTTTATTATTTGTTCTCCATTCTTAACTTTTAATACAAAACTTACAACACGATGACAGAACCACGTATCAAATTTTTCATTATATGTACTCCAGCCCCAGGCTGCCCAAGGATTAGAAAGATCCTCAAAGTTTTGATCGAAAAATGCTTTTGTATAAGTGATTTTTGTTCCTAATGTATTTGATGCATATGCTTCATTATCCACCCAACAATTTGCAGAAGGGTATGTTCTTATATAAATATTGTCTGCGTATTTATATGCATCTAAATCATCTGCATTTACTATTTCATACAAATACAAGTTATAGGTATTATAAGTTCTTCCATTTCCATCATAACGCAGGTAATCTTCCAGAACATAATCAGTTTTATACTGATTCAAAAAATAAGATATTCAGTATTTTCTTTCGGTTCATTCAATTCCAGATAAACCGGTAAATATTGACCACTATCGCTTTTTGAAAGATCAGCAATCTTGTTTCCTTCTGCATCAGTAAAGTAATATTCATGGTCATCTCCAAGTTCAACCACTTTTGTTTTAAAAGGATCAACTTCACATACTACATCATCATTCTCAGCCGAACGAGCTTTTGATACCCCAATTAATTTAACTTTTGTTGAGTTTGGATTAAATACTGTTGTATTGCTAAAGTTTTCTTCTCTACCTGAACCTTGAGCACAACCTGCTAGAATCGTAGCCATAATAAATAGACTGACAATTTTAATAATTTTTTTCATTAAAAATCCTCCAATTATTATTATTTTACAACAGAAGTTATCATTTGTAGAGATTAATTTTTCATAACTTTATTGTGAATTTTTCATAAGTATCTTAATATAATTTGCTAGACTTTTTCATAGAGTTTTTATTATAGTCAAAAGTATTATAAAAAAATGATGAGGATATTGAAAATGGTTGTTATTGAATATGATAAAAAGTGGCCTAATGATTTTTTGAAAATTAAGAAAGAATTACTTACAGTCCTAACAATGGCGGCTGATATTCAGCATGTCGGCAGTACATCAATTCCAGGAATGAAGGCAAAACCGATTATTGATATTGATGTTGGACTTGATAATTGGGATGATTTTGAAACCGTAAAAATGGAACTGGCAAAAATAGGTTATAAGCATGAAGGTGATTTGGGGATTAAAGGAAGAGAAGCTTTTGGTCGTACCGGTGAAATTCACAATGAAGTTCTAGATACGATTGATCATCATCTTTATGTATGTTCTATTAATAATGAAGAATTCAATCGACATATTTTGTTCCGTGATTTTTTGAGAACTCATGATGAAGCTCGCGACAGATATAATCAGATAAAAGAAGAAATCTTAGAAAAAGTTGGTCCAGAAAACAGGGCAGGCTACGTTCAAATGAAGGAAGATGAGTATAAGGATTTCTTTGAAGACGTAATTAGCAAAGCACAACGGTAAGGCACCCCAAGCGTGTTAATTGAATATATTGAAGAAAAACATTATAATAGCCTAATATCGAAAATCCGTTAAAAAACAAGCCGTGAGGGTTGTTTTAGGATTATCGAAAGAACGGCTCAGAGGCAAGCTGTGCTTGCCGACTCAACCATTATCTTATTTTTTTTAGGATTTCATACAATGAACAGACGACTTATCACAGCAGCTTTACCTTACGTTAATAACATTCCACATTTGGGAAATATAATTCAGTCGCTTTCGGGCGATGTTTTTGCGCGTTTCTGTCGCAGCCGTGGTTACGACACTCTTTATGTTTGTGGTGTTGATGAATACGGTACCGCAACCGAAACTAAGGCTCTTGAAGAAAAGACTGAGCCTCGTGCTCTCTGCGACCACTACTATGGCGAGCACACAAAAATCTATGAATGGTTTAAAATTGATTTTGATAAATTCGGCCGCACTTCTAACGAGCAGTGTACTGAAATTACACAGGCTCTTTTCAACGACCTGGACAAAGCCGGCCTTATTCACGAGCACGTAAACAAGCAGCTTTTCTGTCCTCACTGTAATATGTTCCTTGCAGACCGCTATGTGGACGGAACCTGTCCTAAGTGCGGTTACGAAAAGGCGCGCGGAGACCAGTGCGATAAGTGTGGTTCTCTGCTTGATCCTACTGAACTTAAAGAACCTCGCTGTCATACCTGCGGTGGAACTCCGGAAGTTCGCGAAACAAAACACCTTTACATTGACCTTCCTGCAATGAGCGGCAAGCTCAACGAATGGATGGAAAAAGCTAGTGTAGAGGGACGCTGGGCTGACAATGCCATCAACATGACTAAGGCCTGGATTCGTGATGGTCTTCAGGAACGTGCTATTACCCGCGACCTTAAGTGGGGTATTCCTGTTCCAAAGCCTGGTTATGAAAACAAGGTTTTCTATGTTTGGTTTAATGCGCCAATCGGATATATTTCTATCACAAAGCAGCTGGCTGATGAGCTTGTAAAGGCAGGCAAGCAGAGCTTTGACTGGAAGAGCTGGTGGATTCCAAGCGAGAGCGAAGAGGGCAAGAATAAGCCTAAGGTAGATCTCTTCCAGTTCATCGGAAAAGACAATATTCCTTTCCACACTGTAATTTTCCCTTCAACAATGTTGGGTTCTCCTCACGAGTGGACAAAGCTTCACCACATGTCTTCTACTGAGTTCTTGAACTACGAAGACGGAAAGTTCTCTAAGAGTCTTGGTGTTGGTGTATTTGGTTCGGATGCTATTGAGTCTGGAATCCCTGCTGATGCATGGCGTTTCTATATTTTCTATAACCGTCCTGAAAAGCAGGACTATCAGTTCACCTGGAAAGACTTTATGGAAAAACTTAACGGCGAGCTGATTGGTAACCTTGGAAACCTTGTAAACCGCACACTCCTGTTTGTAAATAAATATTATGAAGGAAAGATTCCTGATGCCCCAGTTGATGAAGAGCTCTGGACAAAGGTTCGCGAGCTTGAAGCTAAGGCAACTGCATCACTTGAATGGGCAGATCTCAAGGATGCTTTCCACACAATGTTTGAGATTTCTGATATCTGTAACAAGAAGTTCCAGGCAACTGAGCCATGGAAGGCACGTACAGAAAATCCTGCTGTAGCTGAAAGCCTTATCCATAACCTCTGCTATGTAATTAAGGATTTAATGATTATGATGAATCCTTATATGCCACAGTATACTCAGAAAATCATGAGCTACTTTGGAAAGTCTATTCAGGTGAAGAAGGTTGGAATGGAAACTCAGCCTGGCTACACCTGGGAAGATCTTGGAAAGTTCGAAGGCCTTACTACTGTCGGACCAACTGAAGTTTACTTTAAGCCAATGGATCAGAAGACTATGCTTGCCTTCCGCGAGAAGTTTGCAGGTAAGCAGCAGAAAGCTGAAAAGAAAGAAAAGAAGGCTGATAAGAAAAAGTCCGAGCCAACTGTACTTCCAGTAGACCAGCAGGCTGATTTCTTCAACAAGAATATTGAACTCACTGTAGCAAAGATTGTTGATGTAAAACCAAATCCTGAAGGAGAAAAGCTTTATATCGAAACTCTTGATGACGGAAGCGGAACTCCTCGTACAATTCAGAGCGGCCTCCGTATGTACCTCAAAGAAAGCGATCTTCTTGGAAAGCACGTAATTATCGCAAGCAATCTCGCACCTCGCACAATGCGTGGTGTTGAAAGCCGCGGTATGCTTTTAGCCGGAGATTATAAAGATGCTGATGGTAAAGACTGCGTTGAGGTTCTCGATGCTTCATGGGCAGCACCTGGAACAAAGGTAGTTCTCGAAGGCGCTGATGCCAATGCCACAAAGAAAGAGCAGATTACAGGTGATGAGTTCTTTGCAGTTCAGATTGCCGCAAAAGAAGGCATCGTTCAGATTGCCGGAAAGAAGCTCCTTGCTGACGGAAAAGAAATCAAGACAGAAAAGGCTCTTAATTCGGAGATCGGCTAATGAGCATAAAAGACGAAGCAATAAACTGGATACGCGACTATTTTGAAAAGAATGGCAATACACAGACAAAAGCTGTAATCGGTATCTCTGGAGGAAAAGATTCTTCTACCGTTTCAGCACTTTGCTGCGAAGTTCTTGGAAAAGATCGCGTAATCGGCGTAATGATGCCAAACGGCGTTCAGGCTGATATTGAAGATTCTAAAAAGCTCTGCGCTTTTCTTGGAATTAAAAATTACACAGTAAATATTGCTGATGCTTATAACGGACTTACACGCTCAATCAAAGATTCTCTTGGAGCAGATGAAGTTCCACCTCAGTATAAAACAAATACACCAGCCAGACTTCGTATGGCAACTCTTTACGGAATTGCAGCACTCGAAGGAAATGCCCGCGTTTCAAATAATGGAAACCTGAGTGAACGCCTGGCTGGATACTTTACATTATGGGGAGACGGAGCAGGTGACTTTGCTCCGCTTGCAAATCTTTATGTTGATGAAGTAGTGGAGCTGGGACTTTCCCTCGGACTTCCAGAAGAACTCTGCCACAAGGCACCAACAGACGGAATGTCAGGAAAAACTGATGAAGACAATCTTGGCTTTACATATGCTGAGCTCCGTGCAGTTGCAGAAGGAAAAACTTCTGACATTGATGCAGGCAAGGTTGCAGTAATCCAGAAGAGAATTGAAGCAATGGATTTCAAAAAACATCTGCTGAATATTCCGTGCTTCGTGCCGTCAATTAGGAAATAAAATGTTCGACATAAAAATCAAAAAAATAGAAAGCTCCGCCCACGAAAATGACGGAACTTTTTTGCAGACGCCATTCTGGTGTGAGTTTAAAGCACGCCACGGCTGGACTTACCGACGTTTTGAAATTGAATATACTTTGCCTCCGCTGAATGCTTCTGATAAAGAATGTGCAGATGGACATAACAACGAAAAAGCAGAAACTATCAATGTAAAAAACGAACTCGCTGTTCTCAACCGCAGCTTCGCAAAAGGATTTTTCTCAATCGCATATATTCCGCTTTTTCCTAAACTGCCGTATGAATGTACACCTGAAGAAATTTTAGATAAAGCTTTTGATGATGAAGGAGACACTTCAGCTCTCGCAGGTAAAGAAATCATAACTCCAGAAACGCAGACTATTGAATTTGCACACTTTTTAAACGAACTTGCAATAGCCCTCAAACCAGAACTGCCATCAAATACAATTGCAATTCGTTTTGATCCTGATGTAGCTTTCAGTAGTCCTGAAGACCGCGAACTTTTCAATTATGGAATGAAAATGGTTTCTTACGCTGACCGTCTTAAGCTCCGCAAAAACTCAGTAGATATTCAGCCACCAGACAGCACTCTTGTAGATCTCACAGGCACTGAAGAAGAAATCCTCGAAAAAATGCATTCCAAGTGGCGCTATAATATTCGACTCAGCGAAAGAAAGGGCGTTGTAATTCATCGTTACTTAGGAAATGATATTAACTTGTCTGAAAAAATAGACAAGTTTTATGAGCTTACAAAGATTACAAATGCCCGCGACGGAAATGCAAGCCACGCAAAGGCATATTATGCGGATCTCATCAAATCTTCTGCAGAAGAAATCAGCAAAGGCCGGGACGTTCCTGTAATCAGCCTATATATTGCAGAACACGAAGGCGAAGAAATTGCTTCTATCATGACACTTTTCAGTCACGACGAAGCAATCTACCTTTATGGTGCAAGCAGTAATAACAAACGCAACCTTATGCCAAATCATCTTTTGCAGTGGACAGCTATGAAGGACGCTAAAGCCTACGGCAGTAAGTTCTACGACATGTACGGAATGCCGCCAGAGGGTAAAGACGAAAATCATCCTATGCATGGCCTTTATATGTTCAAGGCAAACTTCGGAGGAAAGAATATCCACCGAACAGGAAGCTGGGATATTCCGCTCAAGGCAATTTACCGCCCATACAGCACCGCAGAAAAACTTCGCGCCTTCTGGCATAAAAAAATTATTAAAAAGTTAAAGGGAAGATAATGAACTTTTACGATACAACTGATATTCCATGCTTTGGTGTGGCAGGAAATTTTACAGGACACCTGGAACAGGCCGGCGAAGCCGCAGACTTCAAAAACGTTAAAACGCTCGAGCAAAACGCTCCAAAAGCCATTTTTCCGACATTTTTACCGAACAATAGCTCAAATTCGGCCTCAGACGTTTCTGTAATTCCGGAATTTCTTACAATCTTTCCATTTGACCCGAAACGGATAATTTTCCCAAAAGGTGAAGAAAAGCTGCAGATAGAGCCAGAATGCGCAATCATCTTTAATACCACATGGGAAGACAACACTCTGGCCTCACTCACACCAGTAAGCTTTGGTGCCTCAAACGACTGCTCAATCCGTAAACAGGGTGCAAAGAAAATAAGCGAAAAGAAAAACTGGGGTGCTTGCACAAAGGGCTTTTCTGAAAATCAGATTCCAGCAGACTGCTTTGAAAAAGGCTTTAAACTTGACGACTACCGTATTGCCAGCTTCCTTATCCGAAATGGCGAAGTTTACGATTACGGTGAAAACTCCGCAGTCCGCGACTATAGCTATATCTACAAAAAGCTTACAGACTGGTTACTGGACAAATTCAACCACCAGCAGAACGAAGGTCCTGCAGAAGACATTCACAACTATCTGGTAGCCGCTGGCCGCCCAGATCAGATTTTGGTCTCAATAGGAGCAACCCGCTACACAGCCTGGGGAGAATCAAACTTCCTGCAAAACGGCGACAAGGCTGTTGTAGTAGTTTACCCTGAATCAAAGTACACAGCAGACGATATCAAAAAAATGGCAGAAACCGGCGACTTTTCAGATCGCTCAATTTCTGCCCTGATTCAGACTGTTGAAATTTAAAATCTACAAACTTGCAAAACTACTGATAAATAATCAGCGGAATTTCCATTTCATCAGGAGTGAGACTTCCGTGCAGCGACACAAACTTTTGTCCGTTAGCATAGATTGCAAGATCGCTGGTAGCAATCGCAATATAATCTCCTAGCATAGATCTGAACATCTTGTGGTGGTTACCAATTCCCATCAGATTTTTTTCAATCACTTCTTCTGTTGGCATCAGGATAAACTTTTCACCAAAGAGGCGATTAAACTCCTTTTCAAAAAAGTCCTTCTTTCCATCTTTTATAAAAAGATTTAATACGCGAGGCTCAAGAGATGGCTTACGAATAAGACAATCATAAAGCTCCGGAAAATCCTGAATGTAAACAAACTCGTTATCAATATGTCCGTGGTCTGCGGTAACAACAACTAGAGTATCTTCAAGGTCTCCAGCAAGTTCAGCAACCTGTTTTTCAAGATTAACAATACACTCATGTGCCTGACTTGAGCCACAGCCATAAGTATGTAAAAGTCCATCAGGCTGATTCCAGTAAGCGTAAATATATCTTGGACATCGAGCAGCACCCGAAGTCTTTGATTCTGATTTACATATATTTTTTATATGTTTACAAATCTTTTCAAAGCTGTCGATTGCAGAATCCAGAAAGGGAGCAACAAGATAAGCCTCTTTTCCAGCCTTTTTGATTTTATTAGTTATATTTTCATAAGGAGTTAAAGTCCATGCGACATTATAATCAGCAGCTGGTCTTTCAGTTCCCTGAATCTTATTGAGAAATACAGTTACATTTTCATCGACCTGAGGATAATAACAGTCCCAGCCAAGCCAGGCATGCTGGCAAGGCTGTAAGCCGGACATAACAGAAGTAGTAGCCGCAACAGTTGTAGAAAGAAATGTTGAAGAATAGATTCCTGCAAGGTGAGACCTGAAACTTCCCTCAGTCTTAAGGTGCCTTTCAATAATTGCTTTTCCCATTCCGTCCAGAAGAATTACAACTACGTTCTTGTAATCCTTTTGAAGATATTTATCTAGAAGAGGAAGTGTATCTCCATTAGTCGACAATCCAAACTTTTTTAAAATTGAGTTAGGTAAGTTTGCTATGCAGTTTTTATAGTCAGGTAATACGATTTTGTTTTCCATAGAGTTTCCTTGTTATTCATTTTTCATTTTAATCATTTTACGAAGACCACTAAGTCCAGTAAACTCATTCCAGATTTTCTTTCCTTCAAATGTGATTGCAGAGGAAAGCCCCACATGCCACATCTGATGGCGAAACTGGCCCAGAATCAATTCCAGTCTTGTATACTCGCAGCCTTCCGGTCTTTGAAGAAGCTGGTCGCCGGTAAGCTGGTCAAAATATTTTTCGATTTTACTTTTCACATATTCAAAATATGCAAGCAGCTTTTCACGAGAAATCACAATTGAAGTATCTTCCACATAACCTTCGCGAGCTGTAGAAATTACACTCAGATTTTCTGGAATTCCAAAAAGCTTTTCACCTTCATATATATAGTTAACAGGATTTATAAAAAATCTGTCCATTGAATGAAGGTTGTGAAAAATATATCGTGAACCGTTCACACCATCAAATATAGCCTCAAGCTCGGCAACTTCAATCTGATCACGGATATTAATAAAATTAATTTCTGTCTGATTTTTGATTTGTCTGATAATTTCGTCCATTTTATTCTCCTACATAACATTCTGCAAATCCAACAGTGAAGGGCAGGTGCTCATATTTTACAGTTCCCCTAAACTCAAAGCCATTCTTAAAATACCAGTTTCTTAATTCTGTGTAATCATTAATAAAATCAAGAAATAGTATTTTACCGCCAAGCTCACGGGTTTTCTCTTTCGCAAAATCCAGAAGCTCTTTGCCATAACCTTGATTTCTCATTTGTGGCTTTACACAAAGATTATGAAGCATCCAGGTATCTTTTTTCTCCGGATCCTTGCTGATTGAAAAATATCCGACCAGCTCCTTATCTCCCTTTTGATTTTGCTCAAAAAGTCCATACATCAAAAATCCCCAGTTCCAGAAGTTCTCTAACTTTTCCATAGGCATAAAGGCGTTGTGACCGGGACAGTTTTCCTTTGTTAGTCCAAACTTTTCTGCAACTGTTGAAAAACACAGATGGATAAAATCCAGGCAGAGGGGGAGTTCAGCTTTTTCAATTTGTCTAATCATGTTTTCTCCTATCTGTAGATAGTCCGGTCACCCTTCGTCTTAGCTCAGGAGCCGCCGGACAATGACAAATGTCTATTTCTTACGTAAAATCCAGATCAGATTGCTCTGATACTTTGCGGCGCTCATCGGGTCCTTCAAATCTTCTTTGTCGCCCTTGTAGCCGCGGTAAATGTCTATAACTTCAAATCCACAAAGCTCTGCAAGTAAGAACATTTCCCAGCGGTATGTCTGCCGCATTGTGAGAGGGCGGATTCTTTCTCCAATTACCTTGCCGTCTTCATCATAAGTTTCAAACTTCCAGTTGCCGCTCATAATCTGTGTCCAGGGATTATAGGAAATCGCATTGTAGATTTTTTCGCGGTGTCCTTCGTTGTTCACATATTCCAAACGGAAGCTATAATCATCTGGCTTTGTATTCATCTGCTGGGCTTGTACTGCAGGCCATGGATCAAAAGTATTGAGTGTCAGAATGCCACCAGGCACAAGATGACGACTCATATTTTTCAATGCCGCTATTTGCGACTTCTGATCAGGCAAGTGCATAAAACCGCTTCTTGCAATAATCACAAGAGAGTATTTTCTGCCAGCATCAAAATCAGTCATATTACCAGGAAAGATTCTTAAATCAAGATTTTTATCTGCTGCCTTTTGCCCGCAGACACGACACATCTCCTCAGACAAATCTGTGCCATCAGCTTTTACTCCATGCTCAGCAAGGTAGAGTAGAACAGCACCGGTTCCACAGGCAACGTCAATCACGCCGTCTTTACCATACTTCTTAGCAAGCTCAAGATAAAACTCCTGAAAGCCTTCATGCTTGTCGAACTCCTGATTGTACATTACATCAAGATACCTGTCGTAGTTCTCGGCTACGTCTTTGTAGTCATGCAAGTCCATAATTCCTCCTTTGACTTTTGCTGCGGGCCCTGCTAGCAAAAAAAAAGACCACTTACTCGAAGGCAAGTGGTCGATTAATCAGATTAAAAATATGTTCAATCTATCGCACTTTGTACCCCGGGCATACGCTTCTTTTGCCATCATCATTTGTGGTGGTTGTGGTAAGAGAACGTGTATCCTGAGTCACGAAATTGAACATCATGTTTTGAACATACAGAAAAAAAGAAAACGCGTCAATAAGTTTGTTTATTTTATTTCAGCAATAATCTCTTCTACATACTTTTTGTCAGTTATATCATAATTCTGAGAAAGAGTTCTTATTATACGAAGCTCATCCTCAGTAGGATTCTTTTTAGCTTTCATTCCCTGAATAAGCATTTTCATTGCAAGCTTTGAGCCAAAGCCCATATTGTCGTAATTGATTCCGCCTGGACAATAAAATAATTTAACAATTTCCTGTTGTGCTCTTGTAAAATTAATATCCTTTGTAACTAAAACTTCCGGGCTTTCGGCAGGACTTGCACCAACATAATATACAAAAAGTTTTTTTCCGGATTCAGCAAGTTCAGGCATTATCTTCTTAAACCATTTTACATTCTGAATATGTCCAGCCTTACACCAGCTTCCAAATACAATGGCATCATATTCAAAAAGATCCATTTTTGAAGCTTTTTTGAATTCTACTGCTACGCAACCGGTTGCTTCTGAAATCCATTCTGCATATTTTTTGGTAAACCCTGTCTGACTGTTGTAGATTACAATTGATTTCATGCTTAATCCTCGAATTATTACTTTTTGTTACTTTATTTATTGTACTCCTCTTATTTTGCCAATTCAAGTTTTAAATTTTTTTTTTTGTTCCACGAAGCGTAGGTTGTATCAGCCAATCTGCTATGATAATCTAAAATCATGAACAACTATATTACTGGAGCTGTAATTAAAAGGCTCCGAGAAAACAAGAAGATGACTCAGGAAGAACTTGCACAGAAGATTTTTGTAACCAGCAAGGCCGTAAGTAAATGGGAAACGGGTAAGGGCTTTCCTGATATAGGCTTGCTCGAATCACTTGGAAAGGCCCTAGATGTTTCAGTAATTGAACTTCTTTCTGGTGAAGATATAACTAACCTGAATAAATCCTGCAATATGGTAAAGGGAAAGTTTTATGTTTGCCCTGTCTGCGGAAACGTTATTCAAACAACTGGAGAGGCTGTAATCAGCTGTTGTGGAATTACATTACCACCTCTGGAAGCAGAAAGCCCTGACAACGAACACTCTCTGAATATCGAAATTGTTGAAGATGAATATTATGTGACAATGAATCATCCTATGACAAAGGAACATTATATTTCCTTTATCGTAGCAATTTCTGATCAGGGAGTGCAGCTGGTAAAACTTTACCCGGAAGCAGATGCTCAAGCCCGCTTTAAAATCAACCGGGTACGCAAGCTTTACGCATACTGTAACCGGCATGGGCTTTTTGAAGTTGACAGAAAGGCAATACGTTAGACAGTTCTAGCGGTAAAGCCTTCCGGCAAAATACTTTTCCTGAAATTCAATTCGTTTGAGAATTTCTTCATCACTGAGGGCAGATGGATTTGCAGCATACTTAGACTTTTCTGGTACTACAATCCATTTGTCCTCAACATCATTTGTGCGGTGATAAACTGCAATTACTTTTCCAGTGTATGTTTCTACAGGTGTTTCACAATCAAAAAGATAGATATCCTGCTCAGCGCCGTCACCGGCAATAACTCCATCTACATAACCATAATTGATAGGATAAATCATATCAGGATGACGCGGATGTCTGGTATTCAGAGGGCGGTCTATTTTTCCACTTACAACACGCCCAATTACATCAGAATAATCCAGATTTTCAGTTCCTTCAGAAGATGACTGCAATAACAGTTCAACCTCGTACCATTTTGGTGGATTCAAAGGAAGAGGGAAACGGGAGATTGCAATTCCAGAGCAGGCCGAAGCAAAGCGCACAAGTTCTTCATCTTTCATTTTCATAATCAAGCCATATACACAGCCAGCCTTAAATGTATCTCCAGCGCCAAGTGTACTTTTTACTTCAACCGGGAAAGGCTTCATTCTTTTGATTTCTTGGCCTTTGCGAGCATAAAGCATTTCGCCACCCCCCTGAGTTATGATTGTAAGCCCGTCAGTTTCAGCCTGCATTAATTTCATGATTTCTTCGGCTGACATTCCTTTGTAATGCTGACCGGTACATTCCTTTGATACAACATTTACAGCAGCCATTTTATGCAGAGGGGAGTCATGCGGACAATCTATTGTTACATAAGGAATATTAAGCTTCTTACAGATTTCTGCAACCTTAAGAGAATCTTCTCCAAAAAAAGGATCTATAGCTGCAGCTTTACATCCGGCAATATCTTCTTCTTTTAGATTGATGGCCATGCGAACTCTCATACCGAGAGATTCCAGCACAGTCGTAAGTGTACCCAAAATCTGCCCAAATAAATAAGCGTCTACTTTTTGACTCATAAAACTCTCCTTTATTTTATCATCTTATTTGCCTGAAGAATAATTGCATCTCCAGGAAATAATTTTTCAAATTTTATAATTGCATTCTGCAAAACTGATTTTTCAGTACTGCAAATAATACACTCACAAAAACCTTTTTCACGTTCCTGCTTTGCGGCTAAATCGTTAGTTTGATTTAATAGGCTTACACCGTCAATCTCAAGGATTTCTTTCATCTGATTTTCTGTCATCAATGGTAGCTTCAAACTCATCACAAAAGAAGCAGGCTGGGGCAGAGTTTTCTTTTCAACACAAGCCCTGTATACCATTTCAAAAACTGAAAGTCCGCACGCACAAGCATAAGTAAAACTCATTCCGCTTAGTCGTGGATTTACTTCAATTATGTGCCAGTCTCCATTTTCATCCAATATCAAATCAACTTGAGCCACGCCACAAAGGCCAAGATCTTCTGCAAGCTTAAGCATCATATCACGAAGCACAGCAGGCAATTCGCAAGGTCCGAATTTTACACTTTGTTTCGGACTGGTAATTCCATATTGATTTACACTGAACTCAAAAGGAGGAAGAACGGTGTAACTGCCTGGAACTCCGTAAATCTCAAGTCCAAACTGACGGCCAGTAATAAACTCTTCAATCAGGCGGTTTGAATTATTGCGTTTTGAATTAAGATATCCGGCAACTTCGCCGTATGTATGAACAACAGTCATTCCATAAGAACTCAGCCCTGTTGTATCTTTTATAATCAACGGAAGACGCAGCTTTTTGATTTGCGCTAGAACACTTTCTTTATATACATTTCGTATAACTTCTTTATTGCTTCCAGCACAAAAATATAAATCATGATCACAAAAGACTGCTGGCGAAACCGCAAATCCAAGACGCTTCAGTTCATTATGAGTTCTCAACTTATCAAAACAAATAAGCCCTGTTTGAACAGAATGGCAGATTGTCCGTACACCGTGTTCCTCAAGTATTTCAGCCACAAGCGCATCACTTACAGGAAGCCAATCATAAGGTTCAATCCAGAAAGTCATGGCTATTGCAATATCAGGTTTTAGTGAAATAATCTGTTCTGAAAAAGTATCTGTATCAGTATCTTTAGGGAGATAACAAATCTGATTATCATTTTTTAATTCCGGCAAAAACATTCCGGGCTTCTGAGTCACACAAAAAAAATCATGCTCCGGATGAGCCGCACAAAACTTTTTGAAAGCATCAGCATTCTGAGGCATTACATTTATCTTAAAGGTCTCATCATCAAAAACATTTGAATTAGTACTGTAAAAAACAATCCGCATAATCAGTTCCGTTTACACATTATAAAGAATACAAAAAATTATGATTGAAGTATCAGATTGATGCTCTCTACAAAGAGTTTTTCTTCTTCTGAACTCAATACATTTTTATCATAAAGAGCTTTTTCGAAAAGGTGGCCGGCATTATTTGCGGCTGCCTTTTTTTCATCTGTAACAACATTCTGAACAATAAGATCTGTGTATTCTGCAGGAGCAAGATTTGGACGATATTTTATTTTGTTAGCTTCGCCCCAGTCAATGAGCTTCATAAAATGTTTTGTGAGACGGTCAATTTCGGCTTCTTTTTCTTTACTGCGTTTAGCTTTTTTCAAAAAGTCCATCATTGAGTCACGGAACTTTTTGCTTTGAACAGTTGAATATGGGCTATTTTTTGGATCCTTGGAAAACATAAAATGGAAAAACAGTTTGATATCTTCCCAGAGATTATGCAGGAATTTTATTAATCTTCCTTCTGACCAGTAAACTCTAAAGTGCTTTGTAAAAAATGGCTTGAATAAAAAGTAAATTACTGAGCAACTAATAAACACAATTGCACCATATTTTAAAAGCTGGAAAATAAATTCGACAATCCAGCTTGGTCTTGAATCTTTGCCGAAGGCTTCTTCAAGATCTATTTCCGGAAGAGGAGTAAATTCAAAATTATCTTTATATACAGGAGGTTTGTCTTCCAGTTGTTCAGTATAATCTTTTAAATAATAATTGATTTTGATTAGTGCTTTGTTAGATGAAATCAATAAGCCTAGTCCCATTGAAATCAAAAAGATTAAAATAACAGTGCGTAAAAGTCTTTTTGGTTCTGCAAGATAATCTTTATATCCTAAGAAAGCATAAAAAACATCATTTCTAAAAAGGCCAAGCATAAAATAGCAAAGCATTATGCTTAAATAAAACACAACAACAAGAATATTAATCAGCGGATTAAAATAGCCTTCTGCAAGTTTTCCAAATACAAGAATTATGAACATCACAACTGAAATTCCAAAAAGAACAACTTCCTGAGTTTTAGTCTTTTCAGTCAAATCAATTGCAGAAAGATTATTATGAAAAAGATAAGTTTCAAGATCTTTTTTCTCAAAAGTCTCACACTCAAACAGGAACTTATCATGCAGAATAAACATATCGTTAATTCCAGCGGCAATAAAATATTGAATAAACAAGGCTGGAATCAAAACATATGGAGCGTAGCCTTTACCAAATAAAGCTGCAATTACAAGAACAACTACAATGTAGAAAAAGATAAATACCACATGCATTGCAGATTTAATTTTTTCTAGTGCAAAAATCTGAAGAACAAGAGAATAGATTAATCCTGAAATTCCGATGGCAAGATATACAAACCAGTCTATAAAAACTTTATCAACTTCATAATTATTTAAGGCAGAAGAAAAAATCCCCATTGCGACAAGTATTAGAGAAGTGGAAACTGTGAATACCAAAAGCCTTTCAAAAATTCTGTTAAATGTTCCCGACATATTTCCTCATAATTCCAACATTTTTTGTATTTATATCTTCTTTATTTGCTTCGACTTTTGCATAGTAGGTATCAACCTCTTGTGGGCCAACTACAAAAAAGAGTGTTCCATGCGGAAGCTGCTGTCTGAATTTCTTTACAGGATCATAATTTACCTTACCTGGTAGGCTTTTTATTACAGAAAGCAGATCCAGAATACTATCCTGTTGATTCTGGTGTGGCGCTAAATACGGAAAATCCGTACCGTAAGCGGCAAATCCGCAACGCTGTCGCAATACGCGAGACTTTTCCACAATGCATGCCGCAATCTCAATTGCTTTTTCTATATGATAAGTTCTGGTATGAAGGTCATAATCTTCTTCTGCAAGATTCAAATATACAAAAAATGGAGCATCATAAGAATCTTCATATTGATTTGTAAAAAGCTCGCCGAATTTTGCACTTGCACGCCAGTTAATGCGCTTTAATTCATCACCATTAATGTATTCGCGGATAGACCGGCGCATTGTAATATCTTCATAGCACGGATTTTTGATTTTAAGATTTCCCTGAGGAAGACCCGGCATTACTTCTGTAATGAGCTTGATTCTTGCAGGACGAACAGTGATTTCGAGAGGAGCAGGAACTTCCATATCAATCAAAAAAAGCCCAAGAGGATCACTTGTACGGATACGAACTGGCCCTGCGTGAAAAAGGCCTCTGTCTCTCGAGGTTACTTCATAAGAAATCTTTTTGATTTCCTTTGGCCGTAGCATTGTGAGACCTCTGTTTCCATCATCAAAAATCTGAAAATAAGGTATTTCATCAAAAAAATAACAGACAAAAGCCGTAAGACCAGAATAATTTTTGATTGTAAATGAGATTTCAGAATGTTCCTTACAAGCCAGCTTTAATTTTTCGGTATTCCTTTCGATTTTGATACCACGCTTTAAAATCAGCGAATATAAAAATGAAATCAAAAATACAAAAAGTATACCAAGGCATATAAATTGCAAAAGCTTAAAAGGACTTACCAGAAAAAATACGAGACATAATCCAGCTGTAACATAAACCAGAGGCGAAACTTTTACCATTAGAGTCTAGCCCCGCAAATTATACGTGTGCCCTGAAAGCAGGAAGAGGAACTTGTTCAATCAAATCATTAATGATTGTATCTGCCTTATAACCTTTTAAAAGTGAATCACTTGTAAGAATAATTCGTTTTCTGAAAACAGGAAGAGCAAGAAGCTTTACATCTTCTGGAGTAACAAAGCTGCGTCCCTGGACTGCCGCATAAGCCTGGCAAGCCTTGTACAAAGCAATTGAACCACGAGGAGAAATACCTGCAGAAAGTCTCACATCATTACGTGAAGCTTTAGAAAGGGCAATCAGATATGTAAGAACCGCTTCATCAACATGAACTTCTACCGCTTCCTTCATTGCTTCAAGAATATCTGTTTTGCTGACAACAGCTTTTACATTTTCTACCGGATGGATAAGAGAGCGCTGTGCAGTAATGATTTCAGCTTCTTCTTCCTCAGTAGGATAGCCCATAGAAAGAGTCATCATAAAACGGTCTTTCTGAGCTTCCGGCAAGGGGAAAGTACCTTCTGATTCAACAGGATTTTCTGTAGCAAGCACGAAAAATGGCTTATTTAATTCGTGACGGGTACCATCTACGCTGACCTGACCTTCTGCCATACATTCAAGAAGAGCAGACTGGGTACGTGGAGTTGCACGGTTTAATTCATCAACAAGAACAATACTTGCCATAACAGGACCTGCGCGGAACTCAAACTTCTGAGCATCAGGCAGCCAGACAGAACTTCCGGTAACATCCGAAGGCATAAGGTCTGGCGTACACTGAATACGGTTAAACTCAAGCCCCGAAGCCTTAGCAACGGATTTTGCGAGAACCGTTTTACCTGTACCTGGGACATCTTCCAAAAGAACGTGACCACCTGCAAAAAGGCAGGCAAGCACCATATCTACAACTTCGGTTTTACCTTTGAAAACCTGACATACTTCTGATTTGATTTTATCTGATACTTCGTTAATTTTTGACATAAAATGATTATAACATAATTTTACTTGCGGCGCACTCTTTATTTCAATAAAATGTCGTTAATGACTAAGGATGATTTTTTATTTCTTGTAGAAACTGAGACAATTCACGATTTCGTTTATAAGGGCAAAACTTATACCATTACTTATGACAAAAGCACTGATGGCCGCAAATGGATTGTTTTTGGTGATATTGCAGACAAACAGAAATATGATTCTGTAGGCGAGTTTCTGAACAAGGCAAAAATCGAAAATCATTTCTTTAAGGACATGCTGGATATCTTTTAATGACCCGTTCAAATCAAATAAACATGACCGAGGGGCCGATTTTTTCAAAGCTCCTCAAATTTTCTATTCCTCTAATTCTTTCAAGCGTACTGCAGTTACTGTTTAATGCAGCTGATGTTGTTGTAGTCGGACGATTTGCAGGTGACAATTCGCTTGCGGCAGTTGGTTCTACAGGCTCTCTTGTAAATCTTTTGATAAATCTCTTTATGGGACTTTCGGTTGGAACAAACGTTGTTGCAGCAAATTATTTTGGTGCAAAAAAGCCGAATGAATTACAGGATACGGTTCACACGGCAATTCTGGTTTCGGTTTACAGTGGCCTTATTCTTACAGTTGTGGGTGTGCTTGGTGCTAAGCCAATTCTCACATTTATGCAGTCACCGGCCGAAGTCTTGAATCTTGCAGCAATTTATCTCCGTATTTACTTTGGTGGAATTACAGCCACTATGGTTTATAATTTTGGAAGTGCATTGTTGCGTGCAAAAGGTGATACACGACGTCCGCTTTACATTCTGCTTGCCGCAGGAATCATCAATCTTATCCTTAATCTGATTTTTGTAATCTGCTTTAAGATGGATGTAGCAGGAGTAGGGCTTGCGACGGTAATTTCTCAGGTGATTTCCGCAGTAGCCGTAATTGTGATTTTGATTCGAGAAAAAGATGATTTTAAACTGAATCTTAGAAAACTTAGAATCAACCGAATGATTTTCACAAAAATCGTAAAAATCGGACTTCCTGCTGGCTTCCAGGGAATTATGTTCAGCTTCTCAAATGTAATCATTCAGAGCTCTGTAAACAGCTTTGGTGCCATCATGATTGCAGGAAACGCCGCCGCAATAAATCTCGAAGCCTTTATCTACACAGCAATGAACGGCTTTTCTCAGGGCTCGCTGACCTTCTGTTCACAGAATATGGGAGCAGGCCGCACAGACCGAATCAAAAAAATCGTATGGATTTCTCAAGGGTGCATAATCGTAATCGGAGCAGTTCTCGGTGCAATCTTCCTTTATTTTGGAAATCAACTTTTAGGCATTTTCTCTCCAAATCCTGAAGTTATCAAAGCCGGTATGGGCCGCCTCTGGATTATCTTTAGCACCTATTATCTTTGCGGCATGATGGACGGCATGGCAAACTCAATCCGCGGAATCGGCCACTCACTTATGCCGGTTATTTCTTCATTGCTCGGGGCCTGCATCTTCCGTATTATCTGGCTCTTTACAATCTTCCTGATTCCGCAGTTCCACACACCAGCAACAATCTTTATGTCCTATCCAATCAGCTGGATACTTACGTTTGTTGCAAATGTGATTTTCTATAACAAATATATGAAGAAACTTTCAACCTAGTTTTATTTTTCCTCAATTTCTGATATTATACCCCCATGAACATGGAAGCTTTTATTCTGGGCTGCGGGGGAATGCAGCCTTTACCATATAGACATTTAACGTCTGTCTTACTACGCCGCGAAGGTGACCTTTTTCTTTTTGATGGCGGCGAAGGAACTCAGGTAAGCCTTAAAAGACTGAATCTCAAATGGAAAAAAATCGACGCAATTTTTGTTTCTCATACACATGCAGACCACGTAACAGGACTTCCTGGCATTCTTATGTTGTCGAGCCAGGTAGACAGAACAGAGCCACTTTACATTTATGGTCCTCCAAAAATCAAGGAATACATCGAAACCAGCCGCAAGGTTCTGGATATGTATATCAACTATCCGATTATTGTAAATGAAATTACCGCGCCTTGCGTTGTTCATACCGGTAAAGATTTTTATATCCGCGCTTTTCCGCTTGATCATACAAAAGTTTGTGTAGGTTATACTCTGGAAGAAGCTGACCGCCCTGGTGAATTCCATCCCGACAAGGCACGCGAACTTGGTGTTCCATGCGGACCTCTCTGGTCTGATTTACAGAAGGGTTTTGAAGTAACAACTCCTGATGGTAAGATAGTAAAACCGGAAGATGTAATGGGTGAAAAACGCAGCGGACGCAAATTTTCTTTTGTAACCGATACACTTTTCAAGCCTTCTATTATTGATGAAGTTCGCGGTTCAGACCTTTTGATTTGCGAAGGAATGTTTGAAAAAGAACTCGAAGATCAGGCAAAAGAGAAAAAACACATGACAGCCGTTCAAGCCGCAACAATTGCAAAAGAAGCAAATGTCCGCCGCATGTGCATGATTCACTATTCGCCACGCTACACAGACAAAGAACTTCAGAAGCTTCTGGACGAGGCAAGGGAAGTTTGGCCACAGACCGAGCTTTCAAAGGATCGAATGCATATAGAAATACCATTCATAGACTGAGAATGATTGAATTAAAAAGTTTTTCCAAATCCTATTCCTCAAAATCCGACTTCGCCGCTAAAGATGTCTCGCTCAAAATTGCAAACAGCACAATAACAGGCTTACTCGGACCTAATGGTTCTGGAAAAAGTACAATTATGAAGGCTATCTGTGGATTTCATTTTCCGACTTCTGGCACAATTACTATAACCACACCAGATGGCAGCCAATTTACCACAGACGAAAACCCAGAACTTTGCATGAAATACATCGGCTACGTACCTGAAATTCCGCTGCTTCCTAAGGATATGCGGGTTATTGATTTTCTGCGTTACGCTGCCGACACTCATGGAATTCCAAAAGACAAAAGAGAAGATGCCTGCGAACTTGTAATCAATGAATGTTCAATAGAAAAACTGCTTTCTAAAAAAATCAAAACTCTTTCTAAAGGCCAGCAGCAGAGAGTAAGCTTTGCGCAGGCAATCATACATAATCCGCCGAATCTGATTCTGGATGAACCAGTAAGTGGTCTGGATCCTGCACAGATTCTTCAGATGCGCGATTTAATCAAAAAGCTTTCTAAAACAAAGGCTGTGCTCATGTCTACACATATTTTGCAGGAAGTGCGCTCGCTTTGTGATTCTCTTTATATTATGAGCAATGGAAAAATCACTGCCAGCGGAACGGAAGAGGAAATCACAAAAAAGGCTGGAACTAAGTCTCTGGAAGAGGCGTTTATAAAATTAACACAGACAAGCGGGGAGTAGGATGAAGAATTTTCTCAAACATAATCTTCTAAACAGCATCAGAACTCCCTCATTTGTTATTATTTCAATTCTTTTTGAAGTCTTCATTGCCATCAACTTTTTTATCCGTCAGCAGTTTTTTACCGGTTCTGGAACTACAGACCTGATTCTCTTTTTCTCTGCAGTTCCATATATCTGTATAATTGCAGTGCCAGCTCTCTGCTATAAGCAGAGTTTTAGTATTTATGATGATTTTATTCCGCTTTCGACTCTAAAACGAGAGGCTGCTCTTTTTCTTACACGACTGATTTTATTCTGCCTTCAACTTGTACTTTTGATTCCTGCAATTCTCCTTGTAAATCTTTTTGGCACCACAGACGGAGGCCAGATTTTTACAAGCCTGATTTGTCTTGTTTTTTACGGAGCAGCAGTAATTTCTTTGTGCGGCTTTATTCAAACTGCTATTTCTAACAAGGTTTCAAGCCTTATAATCAGTGCGCTTGTGCTCGGCATTTTCAACAGTGCACATCTTTTTGCAGTTTATGTAAATCTCCCGGATTTTCTTATAAGCCTTGCACGCAGCCTGAGTTTTGCCTGGCATTTTGATGCTGCAGGAAAAGGACTGCTGGATACACGCGACATTCTCTGGCTGGCAGGCACAGCAGCCTTTTTCCTTTTCCTGAGTGATACAACAATCCAGATAAAAAAGGGCAGACACTTCAGTAAAAATCTGAAGCTCCGTCACATTCTGCTTCCTCTAATCAGCCTTCTTGTTATGCTGAACGGAAGCCGCTGGTACACAAGAATCGATTTTTCTAAAAACAAAACTTATTCAATTTCTAAATATACAAAATCACTTATTAGCCACATTGAAAGCCCGGTAAAAATCACTTACTACCGCTCATCTTCAATTGCAAAGCTCTATCCTCAAATTCGCGATGTAGCTGATTTCCTCACTGAATATGCAGAGCAAAGCCACAAAATCAGCCTGATTATAAAAGATCCTGATAAGGATGCTCAAAGCCGCACAATGCTTGAAAACTACGGAATTGCAAGCCAGCAGCTGCGCACCGTCTCAGGCACTTCTACAGAGTTCCTCACAGTCTATTCCGCCATCGTCATTGAACAGGAAGGCAACGCAGAAACAATTCCATTCACCATGGCAGCAAATACTCTGGAATACGATTTGGACGGCCGCCTGCGCCACCTGATTTCCGGACAGGCACGAACTGTAAATATCATCGTTGGAAACGGAATGAGTCTTTCAGACGATTACGGTTATGTAATTCCGTGGCTGCAGTCTCAGGGCTTTGTATGTAATCCGCTTTATATTGAAGACCCGGCCTTTGCCGATGAGCTCGCTTCATCAACTGGTCCACTTTTTGTAATCGGCGACAGCCAAATTAAAATAGAAGAGGCAATTGCCATAGAAGATTATATTTTAAGGGGGAAGGGAACAGCTCTTTTTGCAATCAGTCCTTATGTAACTGATATTGAAAACAGCTGGTATATGACTCAGGCACAGCATACAAATCTTATAGAACTGATTGAACATTGGGGCGTAACCTTCCTTCCGCGAATTGCAGCAGATATTTCTTGTGCAAGAATCACAATGTATGCAGACGATAACAATCAGACAAGTCTGATTAATTATCCACTCTGGATTTCTCTTTTACAGCAGAAAAACAGCCCGCTTGGAATGACTCTTTTCTGGCCAACTGTGCTTGAACTTGCTGATGATGAAAACATTATTCCGTATCTTTCAACAAGCCCCGCAAGCTACTTCTTTGAGCCAGACCTTCAGAGCAAGGACAAACTTATAGAAACAAATCCTTTTATACTCAACGACGCGATAACCAGTTCTGGAGCTACTACCTCAACTCCACGAGGAACTCAAATTATAGGAGCACAAATCACAGGTCCACTCGAAGGACTTTACACAACGGGCCGCATAGAAAACCAGAATATCATTGTAATTCCTGATCAGTATTTTGTAAGTTCTCTTATGAACGGCTATATTGGTGGCGAAACCGGCGACTATAGAAACTTTGAGTTCCTCACAAACGTGCTCTTAAAACTCAATGGAGAAGAGGAACTTGCTACATTGCATAGCCGTACAAGCCGCGACACAAGCCTTTACAAGGTAACTGATATAGTGCAATTCAATACCTTGCGCCTCATCACCTGTATCATCCTGTTTGTGATTTTGCCGCTTTTACTCATCGCTATCGGGGTAATTTTGAATGTTAAACGAGAAAAATAGCTCAAATTTCACTAAAAATAACAAAATACTCATTGTACTTGCTGCATTTCTGGCAGCACTCTATATTCTGTCTTTTACCCGCAGTTGCACTTCAAAAGACAGCCGCGAAAAAACCAAGACCTCTCTTGTAAATCAAAAATATAAGGATTCTATAACAAGCTTCGAACTTCAGGATGCTACAGGAAGCCTTACAATCACAAACAAAGGCAGCTTCTGGACAGTCGGCACGTTGCCAGCCTCAAACGAACGTATGCAATCCTTTATAAATAACTTAATAACCATTCGCAACTTGTATAAAATATCAGACAAAATCAACAAAAACAGCACACTCGGCCTCACAACAGGCACAGAGTTCCACTTAAAGTATTCCACCCAAGACACATCCCACGAGCTTATTTTTGGTAATCAGGATTTTTCGCTTTCATCACGCTATATGATGACAGAAAAAAGCACACAGGTTTACGAAATTGATTCTTCTCTGGATACTTATCTTACAACCTCAGTTCAAAACTGGGCAGAGCCATTTATAGTTTCACAGTTAGTTTTTGGAAAGATCACATCCCAGGACATTCAACGCACACAGGTAATAAATCAAAATCATCTTACTTCAATTTCTGACACCCAGAAACTTCTAGATTTAAGACATGGCGGAATACCAGGAGAAGAAGAATTGTTATCAGCTCTCCAAAACAGCAAAACTCCTGATACCACAATCACACTTGAACTTGGAAACAAAAATGAAATTGAATTAAAAATCTATCCGACAAAAAGCGAGAATGAATACATCGTCATGACCGAATATCACAAACAGAAAGGCGACTCACCTTATTACACATCTGTTTCAAAAATCAGCAGCTGGACTTACAACAAAATCAAAGAAATCACATTGTAAACAAAATGTGCCGCAACACATGGCCACAAGCGACAAGTCTTTTTATAACACAATCTCAAAATCAGATGGGCAAGGGCAGCATTTAAAACTGAAATCCAGCCCATATATAAATGCGCAAAGGCAAAGCACAAAAGCCCTAGTAATTCACACAGAATACGACTTCCTCGCCATTGCTTTTTTCTTTTAACAATACTGAACAATTCATCAGAAAAATAAAACCTGTATAAAACTTCTTCGTAAAAAGCAGCACATCCAAAATTGACAAGGCAGAACAACCATTGCAAAACACCAGAAGGTTTTACAACCAGAAAATCACCATCAAAAAAACCGGTAACTTCAGACAAAAAGCGGCAGAATAAAGAAATTGCAAAAAGCATTCCAAAGGTAAAAACAACAGGAAAAATAATCAGCTTCTGCCATACCGTTGCAGCTGTCACAAGGCCATCAGCGTTATTAACTTTTTTCTCGTAATAAAAAAATAAAAGTACGCCGCTAAAAAGTGCAAGCAAAATCTGATACCAGGGAAATCCCCATGAATTGAACAAAGGTCTGTCAATTGAGGGCACAGATGCAAAGAAAGGAGGTACTATAAATAAGAAAAAAATAAGCAAAAAAACTGCTATATCCGATAATAAAGTATGCTTTTTCATTTCTTTTATGCTATAATTGTATTATAATCAAAAAGAGGGAATTTTGTACACAGTAACATTTTTAATAATTGTATTAGTTATTCTTGCCGCTTTTGGGGCCGTCTACACAACCTTTAAGCCCCGCATTAATTTTTTTATAACCGGACTTGATTCCGGATTCTCTTTTTCTGAAATTTCGCTTTTATGGAATGCCGCCGAACTGTGTAATCTTGAACAGCCAACCTCTCTCTTTTTCTCAATGGCATCTCTTACAAAATGCATGACTCAGATATCAAACATGACAAGTGCTGATAATTCTCAGAAGAATCAGGTTTTGATGTCTAAGCTTTTTAATTACCGTACAAAAATTCAGAATGAAGCAGACGACAAAAAAGGTATGACCACAACTCATTCTCTGGACAAGGGACAGACCTTAAGAATCATCTGGCCGGGCAAAGGCGTTTTTACTTCTGAAATCGTAGGAAATGGAAATCAGCTTGTTATTAATGTTCCACGCCAGAAAAATCTGATTCCATATTCTGCAGAAGATTGGGTTGGTAAGGTTATAAGCATCTATCTCTGGAGAAAGGGTGATGCTCGTTACGTATTTGATACAACAGTTACACAGGCCGGACTCTTTCTTGGTAAGTCGGCTCTGTTTATTAAACATTCGGCAAATCTTACACGTACACAAAAAAGAAAGGCTGTTCGCCTTAAGTGTCAAATTTACGGAATGTTGTATATCATCAAAAAAGACACAGTTGAAGTAAACGCAATTGAAACACAGAACGGTTACCGCTGTCTGATTGAAGATATTTCTGAATGTGGTGCCCTTATCCGCATTGGTGGAAAAGGTGCTCAGAATGTAAGAATCAAACTGCAGTTTAATATTCAGAATAAATTGATTTTGATGGTTGGTATTGTTCGAACAGTTGAATTTAACGAAGAACAGAATCAGTCACTTTTGCATTTTGAATGTACACATATTGAAACTTCTATGCGAAACGAAGTTTTGAAGTTTGTTTATAATATGCTGCCTCAGAGCGAAAAAGAGGTTCTTGAAGCTCTTGAACAGACTGAAACAGATGAAAAGGATGCTCTTGATACCGCAACACCAGATGCTACAGGAGATGCAACCGCAGATGCAAAACCAGTTCCGGATTCCGCTCAAATACAGGAAGCCGTAGATCAGGCAAAGGCTGCATTGGCCGCTGAAAATCAACAGGCAGCACAAAATACAGGAACAGAGAGTTTATCAACAGCATCAAAAAATTCAGATGATGATGTAACCGATGACGAAATTAATGTTTTTCAAGGAATGTAGGATATAAGAGGTGATTTATATGAAAAAAACACTTTCCCTTATAGTTTTAATGACAATAACTCTTTCAATTTACGCACAGGCAAACGCTCAATCTAGCCGTGTAAAATTTATAAAAGGAAATATTGCTGATAAAACCGCTGCTGTACGCGAAGCAAATGATTCTGATGCTGCATGGGTATCTGAGCACGCTGTTGATTTCTGTCTTGAAAATAAAGAACTTCTTGGAAATGACCGTGAATTAGATGGTCTTGCAGTAGCCGCAATACTTTCATATTCTCCGGAAACTGTAAAAAAACAGACTGATTTACAAAAGCAAAAACTCACTGATAATTTTATTTCGCTTTTCGCAAACTTCAGCAAAAGCAGCACTGTACAGATTGCCGTAATTTCCAGAACCGTTGCACTTAAAGACAGCGTTCCATCTGCACCATTTACAGCGCTTTTAAACAGTTATCTTAAAACAACAGATGTTAAAACTGCAGACAGCGGAGTTTTTAAGGCTTGTATAAATGCGCTTGAATCAATTGGAAACGATGAATCCTTTAAACTTTTATATGATTTTTATAATGATTCAGCTTATGCCGCATACAAAAAAGAAATTGAAAAAACAATCATTGCACTTATTCCAAATGCAATGGATGAAGTATTGGCGCTTCTTGATGATGCAGACATGAAGAAAATCTCTTCAATTTTTGCATTGGCACAAAAAAATTCACAAATTTCGAAAAAAAATCTCTGTGAGATTTCCGAAAAAGTGCTAAGTGTGTCTATATTATTATTAGACAATTCTTCTGGAACTTCTGCTGATAATTTAAGGGTTCAGCTTATTGCCCTTGATATTCTCAGCCAGAACAACTGGACAAGAGCATCTGCTTCAGCACTTTCATATTTTCAGACTTCAAAGAAGCTTTATGAAAAACGAAATATGAGTGAAGATCAGTTTAAAACTGTAATTACTTCTCTCAGAAATATTGCACCGCTTGATGCAGTTACTCCGTTGATCAGTTACCTTGAAGAATTGAACGACCGCACAGAAAAGGGAAACACTATCTCTTCTGAAATTGCGCTGGCCGTAATCAATACTTTAGGTGCTATCGGCGACAAGGCTGCATTCGATTCACTGCTTGCTGTAACTTATCTTAATTATGAGGAATCGGTTCTGACTGCTGCCCGAGAAGCACTGTCAGGACTTAGATGGCAGTAAACAGTTTATTATCTTATTTCAAAAAACCGGTTTTTCTTTCGGCATTAATCTGTGCTTTTGTTTTTTATTCAGGAGTTTTTTTAATGCCGGATAAACCGGAAATCTTTTCATTACTTGATACGTCCAGCATTTCCGGCATTTCTGGAAAACTTCTTTCATCACCTGCAAAATCTTCAAACGGCTCTTATTATAGTGCAAACTTTTCTTTATCATCAGTTTCAGACAAGAATGATTTTTCTTCATCTGCAAAAGGCCGAATCAAAATCTACATTCCTTCAGAACTTGTAGAAGCTTATTTTCCGGGTAAATTATATTCTCAAAGTAAAGGCAAAGGTTTTTTATACGAAACAGGTGGTATATATTCTTTTTCTGGAAAACATACAGATAAAGGCTTTTACGTAAAAAAATGCAACTATGGTGAATGGGACAATAATTTCTCTGGCAAGCTTGCAAAGTTTCGCGCCTTATGCAGGCTTCACTTTAAAAGACTGATGTATGGCTGGGGCAGTGGAGGCGGACTTCTTTTAGCATTGCTGTGTGGGGCGCGCGAATACACCGACCCGTCCACCCAGGACAATTTCCGCCGCGCGGGCCTCTCCCACATCTTAGCACTTTCCGGCATGCACCTTTCCATGTTCTCAGCAATAGCAATGTTTTTTGGCAAGCGTGCAGGAATAAAAAAACTTACCTTTGTTCTTCGCATAATAACGCTGGTCACCTTCGTGTGGTTCGCAGGCTTTTCGCCATCGCTTACACGAGCCTTTATCTGCGCTATGCTGATGTTAGTCGCCGCTATCGCCGGAGCACTACAGCCAGATATGCTTTCTATTCTTTGTTTTTCTTTTTTATTTCAGAGTGCAATCTGCCCGCAGGATATTCAAGAAACCGCATTCATTCTTTCGTATGGCGCTTTAGCAGGAATCCTCATTTTCAACAGATTCTTTTACCGCATATACACAAAATTATTCCCACGAATTTTTGCTTCATCTTTATCTGCCGCCAGCTCAGCTCAAACAATTACAGCGCCAATATCCATAAACATTTTCGGATCCTTCAGCCCGATTGGAATTATCTCTTCGACTATTGTATCACCTGTGGTTACAGTTTTTATTTACAGCGGGCTCGCCCTTATAATCCTAAGTCTTATATTTCCAATCCTGGCAAAACCTAGTGAATTTTTTATTAATTTGCAGTATACTTTTATTACTTACATTGTGAAGATATTTTCACAGGTACCAAATTTCAGTTTATAACAGCGGAGTCAAAATTGAAGCATCCTGACTACAATTCACCAGCCGAACTTAAACAGGTTCTCGACGCAAACGGCTTTTCAATGCAGAAAAAATTCGGACAGAATTTTTTGATTAACGAAGATGCACGCCGTCGTCTTGTTGATGCACTTGAACTCACAGAAGGCATGAAGGTTTGGGAAGTAGGTCCGGGGCTTGGAGCCATGACTAACACAATTCTTGAACGTGGAGCAGACCTTACTGTTTTTGAAATTGACCGCGGTTTTGCTTCCTTAATCAGTGGATTTTTTGAAAATTACACAAAGGCTGGAACCTTCCGTATTATTGAAGGCGATGTTATGAAAACCTGGAAAGGCCACTTGAAAGAAGCAGGGCAGCCAGACAGATTCTTTGGAAACCTCCCTTACAATATTGCAGCAACAATTATTGCAGATACAATCGAAAATAATGTTCGCTTTGAAAAATGTGTTTTCACAGTACAGAAAGAAGTTGCTCAGCGCATGTGTGCAAAGCCTGGTACTGCAGATTATTCTTCATTCTCAGCACTCTGTCAGTGGGCTTATGATGTAAAGCCTCTCTTAGATTTGGCCGGCGGAAATTTCTGGCCAAAACCAAATGTTGATTCCCGTGCAGTTGTATTTACAAAAAAAGCTGATTTCCCTTGCTGTAAAAATCCAGAACTGTTTATCAAAATGCAGAGAGCTCTTTTCAGTTCACGCCGTAAAACAGTGCGAAACAATCTTTCACAATTCTTGAAGAATAATGATCTCGCAGTTTCCTGTCTTGAAAAAGCAGGCATTGATATTATGAAACGAGCAGAAGTTCTTACACTTCCGGAACTCCTTCATCTTTCTGATGTAATTGAGGATGCAAAATGAGCATAAAAGAAAATCTCGAAAACATCAAATATAAGATTTCTCAGGCTGAAAAAAAATCAGGACGAAAAGAAGGCTCTGTAAAACTAATGGCCGTTAGTAAGTTTCATCCTGCAGAGGCAGTTGTAGAAGCTTTTGACGCAGGCCAGTTTTTATTTGGTGAAAACCGCGTACAGGAAGCTTCTGAAAAATTTCCGCCGTTAATCGAAGCACACCCGGAAATTAACGTTCATATGATTGGACAGCTCCAGTCAAACAAAGTAAAAAAAGCAGTGACATTCGCTTCCTGCATTCAGTCTGTAGACCGACTTGATTTGCTTAAGGAAATAGAAAAGCAGTGTGCAAAACTCGACCGCACAATCAAAATCTTATTCGAAGTTCATACCGGCGAAGAATCAAAATCAGGTTATGAATCAGAAGCACTTTTGAGAGAATCAATTGAAGCAGTTGCAAAAGGAGAATTCCCACACATAATTCCATGCGGTTTTATGACAATGGCTCCTTTTACAGATGACGAGAAATTAATTAGAAAATCTTTTATTACGCTGCGTGAACTTTCCGAAACACTTCGCCGTGAATATACAAATCTTCCTTTGACAGAACTTTCTATGGGAATGTCTGGTGATTTTGAAATTGCAATTGAAGAAGGTTCAACACTTGTTCGTGTGGGCACTGCAATTTTTGGAGAAAGGGATTATTCAAAATGAAAAAAAATCTGATTGCTAAAATTCTGATTTTCTCTTTGTTCTTGAATATTTCTCTTCCAGCCTTTGCTGCAGATACAACTCCAAAGCCTTATGACAATGATGAGCTTCCACAGACAATGAAGGATATCCGCCGTTTTGAAATTATTACTCTCGGCGCACTTCCTTTTGTTACGCTTGATACAACACTTGCTTATTCGACCTGGCGTTATGTTCAGCATGATTTTGATTCTGCCTATCAGCCTGATATTTTTGCAGCTTCTTCATTTTCTCAGGAAGAACAAAAAAATCTTATTTTGACTTCTCTTGGTGTTTGTATTGGAATTGGACTCACAGATTTAATCGTACAGATTATCCGACGTTCACATAAAAAACGTACAACACAAATCAATTATGACGATATTTCAATTATTCCGATTTCCGAAGATGAAGATGCTCAGATAATTCCACTTCCATCGGCTGATGACGAAACTGAAGTTCAGGAGATTGAAGAATAATGCCGTTTTTTAGTGCTAAGGTTCCAGCTGATTTTCCAGACCAGCAGCGCCTAGATAAATTTATAGCATCTCTTCCAAACGGAATGAACCGCTCAAAACTTAAAAGCGGAGTAAACGAAATCCTCGTAAACGGAAAAAAAGTTAAACTTTCTCAAAAGGTAAAAGCCGGAGACCAGATTGACATTCAATGGGAAGATAATATTCCAGATAACATCGATCCGGAAAATATTCCTTTAGATATTATTTATGAAGATGATAATGTCACAGTTGTAAACAAAGCGCAGGGAATGGTAACACATCCTGCCTGCGGTAACTGGACAGGAACTCTTGTGAATGCTCTTTTGTATCACTGGGGAAGACAGTCTGTTGAACAATTGAAAGAGGGAAGTGCAGCAGAAATTCTTGAACGTCGCCGCCCTGGAATTGTTCACCGCCTTGACAAAGAAACTTCCGGCATTATCATTACAGCAAAGAATCGTGACGCAGAAGAGTTTTTACAAAAACAGTTTAAGGATAAATCTCTTCAAAAGGAATATATCTGTATCTGCTGCGGTCGTCCAAAACAGCGCACAGGTGATATCAGAACTCAGATTATCCGTGATCCGAAAAATCGCCATCGCTTTAAGGCTGTAACAGACACAGATGACGGAAAGTTTGCGCGTACTCTTTATCACTGCATTGCTACATACGGAAACTACTCACTTATGAGAGTTCGTCTTAAGACTGGACGCACCCATCAGATTCGTGTTCATATGAAATTTCTTGGATGCCCGATTTTAGGCGATTCAGTTTATAACAAGCCTGATTCTAATTTCCCTGATGCAACTCTTATGCTTCATTCTGTGCAGCTTAGAATAAAACTTCCTGGAGCAGAAGATTACACAACATTCCGTACAAGAGTTCCAGGCCGTTTTCAGAAAATTGAAAAGAAACTAAAGGCAAAGTTCGCAAAAGAAATCCCGGCAAAATGAACATCGAAATAATTCATGCACCAACAGATTCCAAACCCTTTCTCGTAATATACAAGCCCAAAGGGCTTGCGTCGGCTCCACTTGTAGAAAGCGACACTGAAAATGCTTTGGCTCAGGCAATAGAAAAGTTTCCGGAGATATGTGGGGTTCACGGCAAAAAAGAAATTGAGTACGGGCTTTTACATCGCCTCGATACAGCGACTGATGGGCTTATAGTTATTGCGACGTCGCAGGAATGTTATGATTTCCTGACAGAAGAACAGCGGGAAGGCCGCTTTATAAAATATTACTCAGCATTATGCGACATTCTTCCAGACAATCCAAACGCACTCGGTGGATTCCCACCTGACACACCAATGTCGTCATTGCGAGCACAAAGTGCGAAGCAATCTATTACCGCCACATCATACTTCCGTCCATACGGCGAAGGAAGAAAAGAAGTTCGCCCTGTAACAGAGCAATCTGGCAAAGCAGCGCTTGCTAAACTTGGAAAACCAAAATTATACACAACAGAAATTACAATTGAAAAGCAAGACGAAACCACAGCACTCGCAGAATGCCGCATTAGAGAAGGCTACCGACACCAGGTACGTTGTCACCTGGCATGGGCAGGATATCCTGTAAAAGGAGATATTTTATATAATTCAAATTACAGGAAAAATGATTCGGACATAAAAAAAGCAGAAAACCTTTTGTTTTCTGCAACTAAAATCTCTTTTGAGTACCCGAGAGGAGACTTGAACTCCTATGACCGTAAGGACACTTGGACCTGAACCAAGCGCGTCTACCAATTCCGCCACCCGGGCTAAAAATGTTATTATATTTTAATGAAATCGCTCCTCGTAGTCAAGGCTACAAACAGCTATATATTCCAACAACAAGACAGCCAAGAATGACAATTGAAACTAAATATACCCAGAATGGTAAACTTGATTCTACATATTCCCCGCTGTTTCTTCCAGATTTTCGTGCAAGTCCAAGTAAACCGCGGCTTCCATACCCTGCATTTCTTCCATTTCTGCTAAGGCCATTTCCAAATACAGCAGCGCCTCTATGTCCAAATCCATCATCTGGATTTACCGCATAACCACAGGTAGGGCAGCCGTTTTTAAAATCATCATTTGAACCGATTCTTCCACATTGAGGACATCTTACAGATGCAAAGAATTTTCCACAGACAGGGCAAGTCTTTGAACTGCGAGGTACTTCAGATCCACAGCTTTCACAAAAAAATTTTGCTTCTTTTGATTTTGACTTTTTTTTCATAATTCTCTCACCACAAGACTTATATTATTTCCATTGATTTCTTTTACTTCTGCAGAACAAGAGGTTATATCATTTCCATCAAATAAACTTACATAATTCAAATAACTATCGTTAGTTAATGAAACTTCATTCTCAGGACTAAATTGTAATTCTACCAGTTCTTCATCTTTATAATATTTTCCGCTTTCAAAATGAATCATTCCATGCAATTCATTAAAAGCAATTTCAACAGGAATAAAAGCTCTTTCTTTAAACTCTTTATCAAAAACTTTTACACCAAGTTCATCAGCCTTTGCAGCATCCTCAACAGAAAAGTTTGCAGTCTCAGTAAGATAAACTTTTACAGTATTTCCGCCGATTCCACTCTGCACAAAACCAGCAAGAGTTTTCCAATGTCTCGGATATTCAATTACGCTAAGTACAATAATATCAGGCTGAATCTCTTCAATATTATCAAGAGCCTTAACAATCCATCTGTAATGAATTAAATCAAAGCCCTTTTCCTTTAAGAGGGGAGAAACATAATCATAGATTTCTGAACTTCCTGAAATAACCAGTGCTTTCATTTTTAAATTGCCGCCTTCAGTTACTCTGTTCCAAGATTTACAACTGTGTAATCATAAATCTTCCAGATTCCTTCACGCTGCTGAACCTTATAAGTGTAGCGCTTCTTTTCGCTGAAGTTAGGATACTTGAACCATTCGATTACAGTAACGCTTCCTTCTGTAGGAGAATAAGTTGTCTTTTCAATCTGGAAGCTTTCTGGAACTGCAACGATATCATTCTCAATGCGAGCCTGCATCAAATCACCCTTGAAAGACTGAATCATTCTTGAGCGCTCTTCTGCAGAAACTGTAATGTATTTTTTCTTGAGTGATGGATTTCTCTGAATCAAAGATTCAACATCCATATACAAGAAGTACTGATCCCAGAGAGATTTCTGACGTGCAATAATTGTCTGTTCAACAACCTTATCTGGAGAAATATCCTGTGGCTTCAAAAGTTCAACCGACTCATTTTTAACAGGAACAAAGTTTGAAGAAGCAGCTGATGGAGAAGGGCGAACTTCAAGAGTAAGGCGGTTAGACTTCAAAGTAAGATATTTTGATTTATACAATTCCGGGTAAAAGAAAAGTTCAAGATAGTAAACTGAAGGATCTTCAATCTTCAAGAAGTTCTTTACATTTTCTACGAACGAATATTCTTCGCCCTGTTCAAGAGCAATTTCACGGAAGTAAACAGTCTGATTTGTAGTACGCTTTTCGATGATATTTTCCGTCTGTTCAAGACGACTGTTTTTTACAGTGTAAGCGTTGAAGTCCATGCTGAACGAGCGGTCATCTGCAAGCTTAAAGCGCAGAGTTTCAGCCCCATTATTTTTGATTGTGATATGCACGAACACTGGAGCTTCATCTGCAGTGCCCGGGTAATAAACCGTGCGGTTATAATATTTGATAGATACCGAAGCGTTGCTGTAATCAATAGTATTATCCTGAGCAAAAATTGGCATCTGTCCAAAAACAAAAAGAACTGATATAATTGAAAGCAGTTTACGAATTTTCAACGTATTCTCCCTAAAAGATATTTTCTTTTACTATATTAATATCGGTATTTTAAAATGAAATCATTAACTTCTATAAACGAAATATTACATAATCAAAGCGAAATCCGCGAAACTGCTGCTGCTTTTTTTGATGGAAACTCTAAATTTCCACTGAATATTGAAGGCCTGCACGGCAGCCTTTTTACTTACTTTGCTGCCGAAATTTGCCGTTCAAATCACCTTAAGGCAGTACAGGCAGCACAGTATTCCAACTCAAGCAGAAGTGCTCCAAAGTATACAGTTTTTTCATCTGATTTGATTATTGTCGTTCCTACAGAAGCTGATGCACGTGATATAGCAGAAGATTTTTCTGCAGTTTTTAGTGAAGCCGAAGTCTTTATTTTTCCAGACTGGGGAACTGTTCCATACAGGCCAGCAGCTCGAGGTTCTGTAACTTTTGGAAAACGAGCCGGAGTCCTTTCAAAACTTCTTTCCAAAAAGAATACTATTCTTTTTAATGAAACTCCGCGTATTTTTATTTTTACTCAGCGCGCCTTTATGTCGCCGCTGCCAGCCCCGGAATATCTTTCCAAGCTTTCCTTTAAGCTCAATAAAGGCGATAAACTTGATACCACAGCCATTGCTCAAAAACTCAGCAATATGGGCTACACACGCGTTCCTAAAGTAAATGTGCGCGGAGAATTCAGTTTGCGAGGTGAAGTTTTAGACATCTTTTTACCAAGTGATGAGCATGCAAGTCGCGTTATTTTTGATTTTGATGAAATTGAATCCTTTAAGGAATTTGAAGCAGATACTCAGGCAACAATCGGTACCAAACAGGATCTTTTGATTTATCCAACAAAAGAAGTGCTCTGGACTTATGAACTGATTGAAAAAGCCCGTACAAAGATGGCTGAATATCAGGAAACTGCAATCAAAGAGGATGGGGCAGGAACAAGTGATTTTGCAGGTCCTGGTGGTACCGGAGATTTTGCAGTTCACCTTCCGCTCACTGAAACTGCTCAAAAATACCTCGACAACCTTCTTACAGGCCTTTCCGTAAGCGGAGAAGCAGAAGGCGAAGAGTTCCTTTATCAGCTGATTTACGATAGAACCTACACCTTGCTGGACTATATCGACGAAAACACATTTGTACTTTTCTACAACTACGATAAGCAGGAAAACGCAAAACTCACTATAAATCGCGAATATAACAAGCTTTACCGAACATCTCGTGAAGAATATCCGGTGCTTCCGCCAGATATGGTGCTTTCTGATTATTCAAAGTTGTTAGAAAACATCTCAAGATGTATACTATTTAGAACACTACAAAAGCAGGAAGGTAAAGATTCTGTCTACCATTATCAGATTTCAGCAGAACCTGCCCGCAGTTTCTTTGGAAATATCAACTTTATGAAAGAGGAGTTGACGGAACTTCAGAATGCAGGCTGGAATATCTTTATTTTTACTGATAATGAAAACCAGCAGCTTCGAATTCACGAAATTTTCAAAGATTTCACAGATATTCACGACGATGGAGCAATTCATCCGGTTATTCTCATTCCAAAAGCAATTTCTGCCGGATTCAGACTTCCAGAGGCAAAGCTCCTTGTAATTCAGGAAAATGAGATTTTTGGCCGCCGTCAGTACGTACCGAAATCAGTAAATAAAGCAAAATCAAAAGCAATCGATACCTTTGTTGAGCTTAATCCGGGTGATTATGTAGTTCACGTAAACTGGGGCATAGGGCTTTTCCACGGAATTGAACGTGTAAAGGCAATGGGAAACGAGCGCGATTACATCAAACTTGAATATGCCGACAACGAATTTGCCTTTGTTCCGATTGAGCAGGTAAACCTTGTTCAGCGCTATATTGGAAACGAAGGCGATAAACCGCGCCTTGACCGCATTGGAAGTAAATCGTGGGAAAGCCGAAAGAACAAAGTAAAACAGGCTGTAGAAGATATTGCTCAGAAACTCATTGATTTGTACTCACGCCGCCAGGCTTCAGTTGGTTTTGCATTCCCAAAGGAAACTGAATGGCAGGCAGCCTTTGAAGCCGCTTTCCCATACGAAGATACACCAGACCAGATTACGGTAACAGAAGAAATTAAAGCAGATATGGAACGTCCGGTTCCTATGGATCGCTTAGTCTGCGGTGACGTAGGTTATGGAAAAACTGAAATTGCCATGCGTGCGGCCTTTAAAGCTGTTATGGGTGGAAAACAGGTAGCATTCCTGGCACCAACAACAATTCTTGCAGAACAGCATTACGAAAACTGTAAAAACCGTTTTAAGAACTTCCCGGTAAAGATTGAACGACTTTCACGCTTTGTTGCTCCTGCAGAACAGAAAAAGATTCTTAAGCGCGTTGCAGAAGATGATGTTGATATTCTGATTGGTACTCACAGAATCATTCAGAAAGACGTTATCTTTAAAAAACTAGGCCTTATGATTATTGATGAAGAGCAGCGTTTTGGTGTAAAAGACAAGGAAAAGCTCAAGGTTATGAAAAATAACATCGACTGTTTGACCATGTCTGCAACACCGATTCCACGAACTCTTCATATGAGTCTTTTGAAAATCCGCGACATGAGCCTTTTGACAACGCCACCACAGAACCGTCAGCCGATTGAAACCGTTGTTGATGAGTTTACTGATGAGCGTATAACACAGGCAATCAGACGAGAAATAGAGCGGGGCGGGCAGGTTTTCTATCTGCATAACAGAGTAGAGTCATTGCAGGAAATCCGCCGCAAGGTAGAAACTCTTGTTCCGGAAGTTTTAGTTGATGTGGCTCACGGCCAGATGACAAGTACACAGCTCGAAGAAATCTTCCATCGTTTTAAGATGGGCGGTTTCCACGTACTTATTGCAACAACAATCATCGAAAATGGAATTGATATTCCTAACGTAAATACAATCATTATCGACCGCGCAGATATGTACGGTGTTTCTCAGTTATATCAGCTGCGTGGACGTGTTGGACGAAGTGACCGCCAGGCCTACGCATATCTTTTATATCCGGAAAACAAGGCACTTTCCGAAGTTGCAATGAAACGACTCCAGGTAATCAGCGACTTTACAGAACTTGGAAGTGGCTTCAAAATTGCAATGAAAGATATGGAAATCCGAGGAGCCGGAAACCTGCTTGGCCGTGATCAGAGCGGTGACGTATATTCAGTTGGTTTTGATATGTACGTGCGTCTTTTGAATGAAGCAGTTAACCGACTGGCACTCCAGAAGGACTACAAGGAACAGACCGAAGTTCTTATGGAAATGGAATACACAGGCTTTATTCCAGATACCTATATCATCAATCCACAGATCAAAATGGAAATCTACAAAAAGATTGCAGCCGTTACAGATGAAGCAGAATTCGACGCAGTCCTTGGAGAACTCGCAGACCGCTTTGGCCCGATTCCAGACGAAGTTTCAAGTTTACTGGCACTTGCCGAAATCCGCATAATCTGTCGCAAACTCAGCATAAAATCAATCAAAGAGCGCCAGGGAGAAGTTGCAGTTGAGTTCCAACAAGTTTCAAATATCTCGGTTGATAAGATTCTTAAACTTATTAGAGATAATCCAAACTCAGTACGACTTAATCAGAAACTACCGAACGTTCTTTTCATCAAGCTGGGAAAAATCGGCTTAAAGGAAAAATCAGAGTTTATACGCGAAAAACTGAGTCAGCTCGCATAATTACCTGATTCTAAGCGATTTTAAATATTCCTTTTGCTCAGGAGATACACGAAAACTTTCGCAGGCTTTCTGAATAGCTTTGTTGTGCGTCCAGGTATCCAGTTTTTTATTTTGAATAAATGAAATAGCCGTGTCCCATTGCTTTACAAGTGCTTCTGCAAATAACCAGGCTGTCATCATATTTACGTAATATTCATTACTGCGGATTGAAGCAGGCAGCTCAAGATACTCGGGCTTATAATCATCATCAAGAAAATACTTCATCAAAAGAAGCATACCAACGCGTTTTGTATAAGTAGCATCATCGCCAATCCATTGCACAAGCTTTGGCAACAACTGATGACGATTCTTTTTGAGAATAGGTGGATTAAGACCATCACTAATTGCCCAGCTGTTTATGTACGGAAGAAACTTTTCAAGTGCCGTAATACATTCATCATAATTTTTGATTTTATTTATCAGTGCAATCTGCAGACAATTTTCTTCGTGATATTTATGAGGCAAATCTGCAAGAAAATCTTCTTTTACAGATCCAGGAAGAGCCGCAATTTCCCGTATGATATTTTTATAACTTGGAGAACGCACACCAATAAAAGCCTCACGTGGAAGGGTCGGAACTAGTTTAGCAGAAAAGTCTCCGTATTGTTTATCCTGATATTTGAAAAGAATTTCTTGAATCTGAGTCATTTGGTTTTCCTTAATTATAATTATAACATACAAACCTAAAAAAGCGTAACGTAAATGGGGGTCAGACCGCAGGGGACCAAAATCTTTCAAAAAGTCACTTTTATTACTTACTATAATGTATATTCTGTCTACTTTAATTATTGTTTTGAGTAGAGTGCATATCTGTAAGCGTCAATTTTCCGCCCTATTAGGCTACTAAGACCGTTGAAACATCAGATTTTTTAATCAATTTGATATTCCAAGGAAGAAGTTCTGACCAGTT
>CADANN010000015.1 GCA_902789325.1 uncultured Spirochaetaceae bacterium
ACGGGGCGTACTATTACTCGTGGTGTACAGGCTGGTGAAGTGGAAGATGGTGGTGCAGCCGGTGGGGAGAACGGCGCGGCACTGGTTGAATACTGGCTCTTTCAGTTTTTACCGCGGCCGCAGAAGTTCGAACTTATTGTGCGGCAGGCTACGGAGTGCGGCGTTGCCGTTATTGTGCCGGTTGTCGGCGACTTTTCGGAAAAAAGCAGCGCCCAGGCTCTTCAGGGGGCTAAAAAAGAACGCCTGGAGCGCATAATAAAAGAGGCTCGCCAGCAGAGCGGTTCTCCTGTAGATACAAAGGTTCTGGAACCGGTTTCGCTTGAAAAGGCAATTGAATTGTGGAAGGAGGCGTGCGGGGCTGGCGAGGCAGTCGCCTTTGTTTTGTCAGAGCGCGATGATTGTTCTGGAAATTTAAGAGCTACCGTGCAGAAAGCTGGTGGTATTGAAAAAATCAAAAAAGCTGCAATTGCAGTTGGCAGTGAAGGTGGAATCAGCCCGGAAGAAGTAAAGCTTCTTGAAGAAAAAGGACTGTTTGTGCCTGTTCATTTTGCCGTAAATATATTAAGGTGCGAAACGGCCGCTTTGTATGGCATTGCCGCTGTTCAATCTGAAGTCAATTCGTCAAAGTTATAGGTGGGGTAATAAAAAATGTCAATTAAACGCATATCTTTAATAGGCGTTCCTGTAGATGTAATTCAGCCGGAAAATCTCGAAAATGAGATTCTTGAACTGCTTGCAAAACCAGGCACAAAGCAGATTGTTTTTCTTTCAATCTGGAATCTTTTAAAGGCACGCCATAAGGGAACTTTTTCTGAATGTATAAAAAATGCGGATCTCATAATTCCAGTTTCAAAAAGCATTCTAAAGGGGGCAAAATTCCTTAAAAAAGATGTACCTGTGCGTTATAATCCCTTTACTGCAGTAATTCAGATTCTATCAATTCTGGATGCGCACTATAAAACCCTCTATCTTTTTGGCTCGAGTAAAAAAACACTTAATAAGGCTGAAAAGAATATCCGCGATACCTTCAGAAATCTTCGCGTAATTGGTCGCTACGGCGGATATTATCCAAAATCTATTGAAGATGATATTGTCGAAGCAATTTATAAGGCACAGCCATCGCTTGTTTTGCTTAGCGACGGGATTAAAGATAAAAACTGCTGGGCTTATAAACGCCGCAATCGTTTTTCTACAAGTATTTTTCTTTATTATAAAGATGCGTTCGGAGTTTTTTCAGAACGAGTTCGCCGCGTAAAGGAAGCTACCTTTAATAAGGGGCACGAAATCTTTGTGGAAGTGCTTCATAATCCGTTCAAAATCTTTTTGCTTTTGCCATATATGTGGTATATAATTGTGCTCGTATGGTACAGGTTGTTTAAAAAATAAAATGGAATAAAGTAAATCTGAATAAAGTATATCGGGATAGGAAGAGTGAAATCATAAATTTTAATTATCCCTGTGCCGGGTTGGTTTTTTGCATATTCAGATTTTTAGTAAAATACTACTATTGTCGAACCGTAAAGATGTAATCAATTTTTTTGCAACAGCCTGCGGAACGACAATTCCATTAACTGTTATCACTGACTGTACAAAGGTGCCACCTGTATCCTTCGAAATAGTCATTCTTGATGCAACTTTGATAATTGGTAAACCAGCTTCGGTTTATCATACCATTGAAATGTATTCAGATAAATTTATCTGCCTTTTACCCTTTGATGCACCTTTAGATTTACGTTCCTATGTAGATAAAACATTTAAATTCATTCTTTTTTATCCAATCTCTATAGAAAGATTTAAAAACTGCCTGCTTGATATTCAAACTCAACTTCAATTTCAGCTTAATCTGGAAACTTCAGCTCTGCCAGATTTAGAACGCATTCCAGATTCTGTTTCAGGATATTTCCGTGGCAATTCTACTACGATGAGAACTGTACGCAAAAAGATTCTTGGAGCCTGTAATTCAAAAGAGCCTGTTCTTCTGCTTGGAGAAACTGGAACTGGGAAAACTACGGCGGCAAAAATAATTCATTCACATTCACAAACAAAAGATAAAAAGATGGTTTCATACAGTCTTTCGACAGTTGTAGAATCTCTGGCGGAAAGTACCTTTTTTGGTCACGTAAAGGGCTCTTACACCAATGCGGAAAATGAAAGAATCGGATTGTTTGAAGCCGCAGATGGAGGCACGTTATTTCTTGACGAGCTTGGAGTTGCTTCGCTGGATGTTCAGGCTATGCTGCTTACGGTTTTAGAAACAGGAAACTTTAAGAAAGTTGGAACCCAAAAAGAACAGCATGTAGATGTGAGGCTGATTTTTGCAACAAATGCGGATATAACCCGTATGCTCCGCGATGGAAGTTTTCGTTCTGATTTGTATTTTCGAATTTGTGATAACATCATTAAGCTTCCGCCACTTCGAGAACGAAAAGAAGACATCTGGGAAATGGTAGAAAGCTACATTGTAAAAGAAGATTATATGATTAAGGAAGATGCACTGGAGCGCCTGGAGAATTACAGCTGGCCAGGAAATATACGCGAACTGCATAAATGCCTGAGACGCGCCATGGTACGTTCAAAAGATCATGTAATCGGTGCAGAACAGATTGATTTTGGCGATGTCAGCTTTCTTCAATAATCTGAAGTATTGAACGGCCGAATTCTTCTGCCTTTACACGGCCAATTCCGTAGATGTTTAAAAGGTCATTACGGGTTTTTGGCTTTTTTGCAGCAAGGTCCAGAAGTGTTTTATCTCCAAAAATCATGTATGGCGCAATGTTCAAATCGTCTGCCTTGCGCTTACGCCATGCCTTAAGGTTATTCATGATTTTTTCAGCGAGTTCATCATTTGCAGCCGGCTTTTCTGCTACAATTTTTTCACCACGAACATTTGTGTTGTAAGTTCCAGTTGAAGATTTTGAATAAGCCCTCATTGTTGTTCGCATTGGCAGTTTAAGTTCTGCACGCGAGGCAACGAGTTTTTTCCCAGCATCAGTTAGTTCCAGAATATTATAGTCACCGGCTTTTCTTATATAGTGTTCATCAATCAGAAGGTCGCAAAGTTCAAGCCATTCCTGCTTTGAATATTCAGTGCCAATTCCCCAGGTTGTGATTTTGTTGTGCCCGTTATCAATTATACGCTGGGCCTTTGAACCAAGCAGCACGTCCGTAACATATCCGGCACCAAAACGCTGATTTGTGCGGATAATACAACAGAGTAATTTTTGTGCTGGGATTGTAACATCCTTGAGTTCTGGGGCTGGAGCAGAACAGATATCGCAGCAGCATTCTGCATTGTCTTCATATAGTTCTCCGAAGTAGGCGAGCAGAGTTCTTCTTCGGCAGGTGCGGCTTGTGGCAAAATTAATCATGCCTTTTAAGAGAAGTTCTGCTTTTTCCGGATCTGCAGAATCTTCTATAAAAAACTTGTTTTTGTGAATATCGCCCGGGCTGTATAAAAGCAGGGCACTCGCAGGAAGACCGTCACGACCGGCTCGCCCTATTTCCTGATAGTATTCTTCAATTGATTTTGGAAGATCATAGTTGATGACGTAGCGTACATTTGGTTTGTTGATTCCCATTCCAAAGGCAATTGTTGCAACAATAATCTGTACTTCATCCTTGATAAAAAGATTCTGATTTTTTGCGCGAACATCATCGGAAAGTCCGGCATGATATGGTAGGGCAGAGTAACCTTTTTTATCCAGAGTTTCGGCAATTTCTTCAACCGATTTTCTGGAATTACAATAGATGATTCCGCTGTCACCCGCATGTTTTCTGATGTAGTTGATTACGGTTTCCATTGCATCGCGTTTTGGTTGAACTTCAAGATAAATGTTTGCGCGGTTAAAGCTGGAAATAAAAACCTTTGGAGTTTTCATTCCAAGATTCTGGCAGATATCCTGGCGAACGTGTTCAGTCGCAGTTGCTGTAAGGGCGAGCATAACTGCTTTTGGGAAGAGATGACGGATAGAACGGATTTCAAGATAATCCGGGCGAAAATCGTGTCCCCATTGAGAAACACAGTGTGCTTCATCAATTGTAATACAGCTGATTTTGAGTTCAGGAGAAGAAAGCAGTTCTCGGATTTTTGATGTTGCTAAGCCTTCAGGTGAAACATAAATGATTTTAACATTTCCGGATTTTATATCATCAACAGTGGCACAATATTCTTCCCAGGAAAGGGAACTGTTCAAAAAAGCAGAATGAATGCCGGTGGTTTCGAGAGATGTGACCTGGTCCTGCATCAGGGAAATCAGTGGAGAAACAACAACTGTAATGCCTTTTAGAATTAAGGCTGGCAGCTGATAGCACAGTGACTTTCCGCCACCTGTTGGCATTACGGCAAGAGTGTCGTGGCCCTTGAGTACATTTGTAATGATATCTTTCTGGAGCGGACGGAATTCGTCGTAACCGAATACGGTCTTTAGAACAAGCTCCGGGGCTGCGCCTTCGAAGGCTAATTATTATAGCATATTTGCACTTGATTTAACCTCTAGTTTTTGATATAGTTAGCAAATCACACGCCGGAGTGGTGGAATGGTAGACACGACAGACTCAAAATCTGTTGCGAGCAATCGTGTAAGAGTTCAAGTCTCTTCTCCGGTATCTCATTAAAATCCCGAGTTCTTCGGGATTTTTCTTTTTAACCTATAAATTCTTGAGTTCTCAGACTTGAACTCTCGCTCGGGCGCAGCCCTCGCTCTGAGCCGGATTGATCGTCGTCGCTCGATAAATCTCGCTCTGAGCCGTTTTTTCGATAATCCTAAAACGACCCTGACGGCTCGTTTTTTAACGGATTTTCGATTTTAGGCTAGTTCAAGTCTCTTCGCCGGTAGAACTCAGAACGTCCCGAATAACACGGGACGTTTTTTTTATGTCATAGTTCAGGAACTAAATTACTGCAGAGTTTCCTGAGTTCTATTGCTTCTTCCATGTGTTCTTTGTTGATGTCCATTACACCTGCGATATCTGCTATGGTGCGGGAGACTTTGAGGCAGGAGGAGATTGCCCGGGGCGAAAAGCCGTAGCGGAGTGTTGCGTTGTCCAGTACTTTTCGGGATTCTGCGTCGAGAGGACAGTTGTCGAGAATCTCTTGTGGCGAAAGCCGTGCGTTTTTTATGCCTTGACGTTTGCGCTGAACCTTTATTGCACGAGCCACTCCCTGACGGATTTCTTCTGTTGTGGTAAGTCCGGGGCGTTCTTCTATTTCACCATCTTCTTCAGCTTTGTTTTCAACGAATACACGAAGGTCTATGCGGTCGAGGAGTGGAGCCGAAAACTTCTTCCAGTATTGTTCAATGCTTTTAAGACTGCACAGACAGATTTTTGAGTGCGAGCCGAAATTTCCGCACGGGCAGGGATTTACCGCCATGAGAAGTTGAAAGCGGGCCGGGTAATTTGTGCTGCGGCCGGCGCGGCTTAGTGTTATGCTGCCGTTTTCAAGAGGAACACGAAGCATCTGTAAAACTGATGAACGGAACTCGGCTGCTTCGTCCATAAATAAAACTCCGTTGTGCGCCAGTGAGATTTCGCCTGGCCGACAGGTTGGGCCGCCACCGCATATACCTTCGATGCTTGCAGTTTGGTGCGGTATGCGGAAAGGCGGGATGCGGATAAGCGGTTCGCTCGGCTTAATCAATCCGGCCAGTGACCAGATTCTTGTGACTGACTGAGCTTCTTCTGTCGTGAGTACAGGATTAATTGCCGGAAACTTTTGAATGGCCATAGTTTTCCCGCAGCCTGGTGCTCCGAGAGCTATCAGATTATGTCCGCCGGCAGCTGCAATTTGTAGGGCTCTTACCAGCTGTCGCTGCCCCTTCAATTCTGCATATTCATAGCCAGGCGCAATCTCTGGAAAGTACACACCATCCATTTCCGTACAGCCGGCTGGCACCGCCCATTCACCCGCGCCCACAGAACTCCGCGCCTCATAAAACGAAACGTCGCTCAACGCACGGAAAGCGTTCTCCAGAGAATCCGCGCCATACACTTGAACCCCCGCAATCTCGCGCGCCTCATCCGCGTTCTGCACAGGAACAATACATCTCAAAACCCCACAAGCCGCCGCCGTAGCCACAGCCGCGTGCACTCCCTTAACGGCGCGCACATTCCCCGAAAGCTCTAACTCTCCCATCACCAGTATAGGGTCGGTCAAGAAATCTGTACGACCATCTGCCACGGCTTTAGCTCCAAGAACTCCCAAAGCAACCGGTAAATCAAAGCCGGCTCCTTCCTTACGCAAATCCGCAGGCGACAAACTTATAAGAACTCTCTCCGGCGGATACTCGAATCCCGAATTACGAATTGCCGCCTGCATACGTTCCCGCGACTCTTTTACGGCCCCGTCAGCCAGACCTACAATATCTGTGGCTGGAATACCACGTCTCAAATCAACTTCAACAGTAACCAAAGCACCCTCATAACCAAAGGGTGAAAATGAATAAATCTGCATTATTATTTTTCCTCCGTTATATAAATAGAGAGACTTTTACTTTTTTATGAAGTTAAAACGGGGTATAATCAAAAAAAATCAGAAAAAAATAAAAATTTTAAGAATTTTTCAAAAAATCACCTCTTGGCTCTTGAATATGAAAAAAAAAATTGTATAATTTTTCGAAATTTTTTATCTATTTTCGAAAAAGTGTGTTATATTATATGTAGCGGTTTTGTCATTTTTACCCGAGGACGAAGCTAGCCACCGCAAAAAGTAGGAGTTGCTTGTGAATAAGCACGATTTTCCAAAAATCCATTTTTACGATCAGGATTTTGTAGACATTTATAATAAGACATGGTCTTGGGTTTCATCTTTATGGATTAACCCGGAAACCGGAGAGCAGGATTCAGAGGGCTTATTTATTTATCCGGAAAAAGACAAGCTGATTATTAATCAGTTCGAGTCTATTTTCTCATCTTTCTTCCTTGTATATTCCAATAGGAATTTTGACGCATGCAAGAATATTGATTATTTTTATGAACGCCAGGAAGCATCTGGAGCTATCCGCTGGAAGTATGATGTAAAGACCAATCAGCCGGTTTTGGACAAGGATAATAAGGAAGGTGTAGGTCTTCCTCTATTTGCTTTTGCAGAATATAACCTTTTCCACAAATCAGCTAACAAAAAACGCATTAAAGATGTTATGCCAGCTCTTCAGAAGTATATGGCTTGGCTGGATGATAATTTTAAAAAGCCAAACGGACTCTATTCAGTTCCAGTTTCAGCTTCTTCAATGACAAATTCACCTCGTGAAAAGGTTTACTATCCAATCGACTTTAACGCATGTATGGCAATCAATGCTTCTTACATGTCTGCACTTGGTGATATTCTTAACGATAAAGACATCAGCTTCCAGTACCGCAAGATGTACTTCTCAATCAAAACAAAAATCAATTCTTTGATGTGGGATAACGCAACTGGTTTCTATTATGATTTGGATAAAGATGAAAAGCAGACTAAGGTAAAAACAATTGCTTCTTACTGGACTATGCTTGCTGAAATTCCAAATGCTGATAAAGCTGATCTTCTTGTTGAACATCTTAATAATCCGAAAACCTTTGGTACAGAACATCCGTTCCCAACTCTCAGTGTAGACAACCCTAACTTCAGCGAAGACGGAAATGGTTACTGTGGTTCTGTAATGCCAGCTTTCAACTTTATGGTAATCAAAGGTCTGGAAAAATATGCTCAGTATGAGTTTGCACGCGAATGTGCTATCCGCCATCTTTACTACGTTCTCGAAGGTCTTATGCCTAACGAAAACAAAGAACCAGGCGATCTCTTTGAAGCATATCTTCCAAATAAAGAAGGTCGTGCAAAAATCAACAAAAAGGATTGGGCTCGTTCACGCTATCTTCTTACAGCTGGACTTTCTACAATCGCTTTGATGATTGAAAACGTAATTGGACTTTCTATCAGCCTTCCACGCAAGACTGTAGACTGGATTATTCCAAACCTTGAAATTATGGGTATAGAAAATCTTTCGCTTAAGCGCAACTTAATCACAATTCTGTCGAACAAAAGCTCGCGCGGCTGGGAAATCCAGATGGAAAGCGAAAAGCTCTACTACTTTACAATCAACATTCTTGACCAGAAGAAAAAGACGTTACCGATTCCAAGCGGTAAATGTTCAATGCTTATAGATAAGCTTTAGACCAAGGAGGCAAGAGATTGGCTACCCCGGAATCAGTAATTGAAATAGGTTCGACAGGGGTTCGCCTCCTTGTCGCCGAATTTTCTCCAGACGGAAATCAAAACATTCTCGACCGTTCCGAAAAGCCTTTGCCTTTGGGTAAGGACGTTTTTACCAGTGGCATTATCAGCCAGGAAACTCAAAATCAACTTATTCAGATTTTAATTCGTTATCGCGAGCAGCTTGCCGGCTGGGGAATATCTCCGGCAGAATGTACCTGTGTTGCTTTGAGCGCCTTCCGTGATGCAAAAAACTCTGATCCAATTATGGACCGGATTCTGGTTCAGGCTGGTTTTCATGTTCGCATTATCGATGGTATTGAAGAAAACAAGCTGATGTATCTGGCTGTTTCGGAATGTATTAAAAACGAAGCGGCTACTTTTGCCGGTGGTGACACGGTAATTCTTGTGGTAGGCGGATCTACTACCGAAATCATGATGATGTCTGATGGTAAGATGGCGGGTGTACACAGTTTAAGACTTGGTACGGTGCGCATTGATCAGCAAATGAAAAATCAGACAAGCTCTTATTCTGATATTCAACGCTACGTGCAGGAATCAATCTACAATACAAAAGGTTCGCTTGAAAGTGAATTGAATCTTAGCGAGGTTCGGCAGTTTATTGCGGTTGGTCCGGACATTACTCTGGCAGCGCTGAACGTTGGGCGTCCTGTTTCTACCTTCCTTTGGGAAATTGATAAAAATGATTTTTCTGATTTTGCAAAAGAGATTCAGGGCTACAGTGTTGATGAGTGTGTTGCACGATTTAAGATTCCTTACAGTGAGGCGGAAACTCTTCAGGTAAGTCTTTTGATTTACAATCTGTTCCTCCATCTTACTAAGGCAGAAAAATTAATTGCGCCGGAAACGAACATCCGTAACGGCTTGATTTTGAGTCAGCACACAATCGAAAACGAAGAACTTCAGAAAGAATTCAATATGCAGATTACAGCTTCGGCTCGCAACCTGCTTCGTAAATATCATGGAGATGAAATGCATGCTGAATGTGTTCGCATGATTGCCGTGAAGATTTACGATACTTTGAAAAATGATCTTGGCTTTAGTGAACATGCGCGAACTCTGCTTGAGACGGCGGCAATTCTTCATGATATTGGTGCATTCATTCGATATGATAACCATAATCTGCATAGTTCTTATATTATCAGGAACTCGGAGATTTTCGGACTTTCGCGTAAGGATAATACGATAATCGCTGAGATTGCAAAATATCATAAAGGTAATTCTGTTCCTCAGGATGAAGACAGCTTCCTTATGTTGCCGCGTGCGGACCGCATGACAATTTTGAAGTTGACTGCGATTTTGCGAATTGCTGATGCGCTTGACCGCGGACACATTCAGAAGTTCAATGATTTTTCTATTAAGATGCAGCAGAACGCAATGACAATTCATACAAAGACATCAAAAAATACGGTACTCGAAAAAATTGCGTTGAATGAAAAGTCGGGCATGTTCGAGTCGGTATTTGGTTATAAGGTAATTTTACTGTAGGAGAGAAGCGTATGCAGGAAAGATATTTCAACCGAGAACTCAGCTGGCTTGAGTTTAATGCCCGCGTTTTATTTCAGGGCCTCAATAAAGAACTTCCTCTTCTGGAACGCCTGCAGTTTCTTTCAATTGTAACTTCTAATTTTGATGAGTTCTTTCAAGTTCGAGTTGCTTCTCTAAAACGTCTTCTCGAAGAAAATCCGACTTATGTTGATGTTTCGGGACTTTCTCCACAGATGGTGCTTACATCAATTTCTGCTCGTGCTCATCAAATTATTCGTACTCAGCAGGAATGTCTTATGGCAGATATTCTTCCTGAGTTAGCAATTGAAGGTCTTGTTTATATTACTCCGCTTCAGTACACGCAGCAGCAATCTGAATATCTTAATGGAGTTTTCAATTCTGAAATCTTTCCGTTGCTTACTCCGCTTCGAACTGATACAGAAGCTTTTCCTCATATAAAAAATCTTACCACCTATGCGGCTTTTCTGCTTTCTCCAATTAAGGGAATTAAGATGACTCAGGGTGGCGAGGAATTTCGTGGTGATAAAGATTCTCCGCGAATTGCTCTTGTAGAAATTCCTGAGGGCCTTCCAAATATTTACTGGCTTACAGGAAATGGAACTGGTGGCGTACATGGTCGTCAGTTTGCGCTTTTGCAGGATGTAGTTGCGGCCTTTGGAACAAAACTTTTCCCAGGTTTTGATGTTGAAGAGACACTGCTTTTTAAGGTTGCCCGTGATGCAGACTTTGCCGTTGATGAAGATGCTGGTAAGAATTTTATCCATGCAATGGAAGATGTTTTGATTCAGCGAAAATCTTCCTTCCCGGTTCAGATGACCTGTAATGCTTCAAGTCCAAAAATCCAGAAGTTTTTGATGGAAAAACTTGAGTTGACTGAAGAGGATGTTTACCGTGTTGATCAGATTATTAATCCGGGTGACCTTATGGAGCTGCGCGAGGCAGATGAAGGCGGGGCTTTAAGTTTTGAGCGCTGGGATCATTTTTATCCGGCGGACTTACCTGAAGAAGAGCCTTATTGGGATACGCTGAAACTTCACGATAAGATTCTCCACGTTCCGTATGAAAGCTACGACCCGGTTGTAAAATTTATTTCTGATGCTGCGGATGATGATGATGTGCTTGCTATTAAAATGACTTTGTACCGTACGGGCCGCAATTCTCCGATTATTGATGCGCTGGAGAGAGCGGCGCAGCGTGGCAAGCAGGTTGTGGTGCTCGTTGAATTAAAAGCGCGGTTTGATGAGGAACGCAATATTGCATGGGCGAATGAGCTTGAGCAGGCGGGCGTTACTGTAATTTATGGTCTCGTAAACCTCAAGGTGCATGCAAAGATTTTGATGGTGATTCGCCGCGAAAGTGATACAATACGCCGCTATGTTCATCTTGCAACTGGAAATTATAATACAAAGACTGCAAAACTTTATTCTGATATTTCTTTGTTTACGGCAAATCCGCAGATTGCAAATGATGCAACTTTGTTCTTTAATCTGGTTACGGGTTATTCAACCTTGCAGAATATGAACTGTTTAAGTATGGCGCCGGTTACAATTAAGTCTCGTCTTATTGCAATGATAAACCGAGAAATTGAGCGCAGTACTGCAGAAAATCCGGGCTTGATTATTGCAAAAATGAACAGTCTTACTCATGAAGAAGTTATTGCCGCTTTGTATAAGGCAAGTCAGGCTGGCGTAAAGGTTCTTTTGAATATCCGTGGAATCTGTATGCTTGTTCCTGGGGTTGAAGGACTCAGCGAGAATATCCGCGTAGTTTCTATTGTAGACCGATACCTCGAGCATTCGCGTATTTTCTATTTCCAGAATGGTGGAACTCCGGAACTGTATTGTTCTTCGGCCGACTGGATGAACCGTAACCTGGACCGCCGCATTGAGCTCATGTTCCCTATTTTGGATAAAGCTGCCTTTGAAGATGTGAAATCAATTCTTGATACCTACTTTGCTGATAACACTACTGCCATGGAACTCAAACCAAATGGAAGCTGGCAGGCTGTTGAACGTGCTAAAAAAGAAGAACCTGTTCGTGCCCAGGAAGTGCTTTATAAAAAATACAAACAGCTCGAAGAAAAAAAGCCGACAGCCGGTGAGAAGAAATTTGAGGTTAGACGAAAATAACCTGATTAAATTTTAACACTGCCCTGACGTAAAACTTTTACAGTGCCATTCTCAATTGTGACAAGGGTTGAAGGCAGTGCGCCTTTTTTATCTCCATCGTCTATGATAAGATCCACTTCATTTTCAAATTCCTGTGTGATGCTGTTTGTTGTCTCTAACACTGGTTGGCCGCTGCGGTTTACACTTGTGCTGAAAATCGGGGCATTGCAAAGTTCTATAATTTTGCGAAGCCATTCGTCACCAGGGCAGCGGAAGGCAACTGTGCGGGAAAGCGGGATAGCGGTAGCGGCAAGAGGTGAGTTTTCTTTTATGTGAACAATGATTGTGAGAGCTCCCGGCCATTTATCGAGTAGGGCTTGTGGAATCTCGTCGTCGGTGTAGAGACGGATATCTTCGGGTTTTGCAATAAGCTGGATGAGAGGCTTGGTTTCAGCACGACCTTTTATTGCGCGGATTTTTGCGTCGGTTTCAAAATGTGTTGAGGAGTTTGCCAGATCAACAATTCCGCTGAAGCCGTATACAGTGTCGGTTGGGATTATTACTATGCCGCCGTTGCGGAGTGTGTCGGCAGTTTTGTCAATTGATGATGTATCTGATTTCTTTAGTATCAAAATGTCTTCCTTCTATTTTGTATATGGATTATCGTGCACTTCGTCTTCGGCAGTCTTTGTCCATTTGTTTCCATCAAAATTATACACAGTCTCTTCGCAGTTACCTTTGAGGCCACTGCCCCAGAAGTTGTCTACTCCGTGATTATCGAGATAGCACATCATTCCGGCAAGCAGAGCACCATGCGCAACAATCATGATTTTTGAATCAGGCTTTGCATTTTGAATTGGTTCAATCACTGTCTGCACAAAGCGCTTTGTTCTTTCACAAACTGAATCAAAAGTTTCTCCACCTTTTGGTGGCACATAGCGGCCTGGTTCTGTGAAAAAATATTTTCGCGGATTATCTGTGTTAATCCAGTCATCATAAGGCAGACCTTCGAGTTCGCCAAAGCTGATTTCTGTAAGCAGTTGATTTCTGATTATTGGATAGGTCTTGTGGCCGCGAATTAAGCATGCAGTTTCATAAGCGCGGATAAGCGGAGAAGAGTAGATGCAGTCAAAATTAGTGCCTGCTTCATCAAGACGCCTTCCGAGTTCTGCTGCAAGTTTGCGTCCATTTTCGTTGAGTTCAATATCCTGTGCACCCTGAAATTTTTTTTGTGCATTCCAGTCTGTAGTGCCATGACGTACAATGTAAAGTTCCATTAAAATCTTAGCCTTCTTAAATGTGTAATTCTGCTTACAAGCAGATTCTGTATATCCTTGGTTGGTTCCAGCTGAAAGCGCATTACTGCCTCACCAGGTTGGCGCGAAATGCTCAGCGGTTTTCCAACTACAGTGAAAAACTCTCCCTTTCCGTCAGCTGTAGGCATTTGCAATTCCATCAAATCTTCATCTTTTACAGATGCTTCAATCAGATGAACTTTACCTGCAAAATCCATTCCGTCGGCTTCGAGAATTTCTGTTCGCACAGCTGCGGTTTTCAGCTGATTTTCAGAAAGAATCAGGCGGCTGGAAATTCTGTGCTCAAGACTTTCTTTAACATGCTTATCCATATCAAGATTTTTGAGACTTGCTTTAAGTGTTTTCAAAATTTTATCAGCATCTGCAATTGATGTTTTTTTGCTTGCGGTATTTTGTCTTTGAAGAATTACAGGCTTATGACCACTGCGCAAAAGCGGGAATGTAGAAAACTCAGATTTTGTGAGTGAGGTTTTGACATTACCCATGAACTCAAGAGAGCTTTCGTTGATAAAATTATTTATATCCATGCCAGCCGGAATATTTAAAAGATAGATTCCTTCTGCCAGTTTTTCTTTTATGTATTTCTGAATATTAGGATTTTTTTCTACAAAAGAAATATTGTTGTCTGCAACCTTAAGAACGTAGCCGTAATAAAGTTGCGCAGATGAATAAGAATTATACCATTCTGTAATATTGATCTTGAGATTCTGTGGAATCTCATAGTAGGTATATTTTTCTATCCTTTCAAAAATGATTTCAGGATTAATGTCGTTATCAAAACCTTCTGAAACAGACTGACGGGTAATTTCGAATTCGGTAACAACCCCTGTCTTTTTTACAAGCATAAAATCTGTGAGAGGAAGAAGTTCTTTCAGTTTTAAGCCTGGCATAAGGGTAACAGTATAAGTCGAATCGATGTTCAGAACTTTTGGAGCCTGTTGTGATTCTGATGTATTGCCATATAACAAACTATCGTTAGTTTGGATGCTTCCATTTGCGTTAGGATTTATCAGCTCTTCTGCGCTTTTGTATAAGTCAATTCCGTCTTCAGTTTTTCCAAATTTTCTGAGAAGTCCAAACTCAACTGCGCAGTCAATCATGCGGTCTATGAGTTCGGCATTCTGTTCTGGCTCTGTTCCAGCTTCCTGTCGTGCGGCTTCAAGCAATCGACTGAATCTGCTTTTACGTGCAACAGCACTTCCATCTTCTGTATAAGTTCCAACTAAAAAGGCAAGTCGTAAAATGCTGTCACGGCTAAAGCCTGTGTCTGGCACAGAGGTGAGACAGTCTATCAAAAGCTGTGCTTCTTTTTTTAAGCCATCTTTGCTGAAGCGTGAAACAGCGGCTGCGCATAAAAGTGTATACTGCTGGAGCTCAGAGAGTTCTGCAAATTTTCGAATGCGGCTGAGTTCCAGTTTGTAGCCTTTAGCATCTTCGCTTTCATAAACAAGCGATAGATTTACAAAGGCATTCATTAATTGCTGAATAAAGTTTTCTTTTCCAGGGAATATTTCTGCAAGACGGTTCTGATCATTCTTTTTGATTGTTCCATCTGCCTTGCATGAAATTCCGCGGATTCTGATATAAGTAATAAAAGCTGCAAGTAGATTTGGAGAGATGGAAAAAACATCTTCATGAGAAAAAGTTGTAGCTGTGTAATCCGGGAAAATCAGTTTTGTATCGAGATAAGGCAAAAGGTTTTCGCGAATAAGCGGATTAATTTTTATGAGCTCTTTGCCGGTATCTGATTTTTCTTTATAAATCAAAAGTCGTTCAATGAGATTTATAATTTCTGCATAGATTTCTGTGACAGAATATTCAGTGTGAAAAAATTCAACAATCGTTTCCTGAGTTGTGTTTGGAATCAGAGAAATTGCTGTGAGAATTGTGATGTCAAAACTGTCGAGCAGAGTTAAAAGACTTGAGATGTTTTCTTCTTTTTTGATAAAGGCTGCCAGCTGCTGTGTTAGTCGCTGTTTGTTATATGGAGTTTTGATTTCTCCAAGATAGAGACGCATCGTATTAAAAAACTGTTTGTCTGGTAGAGAAGAAATGGCCTCTGCCCAGCGGTTTATTTCATTCTCATTCATCGAGGTTGAGTTCTCCATCGTATCTTACAATTTTGTATGCATAGCCTTGTTCGGCAAGGAATTTCTGTCGGTTAGAACCAAACTCTTCTTCTACTGTGTTGCGGGTAATCAAAGTGAAGAAGCGTGATTTTCTTTCTTTTGGACGAAGAATACGGCCAAGTCGCTGAGCTTCTTCCTGTCGGCTTCCAAAGGTTCCGCTTACCTGAATTGCGAGAGAAGCATCCGGAAGGTCAATTGCAAAGTTAGCAACTTTTGAAACTACGAGTACACGGATTTTACCTTCGCGGAAATCCTGATAGATTTTGTCGCGTTCTGCGTTCGGAGTTTTTCCTGTGATGATAGGACAACCTAACTCTTTTGTGATTTCATCCAGCTGCTGGAGGTACTGACCGATTACAAGAATCTTATCTTCCGGGAATTGATCAATAATTTGCCTAACTACCGGTAGTTTGTCTGGATTCATGCTTGCAATTTTATGCTTTTCGCGTACGGTTGAAACTGCGTATTCAATTTCCTGATATGTCGGTAAATCTATGCGGACTTCAATACACTCTGCGGTTGCAATCCACTGGTCGCGTTCAAGCTCTTTCCATGGAACGTCATATCGCTTTGGACCAACGAGACTGAAAACATAACCTTCACAGCCGTCTTCTCGAACAAGAGTGGCTGTAAGACCAACACGGCGCACTGCCTGCAAATCTGCGACAACGCGGAAGACAGGAGCTGGCAGCATGTGAACTTCATCGTAAATAATAAGTCCCCATGGGCGCTCATGGAAAATTGAAAAATGCGGGTATGGACCTTCTTTGTCTGGACGCCAGGTAAGTACCTGGTAAGTTGCAACGGTTACCTGTTTTATTGTTTTAGACTCGCCTGAATATTCTGCAATCTGATCGGCTGTTAGGTTAGTCTTGTCTAATAGTTCGTCTATCCACTGGTGAACGGCAGAAATATTTGTGGTAATAATCAGGGTAGAAGTTTTGAGCATGTCCATAATTGTCATGCCGACAATTGTTTTACCCGCGCCACAAGGAAGAACAATAGTTCCAAAGCCAGTGCCTGGACCTTTGTCGCCAACAAGTGCACGGGCAGCGCCTTTCTGGTATTCGCGGATTTCAAGTTTACGTCCACTGGAAGTTGTTTCGCGAAGAGAGACATCAAGTGGTTCTCCATCAGCCAGGGCAACTTCATCTTTTACCGGCCAGCCTGCCTGGAGTAAGAGTTGTTTGATTGTACCGCGGTCTGTTAGCTTTAGCAGGAACGAATGCTCTGGTGCACCATTATCTTCCAATGTATTAGTGAGTAATTTTTTAACAGAATGATTTGCTGCAATTTCCTTAAAGACAGGGAGTGAATCTGCAACAAGATAAAGATTATGCTCGATGATTTTTTCTGCACTGCCTTCTTTTACCGGAACTTCGATATCCGGCCCTTCAATCAGCTTGATTTTTCCAAAACGGCTGGCAGTTTCTTTAATCCACATGGTAACAGACTGTGGAACATCATAGCGGGCAAATTTCTGGAGAACATCAATTGCATCGTCAGCAGAAAAACCTGCACTGGCGGCATTCCAGAGTGAAAGTGGAGTAAGTCTGTATGTGTGAAGATGCTCAGGAGATTTTTCGAGCTCGGCAAACGGAATGAGCGCATTGCGGCATTCTTCAGCCAGTGGCGCATGCACATCCAAAAGAAGAGAACGGTCTCCCTGAACAATCAACGGGTTTTCATAATTCATCGCAACGGATGATTATAGCAAAAAACGAGGGATTATAAAATACGATTAAGAAAAAAAACTGAATATGGATAAATCTTCGTCAGAAACTTCCTTTTTTGTGATGGTTTGAACAATTATATATATAAGGATTTTTTTAGTGTGGTTGGGGGGAGAAAAGCAGTAGAAAATGGAGGTTTTTATGAAGCTGGAGCAGTTGCTTCCAATGCAGGATAAGAAAAGTCTGGAAAGTCGGCTGTTAGAATTAAAGCGGGTTTTAAGAGCTTTGCAGAAAAAGATGGAGTGTTCGGAGAAAAGCACAGAAGAAATGCCGGGCGGGCATCTTAAGATTACGCATAAACATGGGCGGCCTGAGTTTTATCATATTACGGAGCAGGGGAGTTCGCGGGGACGTTATATTTCTTTGGCAGAAAGAGAGTTAGCCGCGCAGCTAGCTCAGAAAGATTATGATGTAAAACTTATGAAGGTGCTGCAAAGGGAAATCTTTGCCCTGGAAAATTATCTGCAGCAAACGGACGGTGGGCGTGCGGTTGAGGCTTTGTATGAGGGGCTATGTAAGACAAGGCAAGTGCTTATTGAGCCGGTAACTCTGAGTGATGAACAGTACGCTGAACGATGGAAGAAGAAGGTGCTGCCGTCTGCCGGGGAGGGGATGCCGTTTACGGAGGATTCACAGAAGTATTACACAGCTAATGGCGAGCGTGTGCGTTCCAAATCTGAGGTGATAATTGCCGATGCGCTTTTAAGAAACGGGGTGCCTTATTGTTATGAAGTGCCGTTGAAACTGAATCGGGGAGGTGAGTCTGGAAATGTGACTTTTCATCCGGATTTTCTTTGCCTGAATGTGCGGACTCGCAAGGAATTTTATTGGGAGCATTTTGGGAAAATGGGTAATGAGGATTATAAAGAAAATACTGTGGGTAAACTTAATATGTATGTAGAAAACGGCTTTTTCCCGGGACGCAATTTGATTTTTACCATGGAATCTGGAGTGGAGTCTTTGGACACGAGAATAGTTCAAAAAATGATAAAAGAGTTTTTGCTGTAAACTTCGTGTGTGATGTGAAATATTCCTTCAAATTGGGCAGGTCTATCATTTTTGACGGAGCGTTTTCAAAAATTGTTTGGGGCAATATGTGAATAATTTCGTCAAATTAGATAGATTTAGTATTCTTGACGGATAATTTTGAAATGGAGGGAAACTAATTACAGAGATTTTCCGTCAAAAATTGAAAATAATGTGATTTTGACGGAATTATTGAATTTTGATATGTTGGGGAAAGCTAATTTCTTCCGTCAAAATCAAATAACTCTGCGGTTTTGACGGAAATTCCTCACTGCGGCACCCCTTTTTAGTTTAAAGCCAAATCGCCTTCTTTAATCCAGCCAATCTTGCGGAACAACAGGCCAAGTGCCCAACACAAAACAGCCGGCAATACAAAGCAGATCAAAACAAGGCCGAGCCAGTCAACAAAGCCTGGCTGAATTGCTACGGCGCCGTGACCAATAGCAACTTCACTTGGCTCGTACCAGCCTGTGATTACTCCAATCTGTCCAACCAGGCCGCAGGTTCCCATACCAGAGCTTACAGCAGCACCGTTCATTTCCATTTTGAAGAGACAGGTTGCAATCGGGCCAGTAATCATAGAAGTAACGATAGGTGCAATCCATACCTTAGGATTCTTGATGATGTTAGGCATCTGGAGCATAGAAGTTCCCAAGCCCTGACTCAAAATTCCACCCCAGCGGTTTTCGCGGAAGCTCAAAACTGCAAAGCCAACCATCTGAGCACAGCAGCCTGCAACAGCAGCGCCACCAGCCAATCCAGTGAGACCAAAAGCTGCACAAATAGCAGCAGATGAAATAGGCAAAGTTAAAGCAATACCAACAACTGCAGAAACAAGGATACCCATCCAGAACGGATGAAGCTTAGTAGTCCATACAAGGAAGCGGCCTACAGAACTTGCAGCAGCACCAATGTACTTAGCAGTCAAAACAGTGAGCAGTGCACCAACAAGAATTGTAATAGCTGGAGTCACAATAATATCAACCTTAGTTTTCTTGCTTACCAGGCAGCCCATTTCAGCAGCAATAATAGCAATCAGCAAAACAGCCAAAGGACCACCAGCACCACCAGTTACGTTAGCAGCGCTTCCAACAGCAGCCAGTGAAAACAAAACAAGGGCTGGCACTCCCATTGCAAAACCAATACCAATTGCCATTGCGGCACCAACTACATGTGCATCTGTTGCAAAGTTTCCGGCATTTACGAGAAACTGGAAAACAGCATTGTTGTTAAGACGGAGCAACTGCTGTCCAAGAGTCTTAACGATTGTTCCAATAAGCAGGGAGCAGAAAAGTCCCTGAGCCATACCAGACATAGCGTCAATAAGATAACGCTTTGCGTACTTATTCATAGTGTACCTCTAAAAATGAATTGTGAGAAAAATAAAAATGTTCAGTAAATTACTTGGTAGATGTGATACGCGGTGCGCCGTGGCGTCGCCGGTAATGCAGGACTCTATGGACTCTGGCGTTTAGTTCATCTCAAACGTAAAATCTTTGGAAAAGATATCAGAAAATGAAATAAGGTGCAAGAAGGTATAGAGGAGGGAGAAGTCTCTCCCTGGCTCGCACTTCGTTGCTCACCACCCTCTCTAGCGGGGACACCCCGCAACGCCCCGATACTTTAAGCGGCAATCGGTGACCCGTTCGGATTATCATTACCGTTGTCGTTCATATCAATAATCCACAAAAGGTGTCGGATTGTCGCTGGAAGTATTTCATGAATAAGCTCCGTTTCTCCAGATGATGCTGCTGCAACTTCTTCTGTCAGATCATTCATAAGCGGCGGAACTGCGCCGAGAACTCTTTCAGTTTCGGACTCGCTGTATTGCTTTTTAGCCAGCGGCGGATTATGCGCAGCCATCATATCTTCCGGGTAAAACTTACACGGTCGCCATAACTTCTGACCGTCTCGTGAACGGAAGCTTGAAGCTCCAAAGAGGCGGCAGATAAAAGCGCGGCCGTTATATATGGAACAATGATATGCAGAATCCGGATTAAAAAGAGGGCAGGTTTTACCGTTGTCAAAAGGGAACTTGTTCTGGGCAATCTGCAGGGCGATGTCATTTTGATTTTCTATGAGCCATGCCGCCATGTAAAGGGCTTCGCTTTCCATTAAGTCTGGTTCAAAGCCTTCGCAACAATGTCCGCAGCCCTCCGGGCAATAAAACTTCGCGGCGTCGTACCACTCCTGTTGTTCACGCGCAATGCGTTCATATGCAGCTTCCATCTGAATCAAAGTGTCATAAACGGAAGTTCCTTCTAATTTTTCTAAAACACCAGCGATTTGCGACATATTTGCCTCGACGGTGAAAAAGAATATCGTAGCATTATGCAAAATTCAAGTGGGGTAGGGGAAATCCCCTATTGTATCCATAGTGTTTTCGGTTTATCCTTTTACTTAGGCAACCGGTTGCCTAAAAACTATTTTTTCATATTACGGGTTCCTCCTGTATGTTATCCCGGAATATGAGATTGCCGACCTTTGGAACGCCGTATTCCTGCCTGGGTCGGCTTTTTTTTTACGACGAGATCTGGAGATTGTATATGGTAACTATTTACGACATTGCTGAGGCTACTGGATATTCTGCGCCCACAGTTTCTAAGGCTTTGAACGGACAGGGCTCTTTAAGTGAAGAAACCCGCCAGAAAATTATGGCAAAGGCTAAGGAACTTGGATACGAGCCAAATATTACAGCCCGCACGCTTACAACAAAACGTTCTTATCTTATCGGCGTAATATATGATGATACCGGAATGAATATGGGCTTTGCTCATCCGCTGTTCTCGCCGGTGCTTACCCGTTTCCGCGAAAAAATTGAAGCAGCTGGTTACGATATTATTTTCCTTTCCCGCCATTTTGACATGACATATTTTTCACACGCAAACTTCCGCTCAATTGATGGTGTGATTATCATAAATCCTGCAACTAATACTCCGGCAGACTTTGAAGATTTTGTAAAAACAAACTTACCGCGCGTTTCAACCAACTCAGTTTTTGATGGAATCTGTACAGTAATTACTGCAAACGAGCAGGGCGGTTATGAAGCTGCAGAATATCTTGTAAAACACGGACACAAAAAAATCGGTTATATTTCGGCTCCAGTTGACGGCATTTCTACTGCTCCAAATGAGCGCTTTAAGGGCTTTAAATCTGCGCTTGAAAATTATCATCTTTATGATGATTCTGTTTACGAACTGAGTTCCGGCTGGGATAAGGAAAGTGCCGCAGAAGCCTTCGGTCGTCTTATTAAACGCCGTAAAGACCTCACTGCTGTTTTTGTAACAAACGATCAGCTGGCATTCGGTGTTTATGAATATGCAAAAAAACACAATATCCGCATTCCGGAAGATATTTCTGTAATTGGTTTTGATGATGAAATTGCTTCAGAATATTTAGGTCTCACTACCTTCCGCCAGAGCACAACAGAAATTGCCGACATCGCTTCTCAGATGATGCTCGATCAGATTGACGGAAAACAAGTTCCTCCAATTATCCGCTGCCGTGCCGAAATTGTTGAGAGAAATTCTGTAAAAACAATCAGAGGATTCAGATTTTTTTAAATAAGTGACAAATGTCACCGCAAAGTAACCATTGTCACCATTGTGTTTCCAGGCATCTGTGCCTATATTTATAGTCAGGAGGCAGGTGCTTATGCTCATGTTTGGAATAATTCTTTCTCTTGTCGGTATTTACGTAATTATTGTTCTCATTAATTTTGCAAGAACATACAAAGTAAAACACTGTAAAATACGATGTAACAAATGCGGCAGCGAAGATACTATCGTAAAAAATAATGACAGAGTAGATACATATAATGTTGCCAGTGGTTCTCAAACAATAAAATATCTCGAGCGCAACCCGCCAAGTTTTTATTGTAATCATTGTCAGAAGGAATACGACTGCAAGGAGGGCACATGGCTAAAAAAGCATCGCTAATTTTAGTTTTACCACTGCTGATTTTTATTTCCTGTTCACGGTTTGTTTCTACAGAACCTATAGAGAAGGACTGTGAATATCTAAAAACACTACTCCCAGAGGCATCTATAGATTTTAGTCTTGCGGTAGATGACGGCTTAGATATGGATGAATTCTTAAACCTGGTTCGGAAAACTTACAAAATAGGCTCAGCACATAAATTCAGACATTCTAAAATTGATGATAATGGAATCAATTCTGTTGCCTTTGCAAACGCCATTACCTGGAGTATCAAGAATTATTTACCACGAAAAGATGGACATATAAGTGTGATTGCTGATGATACAGGTTTTTATCCTTTTTGCAGACAGAGATTTTTTGTATCAGATGTTTTTTTCGAGAAGATTGGAGACGAATATTTCGTTACTCACAGCAGCGAAAAAGGTATTTCTGAAGGAATGAAGTATACTGGCGATAAAAAAAATATTGTTCAGACTTTCTCAGAAGGAAAAATAAAATACAGATATATTTTCTTTTCAGAGTTTTTACCAAATGACAAAGTTAATATAAATCTGAATGATAAAAATATAAAAATATCTGTAAGAGAAAATGAACTATATCCTCGAAAAGGAAAAGATATTTGGTACGAAGAAGAAGACGATGTATTAACAGTTGTTATAAAGACCTTTAAGCCTCGCTTAGAAAAGAATATAGAAGATTATGAAAAGACAGTCGAAGAAATCTGTAGTTTTATAAATAATTATTCTACGGTTGTATTTGATTTCCGCGATAATAATGGTGGTTTTAATTCTTATTTCAGACCAATTCTTGCAACTATGATTTTTGGCCAGCTTAACTCGAATAATGAGAGGTTTGAAGAAAAGAATATTCGGCTTGATGAAAGGAACCTGCTTCTGGGAGATTATCTGTCTGCTGGAGAAAAAGAATTGCTTACAAAAACAGTATCAAGCAGAGCGATTGCTGATGGAAATATGATGTCGAATCATTATCTTGAACACAAAGATGAGAGATACTTCGTTTCTAAGGAGCCGGAAGAAAAACTGGATTTTTCAACCAGAGCTTTTAAGGGAAAAATTTTTGTAATTACTAATTCATATACTGTTTCAGCGGCTGAATCTGCATTAGCTGCTATGAAGTATTATTTTCCTGATAATGTTATACATCTTGGTTCAAAAACAGCAGGTATGTTAGATTTTGGAGGCTCCTATGTTTATGTTCTTCCAGATTCAAAAGTTCGGTTAAATCTTTGTTATGTAGACAATACAGGAAACCCTATCCTTGCCCCAGAAAACGGCTGGCGTGGTGATACAGAAGGTTTTTATCCGGATTTCTGGTTCTTTGCAGATACAGAAAATGATATAAAAAAGTTTATAAAGGAAATGAAATGAAAACTGATTACGCTGATGTCTGGGCTTTTGAGTTGTAAGGCAAAATCTGAATTTGCAGCAAAGCCAATCGTAAAGTCAGTTGGAAAAATTGATGTAATGGTTGATCCTAACGTTGAAATGATGATGATTTTGGGGCGGATTGCCGGGGCTGGGCCATACGCGGGTGATCGCAAAATTAATGAAGCTTATGTTGATGATGTAGACGAATATTTTAAGGATTTTATGTATTCACCTGCGGCTATCAGACTAATGAGATATCAATTGAGTTATCAAGCTCTTCCTGAATTCGGAATGTATTTAAATGAGGATGATTCTGATTTTAAACTGAAACTGAATAATAAAAACTTCTTGATTTTAAACAGGTGGGGCACAGGCTTTATTACGGCTAATGATGTTTTATACTATAAAGATGCGGCTTTTCGCGAAACAGTAAGGGCATTTAGAAAGGATTCTGATTTTGACAGATTTTTCCTTGCTCATCAGAAGGTTTATGAAGAAATGATAGACCAGACTTGTGTCTATCTTAATAAATCTGATTTTGAGAGCTGGTACGAAGACTTTTATGGAATCAAATTAAAAGAACATGTCTGCCTCTATATGACCTATATGAGTGGCGGTGGAAATTTTGGAATATCTGTTAGAAATAAAAAAGGAAGGGATGTTCCGCATATGGTTGTTTGCGGCGGTCAGAGTGTAGAAAATTTCCTATTTCTGATTTCACATGAATTTTCTCATCCAAGAACAAATCCTGTGCTTTATGAACTTGCTAAGAATGAAAATCTTATTAATAAATTTAATGAAATCTATAAAAAGTATTCAGATATATATTTTAGAGATGGTTATGGTAATGGATATTCAATCATGGGAGAAATGCTAAATCAGGCCTGTGCAAATAAATATCTGGAAACCATTTTTGATGAAGAAGGAATGGAGCAGGTGAACAGAGAATCTTTAGTAGGCTCCCGAAAATATGTATACACACCACAGATTGCAGATTTTCTGAACATTTATCTAAACGACAGAAAACACTATAAAACACTTAAAGATTTTGAACCGGAACTGGAAAATTTCTTAGAGACGGTGGAAGAAGAGTAACTCCGGTTACTTTTAGATTTCAACTATTTACAATTACGATTTTTGGGGCGATGATGATTATATGAAGATTTATGAATGGTTAGTTTTTATTTTTGTTATCGCCGCACTGATTTTCTGTTACTGGAAATTTGATGCTTCAAAAGTGACTATCAGTGTTCTTGCAGCATCAGGCCTTATAAACCTGTACAAAATTGTAAAACGACGAAACGAAAAATAAAAAATTAAAAAAGGATTAAAAAATGAAATTTAAGAAATTGATTTGTTCTCTCTTGTGTTTAATCATTACACTCGCATTTTCTTTTGGTAATGAAAAATTAGACAATGATCTGGCATATTTAAAACGCGTGTTATCAGAAGCGTATGTTGGCTACGAATACAACGTTGAACAGGGCTTTGATTTTGATGCTGCGATTGAAAATGTGAGAAACTTGTATCTTAAGAAGGCAGAAAAATCAAAAATTGATCCTGAAAAAGTTTCTTCAAAAGTACTAGCTTCCTGTATAAATACAGAAATTGTTCAAAAACTGAAAGTCCTGGACCATCATTTTGCAGTTATGCTTCCGGGGCGAGTATATAGTCTGAAACGACAAGTGTGGCTTTCTTCTGAAGTCTATTTCACAAAACATGGAGATGACTATTTTGTGTCTTTCTCTAAAGATTCCAAAATAAAGAAAAACTCAAAATATACTGGAGCCCCGGAAAATCTTTTTAAGGTAATAAGGTCTAATCAAGAGTGTTATGTTTTTGGAATACATGCAAAAAACAATATCAAAGAAACAGAAATATCGATTAATAATAAAACATATAAGACAAAGCTCTATATGGGGAATTTTGCAAGGGAATATGAGAGAGGACATTTATGCTTACAGAAAACTGATAAAATGCTTTATCTTTCTATCAGTGATTGTATGTTTAATGGATATGATAGAACAGATCATGCACTTCTTGCGAAAAAACTTCAGGATTACCTTCAAGAATTAAGAAATAATACCTTTGAGAATGTGATTGTTGATTTACGTGGCAACAAAGGTGGAATAGTAGAGAACATAACTCCTGTACTTGCGAACCTAAATTTTGCAGGTGACTATAAGAATCTTGATAAGGTATACCTAAAACTCAGCACTTTTGACATTGGTAAAATAAAAGAATCGGAATTGATTGATGAAGCGGTAAAAGGATTTAAACACGAGAATCCGGCCTATGACAAATTTATAGTTGAAGATTCAACAACAGAATATCGTAGAAATAATCGCGTAACTGAATATGACTTTGAACCAGCCTACAAAGGTAAACTCATACTTATCTGTGATTTTAATAGTGCATCTGCAAGTGAAAATTTTATAGCCTATTCGTATATTTTTGAAAATGTATATCTGATAGGAACAAACAGTTCTGGTACAATTGATTTTGCCGGGTTGTATGATTATTATCTTCCAGAGTCAGGCGTGGGGTTGCACATAGCTTCAATAAGCTTTAAGGATTCAGACTACCTCCAGAAAAACTCACACTGGCATGGTGACACAAAAGGTTTCTATCCTGATTACTGGTGTACAGACAGTTCGCTTTTGCCAACACTTGTTGCAATCACAAAAGATAAAAAACTTAAGAAATCACTCCGTGGTTTGCACAAGCAGTTGCTATAGACTTGAGTTCTGGCAAGACGGCTTTTTATTCTATCGACAAAACAAACTGACTCAAAACGAGTTTCAGGGAATTAGCGTTTTTACAGCCGAAATATTTAAGAATTCCAGTCATATCTTTTTTTACGAGTGAAGTAGAAAGGTTATGCTTCAGGGCAATTTCACCGTAGGTTTTGTTGTTGGTCATAACTTCATATAAAATCATCTTCTGGCGGTCTGAAATATCATAATCTTTTAAGTGCATTACTTCGCCGGATTTTGGAAGCTTGACTTCTTTAGAAATAAAGAGCTCCTGTTGAATTGCAGGAATAAGAGCTTTGAGCTTTTTTTTGTATGTCAGGATGATTGAATAGAAAGCGCAGGCAAAAAAGTAGGTGCAGCCCAAAGCCATCCAGAATCGTGACTTTCCATAAACGATGACCCCAAGTAAGGTGATTGTAAATATGAGGTAAAGCAGGGCAACAATTATTTTGATTTTTTTACCGATAAAACCTGTGTTCATATAGATAAGAATAATCATTAAGGAAAATAAATATACGCCCAGGCTTTCTATACCGGTTAGAGTAGAAAGAACACATTCTAATGAAAGTGCAGTATATATAATTATATAGTTTTTAGGAAAAAGAAACATAAAAACGCAGAGAATTGTCGAAGCAATATTTATTACTGGAATTACAATTTTATAGTAAGGAACAGTAGTAGTACCAGACCACTCTTCCTGAAAAAAAAGGCTGCAATATGAGGCAATCAGGAGAAATACAAATCCACCAAGAGCTAAATATTGAATAGGCTCTAACTTTTTAAAATTCAGTTTCATAAAAAAAGTATATCACAGATGAGATTAACTTGCAAAAAAGAAAAACGTTTTTATTCACCGTAATCAGGCGAATTTTCTGCTGCCGCTAGTGCCGCACTTGCAAGGTCTGCAATATAGCCTGCTTCTGCGGCTTTTTCTTTTGTGGTGCCGGCTTGTCCGAGTGAAAGGCGCTGCAAGTCTTTTTTATCCTTGCGCTGTGCGTTGAGGTCGCGGGCCTTCAGCAGAATGTCGGCGGCTTCCGGGGCTTTGATGTGCAGGCACTGAGCTATTGCACTTTCTTCTGCGGCTGCGAGATTTTCCAGAGTGAGGAACTGGCGCTGTAACTGAAGAGCGCGTTTTTCGCCAACTCCCGGCAATTCGAGGAAAATAGATTTTGTATTTTCTTTTGTACGCAGCTGCTGGTTTCGGCTTGTGGCAAAACGGTGAGTTTCGTCTCGTACGCGCTGTAAGAGGCGCAGTGCGTCGCTTCTTTTTGGAAGACAGATTGGGGTGCTGTTACCCGGGCGGTAGATTTCTTCATCACGTTTTGCAAGACCGGCTACCGGGATATCGAGGCCGAGAGAATTCAGAATTTCTTCTACCGCGTTTACCTGGCCGATACCTCCATCTATTAAAAGCAGGTCTGGCAGTTCGGCCTGTTCGTTGAGCAATCTTGTGTAGCGGCGCGAAACAGCTTCTTTCATTGAGGCAAAGTCATCAATTAAGCCGTCTGTGGTTTTCAGGCGGAAATATCTGTAGTTCTTTTTATCCGGGTTGCCATTGTAAAAACTGATGAGTGAGGCAACCGGCCATTTACCACCAATATGTGCAATATCAAAACCTTCGATTCTAACCGGCAGTGTGTCGAGCCCAAGCTTTTCCTTGAGTTCTTCCATTGCAGGGGTGTCGCCGCGGTCTCGCAGACGGCGGACAATATCTTCTTTTGCATTCTGTTTTGCCATCTGAATGGCTGCAACGTCGCGCGGAAGGTCACGGGAAGCAACCATAATTACCTGAGAAGTTGCTTTCTTTTCTTCGTGAAGCCAGCGCGAAATATGTTCAAACTCGCTGGTTTGCGGAATGTAAACCTGTGGCGGAATTGTGTGGATATCATCATAAAAGACTGCCATAAACTCGGCAATCAAATCATCATCATCATTAAGAGATTCTGCGCGGTAATTTTCACGGCCAAGCAGCTTGCCCTGTCGAATCTTAAGAACTGTAAAGCTAACCAGCTCTCCTTCGCTGTGGTAGGCAATGTAGTCGCGGTCATCAGAATCAAAGCTTTCTACTATATTCTGATTCTGTAAAACCATAAGGGCTTTAATACCGTCGCGCAATCTGGCCGCTTTTTCAAAATCAAGTGCCGCCGCTGCTGCCTTCATTTCGGCCTGCATGGCTTTTACAGTTTCTTCACCTTTTCCCTCAAGTAGCCTTTTAATTTCACCGATGTATAAATTGTAGGACTCTTTAGAAATTTTACCGCAGCATGGGGCGCGGCATTGCTTCATGTGATAGTAAAGACAAGGGGTATCCCTCTTACGAAGAGTTCTGCAATGGCGAATCGGATACAACTTGAAGATTGCTTCAAGAAAGGTTTCGAGAGCCGCAACATCCGGAAATGGTCCAAAATAAGTGGAACCGTCCTGTAAAATGCGGCGCGTCTTATAAATCTTGGGGAAATCCTCTTTGGTGATTCTCAAAACAGGGTATGATTTACCGTCTTTAAGACAGATGTTGTAGCGGGGATTGTACTTTTTAATAAGGTTGTTTTCCAGCAGCAGAGCTTCGTACTCGTTAGCTGTTGTGATGTATTCAATAGAGTTGGCGTGGGAGATTAAAAGCCTTGTTTTTACGCTCTGTTGTCCTGAAAAATAGGAAGACAGGCGGCTCTTAAGGCTCTTTGCTTTTCCCACATAAATTACGGTGCCTTCTGCGTTTCGCCACAAATAGACACCACTAGATTGAGGAGCTTTCAGAGCTGTTTCGTGCAAAATCTCGCGGGTTGTCGCTGGCTTTGCACTGGTAGTTTTGGCTGTCATGTTATGTTAGGAAATTGTATCAAAAAAAGACTTCTTATTATAGCGGTTGCCCTTGCGATTTGTGCCTGCGGTACAGCTGATCTTTTTGCGAAGGAAGTTGTGCTCGGTGGAAAAAACGGCTGGCCACAGTTTCAGCAGCAGGAAAATATCACAACTGGAAAAGGCCGCTACGGATATGATTGTATACAGCTCGCTTCCAACTCTTTTGTTTTTGATGATTATACTGACCTCCTTATTGATTTTGAAAATGCCGAAATGCCTATTTCAGATGGCGATTACACAATTAATAGAAATAATTTTCAGCTGACAAATCAGACTAAAAATGAAAAATCAGCAGGACTCAGCCGCAATATGGGTGGCCTTTCAATTTCCGGTAAACCTGGAACCTTCTTTGGTTCAGAAGGACTTATGGGGTCTTTCTCAATTGAATTCTGGCTTTGTCCTTCGATTGCAGAAAACGGCGAAATTGTTCTCAACTGGGAATCTTCAAAGAATGAAGATGGCCAACTCGTTTTCCAGGTTATCAACGGTACTTTTGATAAAGGTCACATTAAGTGGGAATTAAATAATATTTTTGATTCATATCTCAATGCATCAGGCAAGAACGAAGTAGAACTCAAAGGCAGTTCAAAAATCATTCCGGATGTATGGAGCTATCATGTTCTTTCGTATGATTGCGAAACAGGAATTCTTGAGTATGTAGTTAATGGAATTACAGAAGATATCACTTATATAACTACCAATCGTTCGGAAGGTGGAGATATTAGTCTTGTCTATCTTGGAACTCCTTCTGAGCTTTCAATCTGTTCAGAATATACAGGTAAAATTGATGATTTTAGAATTTTGCGCCGTCCATATACTCCTCCAGATTATCAGTCTGCAGACAATGCCGGTGGAGTTGGTCACACACAATATTTGCCAGGTGGCGGTAGCTTTGTAACAAAGCCTGTTATGGTTTCAACTGGTTCTATACTGAACAAGCTTGAAGCAGAAATGAGTGTTCCTTCTCAGACTGCAGTTTGCTATTACGTGCGCTCCGGTGAAAATTTTTATGGATGGACACATGACTATCCTGAGTGGAAGCCTGTAGAAAGCGGTGAGCAGCTAAAAGGAATTACAGGTCTATATTTCCAGGTAATGGCAGAACTCTTGCCAGATGGAAACTGTGAGCAGACTCCGGCAATTACAGCTATCACTCTGGACTTTACTGAACTTCCAGAACCACTCCCTCCATTTGTTGTAAAGGCAGTTGCTGGAAATGGAAGCGTAACAGTTTCATGGAATTATTCTGTAGATGATACAGCCGGCGGTTATTATCTTTATTATGGAACTCGCCCGGGCGAATATCTTGGCCGCATGGCTATAGAAGGTGAGTCGCCAATTAATGTTGGAAATACAACTTCGTATACAATCACAGGTTTGGAAAACGGAAAAATTTATTATTTTGCAGTTGCAGCCTGGTCGGCTTATGATATAAGGGTTGTAGGAAATCTTTCAAAAGAAGTTTTTGCGCGTCCATTGGCACGGTTAAAATAGAAGAGGGGAAGTAGGATATGGCAAACAGTTTGATTTTAGCAAAGGCTCGAAATGCGGTTACAGCACATGACTGGACTACAGCAGCACGCTTGTACAAAGAGCTGCTACGTGGTGACGAGTCGAATGCCGAATATATTCAGCAGCTAGGAAGCATTTTTGTACGCGCGGGTCAGGATGAAAAAGCAATTCCTTATTATGAAAAGCTTGTAGAAATGAATCCAGAAAGCCCGGATGCAATGATAAGTCTTGGTGCCATTTTCCGCCGTCTCAAACGTTATGAAGATTCTGTAAATATTCTTCACAAGGCTCAGGAGATTTCTTCTGGCAGTCCTACAATAAATTATAATCTTGGCTTCACCTATAAAGAGATGGGCGACTACGACGATGCAATCGATTCTTTTGAATCTGTAATTGCCCAGAATCCGGATGATGTTCTTGCTCACAATCATCTTGGCTCAATCTATTTTTCAAAAAAAGAATATGACAAATCTGTCAGCGCTTATAAAAAAGGTTTGCAGGTAGATCAGAATCATCCAATTTTAAATTACAATCTTGCTCATGTTTATGAAGAAATAAAAAACTATCCTGATGCAGTTCGAAGTTATGAAGTTGCTCTCAAAACAAGACCGGGCTGGCTCGATGCTATCCGCGATTTTAGTGAGTTACTTATTCACTGTCAGGAAACAAAACAGGCACAGGAACTTGTCGAGCAGTCTATCAAACTCCATCCGGATGATGTTGAACTCTTGTGCATTCTCGGCCGCATTTATCTGAATCAGTTTGACTATGATAATGCGACAAAAACTTACAGAAGAGCAGAAACTCTGAGACAGAATGATATTGGTATTTTAGTTGGTCTTTCTAAATCTCTTGAAAAGGGAATGAAGATTGACGAGGCAATGGATAAGATTCTCGATGCAGTTGATATTGCTCCGGAAGATCTTGATGTTTGCAAGCAGTATGCACATGTGCTTCTTTCTGCACAGCGCTATGAAAAAGCTCTGGATTTGATTCAGAAGATTGATGAAAAGAGCGGCGGAAAAGATCTACAGATTCTCGATTTGTATGGACAGTATTTTGTTTGTCGCGGAGATGAAGAAGCTGCCAATACTTACTTTGATAAAATCAGAAGAATTAATCATCATTATAAAGATTATATGGTTAATGCTGCTTCTCGTTATATTCAGACTGGCGATTATGAGAAAGCCGAAGCAATGGCCGAAAAGTTTATAGACAGTCGTCCTAAATTGCCGGAAGGTTATAATCTGTTAGGTACAATTAACTCGAAGCGCGGTCAGCTAAATAAAGCGAAGGCAGAATTTGAAAAGGGAATCTCGTTAAAGAATCCTAACATTTATGCGGTAAAAGAACTCGAAAAAATTTATAGCGAGCTCGAAGCAAATAAAGAAATCTTCAATACCGAAGAAATGCCTATCGCAATTGATGCAGATAAATTGTCAGCAGAAGAGGGCGGAAATCTTCCTGGTGATTCAAGCCTTTCAGCAGATGATAATGGAACTGCAGATCAGTTAGACGCGCTTAACACAAACAGTGAAGAAAAAGATAATCTGGATGATATTCAGAGCCTTGAAGTTCAGCCTCCAATTGAACAGGCTCTCGCAGGTGAAGATGGTGATTTCTGGGAAGATTTTGATGATGACCCGGATGCTCAGAATAAACCTATAACTGAAGAAGATGACACTTACGATGAAAATTCTGAAGATACAGATTTGCTTTCGATGATGACTCCAGATGCTGCTGACGAAGCTACAAGTTTGAAAGATGGTCTTACAGAAGACGAAAGTGGTTTTGATTTTTCTGAGTTTGAAGATGGTAGAATTGAAGAACCTGCTTCTCAGGCAAGTGCTGAAGAAACTCCAGCAGGCGATACATCAGATACACCAGCAGAAACAAAACCAGCGGCAGTTACTGAAAGCGCTCCTGTGAGTGCACCAGCTCAATCAGTTGCAGCTCCACAGAGCACACCTGATATGGAACCTGCTCCAGGTACTGCTCCTGAAGCCTCGCCTGTCGTTGAACCTGTTGCAGTAGAGCCAGACTTCACAAATAATGAAGCCAGCCAGATGATGCAGGAATTGAAGCAGCAGCAGAAGGAACTTGAACTTCAGCAGAGGGAATTTGCATTGCAGCAGAAAGAGTTTGCCGAAGAACTCAAGCAGGAAAACGAAAAAATGATAGTGGAAACAGTTTCGAAAACTGTTGATGAAAAACTTTCAGAATATGATTTACGTTCTGAGCCAGCAAAAGAATCTGTTGAAGAAGCTGATTTAGCAGAAGAACTGGAACCTAATGAAGAGTTTATGCCAGAAATTCCTTCAGAAGAACTTCATTTTGATTCTCTATCTCATAATCAGACTCCAATGGATGAATCAGAAATTGAATTATATGATGACGATTTTACCGATGTAGGTTTTGGAGACGAACTTACAGAAGAGGAGGTCTCTATGGCAGAATCGGAAGAAATTCTTGCAGAAGAAGCTCAGCTTGATGGAATGCCACCAAGCGAAATTGAGAGTGAGCCTATGATGAATGAAGATTTTGATGATGTAAAATTTGCATGCGTTACTGACTTTATTAAAGAAGAAGCTGCTGTACCACTTAGTGATGAACCATTTGCAGATGTTACTAATGTTGTGAATTTGAATGAGCCTGCTGAAATACCGGAAACTGCGGATTCTTCTTCTGAAGAAAGCTTTATTACTGCAGATGACATGCTTGATAAGATTGAAAGAATCCTCAATGATGACGATTATGCAAAATCTTGCGAGGCAGAACTCGAGCTCTTTAAGAGACTCCGCACCCTTTCTAACTTCCTGCCTGAGCGTGAAAAGAATTCTTTCGACTGCTGCCGTATGCGCATGGTAATTGAGTACATCATTTCAAAGATGTCTGGAAAACCAGGCTTGCTTATTACTGCAGAGTCGCTCATTAAATCCGGAGTTCTCGGCGAAGAATACAATCGCCAGCTCGAAGACAGCAGCGATGAAGAATTGAGCAACGATTTAATCTGTCATGTAATTAAAGATATGAAGACACTTGCGCAGGGACTTGAAGATAAATATCTTTGCACAGCCCTCTGCGTAAGTGCAGATGGAATCCTTGAGCAGATTGCTCTCAGAAATCAAAAGAGCGCTATATTCGAATAATTCTAGAATGAGTGATAACCTCATTGCCGTCTTCGGTGATGAGGACATCATTCTCAAGGCGTGTACCGCCGATTTCCACATCATAAAGACCTGGCTCACAGGTCAAAATCATTCCAGGTTTAAATAACATTTTTGGATCCTGAGTCATGTTTACACGCGGTGGCTCATGGATCTCAAGTCCGATTGCGTGACCAAGTCCATGTGGCATTTTTCGTTTAGCGGCTGCAAATACAGAATCACATTTTTTTGCTGCATCAAGGATTGGCTTACCAGGCTTGTAAAGTTTAAGAGCTTCATCATAAGCTTTCTGTACAAGCTCGAGCTGTTTTTCCTGAGCTTCTGTAAGAGGTCCTTTTGCAACTGTCAAAGTAGTGTCGCTTGTGTAACCATTGTAAACTACGCCAAAATCCAGAATAGAAAGTCCCTGTGCAGGCCATTCAGCTGCTGTGTAACCTGGGAATGCATGAATTGCAAAACTTCGTGAAGGGCCGGCTGCTAAGGTATCAAAGCCTGTGCGCTGGCATCCGTTTTCGCGGAGCATTCTTTCAATCAAAAGTGCTACATCAGTTTCGGTTTTGATTTTTCCCTTATTAATCTGTTTTTCAATTTCATCAATTATAAGATCGCCTACACGGGCAGCTTCGCGGGTACATTCAATTTCGTATTCATCTTTCTGCATGCGGCAATCCATTACGAATTTGTGTGCGCCATCTTCTTTACAGCGACAATCATAATTTGAAAGAGCATCAATGAATTTAAGATAATCTGGATATGTGAGATATGGGGGAAGTTCTACCTTGCTGTTTTCTCCGTGAGTGTAGCAAACGTTGAGCATTGCTTTTACAGCATCAATGTCCTTATTCTTATAGCGTGTATAAGGAACCATTTTGTCAGAATAAGCCTGCTGTTTTGCAAGATTTTCATCCCAAGGAATAAGCACGCTGTAGCCGTCGCTGAAAATAATAAGAACAGCATCGCTCGGATGGTTTGTGTAATAAGGCACTGCAGGGTCGCGGTGTTCTTCGCTGTCAATAAAAACGCAGGCGCCTGTGTCTGTGTCGTGCAGATAGGCTGCAAGACGGTTGCGGCGTGCGCGGTAGATTTCTTTCAATTCATCATTTGTGTATTGTTTCATTTCTTCACCTTCTTCAAAATAACTCTCACGATTTCATCTCTTGTAATCACAAGTTCCAGTACTCCGATAAGAGCAAAAACAATTCCAGAAATTACAATCGGTGCACCGTAGCAGATGATTTTACTGTAACCCGCAAAATAGTCAACTGTAAGTTTGTGCACAAAGTATGTTGGGACAGCAGCAATTACAGAAAATACGCACATTTTTAGAGCATACAAAATTGTTCCACGTGCAAGTTTTCCAACTTCAATGCTTTCCATTTTCTTCATAAAGATAAAAAGGAAAACGGTATTTAAGAGACTTGCGACACTCAGCGCCAATGCAATTCCATTTCCTTTCATTGGTCTTGAGAGAATTAATACAAGAATAATGTTTGAAGCGAAATTAATTAATCCGGCAATTGTCGGAAGCTTTGGCTTTTTCTGGGCATAAAATGCTGGTGCCATAATTCGATTCAAGGCAATAAATAGGAGCCCTGCAATGTGGAAACGGAAAACTCCGAGTGTCATTGCAACAGAATTATCATCAAACTGATTTTTCTTGTACAGAAGAGAAATCAGTTCGCGGCCAGTAATCAGTGAATAGGCAGTGATTGGAATAGAAATCAAAGTCATAATTTTGATGGCCTGAAGCAGCATCTTGTTGAACTCGCTCCAATCTTTTTTGTTAGCGAAGCCTGACAAATCCGGAAGAATTACAGTTCCAATCGATACTGCAAAAATTCCAAGAATTAATTCCTGAAGGCGCAGACTGTACTGAAGACTTGATGCTATTCCAGGTCCTACATATTTTGCGAGTGAAGTAGAAACAGTGTCGTTAAGCTGATAGGCAGCAATTCCAACAATTGTAGGTGCTATCAACGAAAGTACTTTGCGTGTACCCGGATTTGAAAAAGCCTTTTTAATGGAAGTAACTCCAACTTTCCAGCCGGTTTTCATAACAAACGGCCACTGGAAAATTGCCTGAACACTTCCTCCTAAAATTACACCAAGTGACATTGCGCGTGCCGGGTTCGAAGTATGTGGGGCAAGCAGATATGTACTTACAATTACAATTCCATTGAACATAACTGGAGTGAATCCAGAAGGAGCAAAAATTCCGCAGGTGTTAAGAATGCCCTGGAAAAATGCAGCAATCGAAATCAGGAAAAGATAAGGGAACATAATTCTTGTAAGGGCAGCAGTTTCGCTTCTTTCAAGAAGATAATATTCCAGCTGGGCAGCATAATCAGCAGAACCTGCTTCCGGTGCCTTACAGAAAAGTGGCATAATGAATGGAGTAAGCAGAACTCCTAAAACAACAACGCAGGCAGTGAGGAAAGTTACGAGAGTAAAAGTTGCATGCAGAAATTCCTGAGTTGATTTTTTATTTTCATCAGATTCGCCTTTTGCAAGGTAATCCTTAAAGGTAGGAATAAAAGCTACAGAAATTGCATTTTCCGCAAAAAGTCTGCGGAAAAGATTTGGTATCATAAAGGCTACTGAAAAGCAGTCGGCATAAAGACCTGTTCCTAAAAAAGAAGCCTTTGTCATCTCGCGGATAAGTCCCATAATGCGCGAAGCAAAGGTCATTAAAGTGAGCAAAAGCCCGGAACGTACTATTGATTTAGATTTTTTAGACATACGTTAACTATAAAAAAATTGCGTTTTTTATTCAATTCATTTATAATATAAGTTACTACAACGTTTGCGAGACCTTCATTTCAAAATAATCATTTAAAAACACCCGGAGAAAGTAAGTTTCATTAATTGATCGCATCGTCACTGCATCCATTGCAAAGACGTCTTTTGGAGGACTCACTGTGCCTGGCAAAATAAGATTATTTTCCAGAGTTGGAAAAACGCGAATTATTCCAATCGGTTTAAAGATGCTTCTCATCTTTATATGTCTGATTTTGCTTTCAAACTTTATTACAAATTTTATTTCGCTCCAGCTTACCCAGCGTCAGATTATCAATTTGAATAATACTATTATGGTAAGCCAGCTCAAGGAACTTTATACAACCTCTTCAAATCAATATCAGATATTTGCTTATTCAGGAAATAAAAATGAAAGTATCGATGCAATGTGTAAGGTAGCTAAAACCGGTTTTGCAAATCCAAACAGCATTGCCCTTGGCTTAAGCCCAAATGGTGACCTTCAGTTTTTTGCAGATGCAAATGAGCTTGCCCTTCCGCCGGAATTCAAAGATACGGAAACTATCGAAAAAATCAATGCAGATAAAGAAGCGGGAATAGAAGAAGGTTCAATTTCTTTTGAAAGCCCTTATGGAGAATATTTTGGAGTTTATAAATTCCATGATGACTGGGGCTATTATATAATCCGAGCAGAACTTCGTTCCGATCTGGAAAAAGCAAATTACAGAGTCTACGGAATTATTTCTGCTCTCATCATTATTTTAACATTTATTTTTATTGCAGCGGGATATATTACAATCCGCCGCGAGTTCAGAACTTTGCGTTCTATTACAGATGAACTTCTTCAGATGCAACAGAAGAAAAAGCTTGAACTTATTGATATTTCAAAAGCACCAAATGATGATGTAACTTACATGGCAGCATCCTTCAATTCGCTTTCAATGCAGGTAAACAATCTTCTTGATACATTCCAGAAATTCGTTTCGAAGGATATTGTTGCAAAGGCTTATGCCGGCCGCGATGTTGGACTTGAAGGAAGTCAGCGTGATTTAGCAATGCTCTTCTCTGATGTTAAGAGTTTTACTTATCGAACAGAAACCCTTGGTAATGATATTATTGAAGTGCTCAATGTTCATTATAATCGCGTAATTCATAATGTTCATGAAAATTATGGAATTGTAGGTTCTATCATCGGAGATGCAATTCTTGCTATTTACGGAACGCTGGAATCAAAAAAATCAAAAGCCTATAACGCGGTAATTTCCGCATGGAATATTACACGAACTACAGCTGAGCTTCGCGAGGCAATGCAGGCCCGCCGTGCAGAAATAGAAAAAACTCGAAAGCTTACAGAATCAGAAGAAAGAGTGTTCCAGGCAGTTATGGTAGATGTTGGTGTAGGTATAGACGGCGGAAAAGTTTTCTACGGAACAATCGGTCGTAACGATTTTGATGATCCGCGCCAGGCTCATATGACAAACACTGTAATCGGAGATACAGTAAACTCGGCTTCGCGTTTGGAAGGACTAACAAGAATCTATCATATTCCGGTTGTTGTTTCTGAATCAATTAAAGACGAAGTAAGCGCAGAAACTGCCCGCTATAAATTTATTGAAATTGATACAGTACAGGTAAAAGGAAAAACAAAAGGAAAGAAAATTTATTTTCCATTCGATACAAACGAAATGGAAGAAAGTCTGCTTGCAGAATATCAGAAATTTGAAGAGGGCTTAAAGGCTTATTACGAAGGCGACTGGAAATCTGCCCGCAAGATTTTTAAGGGGCTTGAACTGGATGTTACTCAGGTATTCCTTGAGCGAATGGGATCAAAAGGTGCACCGGAAGGTTGGAGTGGAATATGGGCAATGACAACAAAATAAAGGCATCTAAAATGACAGACGAACAGAAATCAGATCAGATTCACAAGGAAGTAATGCTCTTTCTTGGTGATGAGCTTGAGAGGATCCATCACGGAGCTACAGACCAAAGTTATAATATAGAAGCAGAATACGCAAAATCAAGAAAAAATCATTCTCCATTTTCTGCCCTTATGCTTATAGGCTGTTTCCTTCTTGTTTTTGGAATTGCTTTTTTTATGACAAAAATCATTTCTTCAAACAATCAGGAAATTACAGTCAGCCTTGAGGAGTTTGAAGATCTTAATCTTAAAAATCTTTTGAATACAGTTACTGCTGCCCAGAACAATTATGAGAATGCTGTAAAGAAGCGGGCAACAATTGAAGGTGATATGGCGGTAAAATTGAAGGCCGCAGAAGATGCCCGCACAAACGATATCTTCGTTATTGATTCTATGAACCTGCGTTCAAAAAAAGTTTACAACCAGCGCATAGCAGAAGTAGAAGAAAAATACAGTGCCGCAGTTGCTGCCGTTCACGAAGAATATGATGCTCAGCTAATTCAGGCAGAACGCGAAGTAGAAGAATATAAAAAGCAGCTTGCAGAATTTGATGCGGCAAAAATTGAATCAGCTAAAGAAAAAGAAAAGGCAATCGACAGTGAACGCAAGGTAAAAGAACTTGAGCAGCAAAAAATCAAAGACCAGTATGAAGAGAGAATTTCAGAACTCAATAAAAAACTTTCAGATACACAGCGACGAAGTTCAGAAGATATTCGCGCTGCTGTAAGTTCTGTTTCGGCACAGTATCAGTCAGAAATAGATAAACTCGATCCAGTCTTAACTGACAGAGTAGCCAAAGAAATTATTACCCGCACCAGTTCAACTTTCGCCCAGGATTTTAATGGCGCATCTGCGCTGACTAATCGCGGCATCAATTCTACAAAAGTGTCATCTGCTATGGATTCATATCAAAAAATCTTTGATGATTATTCTTATTTGGATAAAACCGTGGCTTCCATTCCGCAGAAAAACTCTATTCCATCTTATGTAGCTGCGTCGCATAAACTCGTAAACTCAATGGGTGAAAACTTTATAAATACAACAGTTTCATTTTATAACGAAACCGTAGAACTCAATGGAAAAATCAACGAGCTTAATTCCAAGGTTACTGAGCTCAACGGAACAATCAAATCCATCAAAGAAAAAAATCGTGAGGATATGGCAGCCCAGCAGGCATTCTACGAAGACACAATGGAACAGCTCATGGATGCCATAAAAACAAGTGCCATTATTCTGTCGGCAACTGATTACGAAGATATCTCCGTTTATGTTGCTGGTAAGGCCCGCTATCTTATTACAGAAGAGGGCACTGACGCAGAATTCAAAGCAGAAAAACTTACAGTGAAAGGAAAGATTTTCCGCCAGGAAGACGATACCTTTAAGTTTACGGTTGTAGAAGACAAGAGTGGAAAACTGCCAGCTATTCAATTTGATCTTATAAACCGAGGTACTCCAGTAAAGATTTTAGGCAAATAAAAGCTGATAATAGAAAAATCAAGTAATTGAAGATTTCTGCCGATAATTGAAGTTATGGAAGAGTATAATTTTGACGCGGAGCTGCAAGCGGCTCTAAGCAAAAAACAGGAATGGTATAACTCGGAAAGTCTTCAAGAGCTGTTGAACGAATATCGGCTTATGCATACCTGTGTAAAAAACCTGTATGAATGTTTCGTAAAAAAATCTCTTATTCAGCCAGATCCTTATCGTTTGGACAAAAAGATTTCTGAGATTATTGTGCCTGAATCTTCACCTTTTTCAGAAAGCGAAATTCCAAAAGTTTTTGGTGCACGTTTTTCTGATTACGAAACAATGCTCGATTTTATTTGTACTTACTTCCGATTTTCAACAGAGAATTTTTCAATTCAAACCGTAAAAAAACTACTTGATTTGAATAAGGTTTTTGATTGGGAAGACCTTTCAATGAACAGCAGCAGAATGAATACTCGCGCGCTTGCGATGACAATAAATAATGCAAAGACTAATTCACCTAATGTTGTTCAAAGTATGATAAACGACAGTGTTGCAAAATGTACCCAGTCTTCAGTTGTAATTTCGAAAATGTTGAATGAGCTTGGTGTATTTTTGCGCGAACTTTTTAAGGGCGGTCTCAGAAAAGATTTGTTTGAGCATCCTGATTTTGATAAGGCAAAGGCTGCTGAATCTGCAGAGGCCGAGCAGGCAGAAATCAGAAGATTGTATACAAAAGTTACCGGCAAAAAAACAATGTATACAGATTTGATTGCCGAAATTGTAGAAGAAGACCATGGGCCTGATAAAGAACGTAAACAGGCAGCTGTACTGGACAGACTTGCAATAAAAGGAAGTTCAAAAGTCGAAAAGAAAAAGGCTGCAGGACCAGATACAAAAGAAATGATCATGCAGGCAATTCTGGCACTTGGTGCAATGGCTCCAACCCTCACACAGCTTCATGCTAAGCTTGGTGAAAACTTTACTCTTCTGTACCAGAAAAAGAATACCTTCTTTAATAAACTGATGGCTGCTTTGCGTAAGGCATTTCATATTTCAGAAAAAGAACGCGTTTGTAATCTTCCTATTAAAGATGCAAAAACTGGAACAGAACGAACTCAAAAAATTAATGTAAATGAGTTTTTAACAGATCTTTCTCGTAAGGAACGTGTTTATAATGGAATTGGAATGAAAGGAGTTGAATATCAGAAAATCAACGCCTCAAATGAAGATGCCATTTTGAGTTTTGTGAATAAACAGATTTCTGAAGTGCAGTCCATTTTTGTGATTATTAACGCACTTGATGCTTACTTCAAAAACGAAGTAGATACTGAATTCAAAGTTAAAGTAAAAGGTATGCAGATTGAACTTTCTGCCTTGCGTAATTCCATAATAAATGCTAATAAGAAACGCGGCGAATATGCTTCTTTTAAGGAAGAACATGCGCAAATGCAGAAATTAGGACTTTCAGAGAATGCTTAAGGTAATAAAGAAATTTTCAGCAGCAGTGCTTTTTGCTACTTTCATTTTTTCACCGGTTTATTCACAGGAATTCAGTGAAGATCCAGATTACGGGCAGGAACTTAGTCCCGAAGAATTACTGGAACTGGAAAATGAACAGCAGAACGAAGCTGAGAAAAATCAGATTCTTCCGCCTGAACTTCAGCAGAATTTTATAATAGTAGAATTAGTTCGTCCTCATGAACTCAATCCGCAGATTACAAATTACTCAAGTGATTCACAGATTTTAAACGGACTTTACGAAGGTCTTTTTACAACAAGTCCTATTTCATTAGAACCACAATTTGCAATTGCAAAAGATTTTAAGATTTCCCGCGACAAAAAACGCTGGACAATAACCTTGCGAGAAGATGCATGTTTCAGTAATGGTGAAAAAATAACTGCCGAGTCTGTTCGTGACTGCTGGCTTAGAATGCTTGCAAATCCCCAGTCTCCATATTCTTCGCTTTTTGATATTGTACGTGGCGCCGAAGCTTTCCGCCTTGGCTACGGAGATTTTAGCGAAGTTGGAATTTATGCGACTGCAGAAAATGTGCTTTCAATTTATCTGAATACACCTGCAAACTATCTTCCAAAAATTTTGTGCCACACAGCTTTTTCAATTACTCACAGTAATCCGGAAGTTTACAGCGGTCCTTATGAATTAGAACTAACTGCCGGTCGTAAGTATATTCTTAAAAAGAATCCTTATTACTGGGATAATAAAAATGTAGTTCTTGAACGCATTACTTTTGTGCAGTCAGAAAATGCAGATGATAATACTTTTTATTATAATACCGGTGCTGTCGACTGGGTTACTGCAAGTGTAAATCAGCAGAAGATTTTGAATCCAGCTTCTATTCAGGTTAGTGCAGAATTTGGAACAGGCTTTTTCTATTTCAGAATGAGCAATAAAAAACCGGAAGAAAAGCCTTCTCTTTGGGATTACCCTGAATTCCGTAATGCAGTAATTGAAGCCTTTCCTTGGGAAACAATTCATAAAAAATATTTAATTCCTGCAACAACTTTAGTTTATCCTTTGTCAGGTTATCCTCAGATAGATGGCTTTGATTATACAGACGCAATTGAAGCATCTCTTAAGATGAAGGATGCCCGCGAAAAATATAATATTTCAGCCGAAGAAAAAATCCCGCTTGTAATGCAGGTTTTTGAAAACGAATTTACTGAGGATGAAGAAAAAGAAATGTGCGCCGCGCTCGAACCTCTTGGCGTTGAACTTGAAATCCGTACATATCCTTCGAGCAGATATTATTCTACAATTGCAACTTCTGATGCAGATTTAATTTTCACTTCCTGGCTTGGTGATTTTGCAGATCCTCTGGCATTCCTTGAACTGTTCAGAGGTGGCTCTACAATGAATGATTCCGGATGGAAAAATAAAAAGTTTGATGAGCTTCTTGTACAGGCTGCAGTTGCCGGCGGAGAAGAGGAACGTCTGAATCTTCTTGGGCAGGCAGAAAATATTCTTCTTGATGAAGCAATGATTCTTCCTCTTTATAGAACTGTAACTTCAAGCGTTATAAATCTTTCAGAAGTTGGCGGCTGGTATACAAACGCTTTTGATGTTCATCCGCTCAAATATCTGTATAAAAAGAAGCCAAAGTTCAATTCTAAAAATATTGTTAAACTTAACTAATCGCAGTTGACAGATTATTTTCTCACAGAGTACACTTTTATTAAGTTTTGTTAAGAAACAATAGGAGTGATGATGAAAAAAACAATGCTAAAATCCGCACTAGCTGCGGTGTGTTTGACACTGTTATTTACAGGCTGTCCAAATCCAGAACAACTTGATCCTAATTCAAAACCAACTGTGGTTGATGAGGAATTAGAGGACGAAGTAGACGAAGTAATTACCGACCCTACAGATTATGGTAAAGGAACTAATTCGAAAGAGAACTTCCCAGAGCCAAAATATGACAATCCAACTTATAGCAAGGTAAAATCTGAAAGTCTGGATTTTATTTTCAATAACCAGACTCTCGGTACAACTACAATTGTAATCAATAGAACTGAATGGAAAAAGCTCTGTGATGATTACCGCTATTTTTATAAGAACGAAAACTGTGTTCATGCAGAAGCCTATACTTATGAAAAAGACGGAAAGTCATGGACACTAAAAAATGTCGGCTTCCGTCTCAGAGGAAATACCAGTCGTTACTGTCCACAGGGAATTGATAACGGTAACAAACAAGGCCAGATGAATTATGAATGGAACCCGAGTTATTATGCTTATGCAAATAAAAAGAACAAAGATTACCGCCAGACACATTTTAAAGTAGATTTTGAAGAGTTCGTTGGGGTTGATGAAAATGGAAAAGAACTTGAACAGCGAATGTCCGATTGTATGAAAGGTGTTGCCCTTAAACGTATGGACGAATCCTGTACCCGCGAAATTTTCTGCTATGATTTGTTCCGTAAAAATGGAATCTGGACAGCACCTCGCGCAAGTCATACAAGATTGATTCTGAAAATCCGTGAAGATGATACAGACAATTCTACAACTACCGTAGATTTTGGCGTTTACGAAATGTTCGAGGAAGTAAACAAGCAGTCTCTGAAAGCTCGTGAGAGTGGAAAAAATAATAATGCTGATACTGCCTGGAAAGACAACAAGGGCAATCTCTGGAAGTGTGCCAATGATTTAACAACTGGTCGTATGAACGAAACCGGCGTTGAAGACATCAGAATTATTTATAAAGATGATGAAGAAAAGCCTGCTGGAATTCAAACAAACGGCCGTGAAGATGAAAATCGCATCGGCTATATTAGAAAACAGTATTCTTTAGATTTAAAAACAAATAAAGATAATTTTTCTGAGGCAGAAACTGAATTACAGAGTTTTATCACAGCATTAAATGCATTGCCAAAATCAAAAAATCCTACAGACGCAGAAATTACTCAAATAAAAGCTTTCTATGAAAAATGGTTTGATATGGATTTTTTCCTCAAAACTTATGCCGTAAATATTCTTTGTGGTATGGATGATGATTACTGGGGAAATGCAAATAACTTCTATCTTTATTTTGGCAATGATAAAAACGGAAACAGAAAAGTATGGCTTATTCCATTTGATTACGACAATACTTTAGGTCATTCTATTAATGGTGACAAAGAAGGCTTCCTTCATAATCCTTTGGACTGGGGCCGTGGTAAAGACAGACCCCTTATGGACAGACTTCTTTTAGTTCCAGAGTACAAAGAAAAGTTTAAGGAATATTTGCTTGAAGTTTGCCAGAATGAATATTGGAATTATGAAACCTGTAGTCAGCTCTTCCTTAAGTGGGGCTCTATGGTTTCGCTGTATATAAACAGTCCGGATTTAAGTTATAAAGGTCTTGGTGTTAATCAATTTGCGGACTGGACTACCTGGAATCCGTCAGGCTACTCTCTAACGGGAAAGTATAATAATATTTTTGATGCTACAAAAGAGGCATTTATTAAAAATCTCACAGGTGAAACAATAGCGTCAAATCGTCCTGTAATTTCTCAAGTAAGTGATAATTCTATTCAAGGATTCAAAATTAAAATAGAAAAAATTCCACCTGAGGCTGCAAGTCGTGAAATCTATATTAATGATAAATATGTTTCATCATTAGAGCGTGACTGGAGTTCTGAAAGAAATGCATTTAATCATATTTCGGAATATATCTTTGATGATGAATGGCAATACCCTTATACAAATAATGGAAATCAGTATAAAGTTTATGTAAAATATATTGATGAAAATTATCAAACTCTTGTAACAACAAATGAACTGACTGTAACAGCTCATGGTGGACTGGGAGAACTTTCTTCAAATGCATCTTCTATCAAATATTCAATTCAATCTAATAAACTGATATTTAATCCATCACCTGTTATGAAGATAGGAAATAACACTCTATCTGGTGATAATGGATATTATAAACTGGAATCTGATACTCTCGAATGGGAGTATCTCGAAAATAAGAATATAGGCAAATCTGTTTCGGAAGTAGATTTAAATAGCTACTTCCCACATGATAAAGGAATTACAAAAGATACACTTTTCCAGTTTAGACTTTATTATGAAATTCCAAATACACATGGAGATAATTACAGATACATTCTCCTTGACTTCGACGATACAAAAGTTAAAGAACTTCATTTGAACTATGATTTTCCTTCTGAGCTGTCAGAAGATAAAAGTGCAACAAAGCCTGGCTTGAATCTTAAGATTGATGCATCAAAAATTCCATCAGACGCTTATAACCGTTCTTTCTATATTAATGGAAAACAAGTTTCTGATATGGGTAGAATCTATAATAATGGTGAATTCCCATCTGAACATATAAAAGATACATTTTGGAACTATCCTTATGTAAAGGCTGGAAATAAGTATACAGTTTATGCTGAATATTGGAATAAGAACTGGAAATCTACAGTACTTCAAGGTACCGAGTTTGTAGCAAAAAGCGGTTTGGGAGAATTATCTGTAAATAAATTTACTTATAAAGTTGAGGGGAATAAACTTGTTTTCTCAACTGCTCCTTTAGTTACATTAAATGGAGAAAAACTAGATAAGGGTAACTTTAGAATAGAGTTTAGAACCGTTATAAAAAAAGGTGATGATTGGATAGGAGATAAAACTTTCTCGTATGGAACTACAGAAGTTTCTTTGAAAGATATTTTTAGAGGTAAAGTTTCAGATACTTCTACACAATTCAAAGTATATCTTTTCTACGAAATTCCAAATGATGAAGCTGGCTTTAAATATAGATACCCTGTTATTAGTGAGGAAGATAGTATAAAGGCCAATCTTCATTTGACTGAAGCAATTCCAGAAATGCTTACATGGGATTCTTCTGCTACAACACAGGGATTAAATCTTAAGGTAACATCTTCTGAAATTCCAGAGAATGCCTATGCTCGTGAGCTTTGGGTAAATGGAAGATATGTTCTGGAGATGGAAAGAAGATATACTGATGATGGAGAAAAGCCTGCTGAATATATAGGGGACACTGTTATAAATTATCCTTACGTCAAAGCTGGAACAGAATATAAAGTGTATGTTCTATATCGTGATAAAGAATGGCATGAATATAGGTCGTCTGAAATCAAAGTTACTCCAACTTCTGGACTTGGTGAAATTTCATTGACAAACAAAGATTCAATAGCATATAAGATTGAAGGAAATCACCTGATTTTTACTACTCCGCCAAAGTTCAAGCTAGGTGATGATGAACTTGAAAATCCATTCTTTAAGTTCAATATTGATAATAATAGCTTGTTTGGTGATAAATGGATTGCAGGACCAGAAGAGGAAGGCCCTTCAATTGATTTAGACTTGGATCGATACATTGATAATGGACATAGACCAGTTTATACTTCAGATCAGATTACCTTTGAATTATTCCTTAAGGAATATGTAAGAGATTCAAAGAACAATGATCATTATCGTTATCATTATCGCTATCAGGTTTTTGAACAGAAAGATACCTTGGTTTCTAATTTGCATCTGACAAGTAACTTACTCAAACGTCAGTAGTAAGCTTACTTAGTCTAACTGATTGAAAATCCTAGTGATTTTTTTTATACTAAAGATGGTGGTTGAGCATGTCGAAACCACCATCTTTTTTTTTGCATTCATTTTTTAGGAGATATTATGGTAATCTTAACATTGAACTGCGGTTCATCATCTGCAAAGTATCAGGTTTATGACTGGGACAACAAAGAAGTAATGGCTAACGGTGTTGTAGAACGCATCGGAATTGAAGGAAGCTGCATTACTCACAAGGCTAAGGGAAAGAAAACAGAAATCGAAAGCCCTTGTCCAACACACAAAGAAGCTATCGAACTTATCATTAAAGAAATCACTGACCCAGAAGTTGGTGTAATCAAATCTATGGACGAAATTGGAGCTGTTGGTCACCGCGTACTTCATGGTGGCGAAAAGTTCACAAAGTCTGTACTTATTACTCCAGAGGTTCTCGAAGGTTTCCGCGAGGTAGTAGACCTCGGACCTCTCCACATGCCTGCTAACATCATGGGTATTGAGGCTGCTCAGAAGGTAATGCCAAACGTTCCTCACTCAGCTATCATGGATACAGCATGGCACCAGACAATGCCTGAAGAAACTTTCCAGTACGCAATTCCACGCGAATGGTACGAGAAATACGCTGCCCGCCGCTACGGTTTCCACGGAACTTCATTCCTTTATACAGCAAAGCGCGCTGCAGTTCTCCTTGGAAAAGATCCAAAAGACTGCAACCTTATCATCTGCCACATTGGAAACGGTTCATCTATGTGTGCTGTTAAGAACGGCGTTTGCTACGATACAACAATGGGTATCACACCACTCGAAGGTCTTGTAATGGGAACTCGTTCCGGAGACCTCGACCCGGCTCTTCCATTCTACATTATGCGCAAAACCGGAATGTCAGCTGACGAAATGGATAAGGCTCTCAACAAGAAGTGTGGTTGTCTTGGTATTACAGGAAAATATTCTGACCGCCGCGATATCGAAATCGACGCTGCAAAGGGGGACAAGCTCTGTCAGCTTTCTATCGAAATGGAAGCTCTCCGCATTAAGAAGTACATTGGTGCATTTATGGCAGAACTCGGCCGTGTAGACGCAATCGTATGGACAGCAGGCGTAGGCGAGCGCGGCCCAATCACACGCTTCAAGGCATGTTCAGGTCTCGAAAACTACGGCATCAAGATCGACGCTCAGCGCAACGAATGGTCATTCACAGGCAACGCTGAAACTTACATCCACGCTGATGACAGCAAGACAAAGATTTTTGTAATCCCAACAGACGAAGAGCTCGTTATGACAGAAGATGCTTACGCTCTTATGAAGGGAACTTACGACGTTCATACAAACTTTAAGTACAGCTTCCAGGATCCTAACTACGTAAACAAGGCCCGCGAAGAAGGCCTGAAGGGCGACCTCGTAAAGAGACCAAACATCGCAAAGATTCTGGCTCGCGATATTATCGGTAAATAACTTAAGATTGTTAAGTGTCATTCCCCGGCTTGACCGGGGAATCTTTTTTACCCCCCCCTCTTACTAACAAAAAAATTCCTTATCAATCCACTAAAACAGTAGTATAATAGTATGTATGAAAAATATTGCTGTATTAGTTTATGATCTTACAGTTGAATACAACATTGTCGTTACAGATGGCATCACGGCTTTTTTTAAGGATAAGGATGATGTACACGTAATTATTTCGACAACCAGTTCGCCTCACAATGAACGTTTTCAGTATGAATACCAGTACTGGACTGCGGTTGAACTGCTAAAATCAAAAAACATTGATGCAGCAATTGTTATAACTAATACATATTTTAATGCAATAAATCTTGAGACCCTTACTAAAGCTCTTGAATGCCTTTTACCAATTCCGATTATTTCTGTTTCTAATCCGCTTGCACTTCCCGGAAATCATTATACTACTGTATCCTGCCACGATGCTTATGACCAGATAATTGAGCACATTATAAAAAAACATAATAAGACCAAAATTGCTTTTATGACCGCGGCTCTTACTCTTTCTCCTGAATCTGAGGAACGTGAAAAAGCCTTTCGCGCAGCAATGAAAAATCATGGTCTTGATGTAAACGAAGACTGGATTTACGACGGAGACTTTACTCCTAAATCTGCTTACGACTGTTTTAATGAAAAATTCAAAAAAGGTGATAAGCTTCCATTTGAAGCAATTCTTTGTGCCAACGATTATATGGCGGCCGGTTGTGTAAGCATTTTTTCAGAGCTTGGAATTTCAATCCCTAATGATGTTCTTGTTTTTGGGTTTGATAATGCTGAGGTAGCTACAACCTGCGACCCAATGCTTTCTACAATCAGTCAGAGTGTTGCAATGACAGGCTATAAAGCTGCTGAGTTGGTTTATGAAGTTTTGAATGGAAAGAAAGTTCCAGAAAAGGCTGTGATTCAATCCTTCCCGATGTTCAGACAGTCCTGTGGTTGTATTCCTAAAACTGTTAAGGATAAGGGCTATCTTGATATTGATGGTAAATTATGCGGCTCTTCTGCTCTGCAGATGTCTGGTCTCAAACTTTTTAGTAACAGTATTAATGACATGGCGACTATTTTCCATCTGCTTACAATGACAGATACTGTTCCCCGCATGCATGAGTTTTTTAATACTGTAGTTAACAACTTGAATGTGGTCCATATCGGAATGCTGGCAATGTGTATTTATGATGAACCGATTTTTCTTTCACCACAGGATGATTTTGAAATGCCGGAAAAAGCCCGTCTTTTCTGGCTGATAGATAATGATTCAAAAACAAAAGAAAACTATTATGAAAAGGGTGGAATTGAATTTTCACCAAAAGAAGAGATTCTTCCTGGCCGGCTGGAGAACTGTGTAACTGGAAATTATTATGTACTTCCAATTTTCCTTCAAAGTGAAAACTATGGATATCTTGTCTGTCGCTTCCCGACAAATAATTATCCGGTTTATACAATCTTCCTTAAAATTCTTGTAAACTCCTTTGTTCATTCTTATGTATTCTCTAAGAAGGAAGAGGAACGTGCAATTCTGGCAGAAAAAAATCAAACCTTAAACTTTGAATCTAAGACTGATGAACTTACAAAACTTTTTAATCGCCGTGGCTTTTATGAATATGGTCAGCAGTTGATAGATGTTTCTACGGCAGCAGGTCAAAGCGGTTGTGTTTTCTTCTGTGATTTGGACGGCTTAAAAACTATTAATGATACTTATGGACACGAAATTGGTGACCTTGCAATAAAAACCGAAGCCAGGGTTTTACGGGCCGTCTTCCGTGATTCCGATATGGTTGGCCGTCTTAGTGGTGATGAATTTGGAGTTGTTGCTCCCGGACTTCCGTCCTATAAAGCAGATGTTATACGAGAGCGTTTCCGAACTATAAATGAGGAATTTTCAAGAGAAGCCAATTTGCCGTTTACATTATCAATCAGTATTGGACCTATAGATTTTAATGCAGAAGCAAATGATTTAAAAAATCTTCTCAAGGAAGCCGATAAGGGGCTCTATGAAGAGAAGAAAATTAAGCATGCACAAAGAGATGCTAAGAAGAATTCTTAGTTATTCTATAAATGCAGAAACAAAACTTCCTGTAGTTATATCATCTTCTATTTGAACAATTTCAAAGCGTCTGTCTAAATGTTTTCTGAGACAGTTTTCCACAAGCTGCTTAAGATGAGGTGTTTTCCAGAAGGTACTTCCGTTACAGTTGATGCAGATTGGAGAATAATCATCTGTTAGATCTGCATGTGAAATAGCCGTTATAATTGCCTGTGCACAGATATATGCCGCGCGCTCAATTAGATTCTGTAAAAGCATATGAATAATTTGCCGGTCGTTTTCTGACCCAAGTTCAGCGGCTTTTTTGAGTACCGATGTAGTGGAGGCTTCATTTTTATCCTGGTTGAAAAAGGCATCAAAATCTGCCGCATTCATTCCTGCACAATTCGGAAGTTCTGCCGCAAACTGCTTAGAAAGCAGTTTTTCTTTACAGGCAAGTAAAAGCATTTGATAGGCGATTTCACCAATGTAAGCACCTGAGCACATTTTTTCAAGGATAGATTTTCCAGGACAAGAAGAGTTCTTGTCTACAATTTTGTCAAAGTCACTCTGCACAACATCATTAAACATTCCGCATTCTGTAACAACAATCTGCGAGTTTTCAATATATGCGCTGTTCATTCCTGTGCCTAAAATAAATGCAATTTGTCCGCCCCATTTTTTTTCACTTGGCATACAGCCGGAAAGAAGAAGAGCTGCAGTATCATTCAAAACATTTATCTTTATGGAAGGAAACCAGCCTTGAGCAATAAGTTCAAATTTTAGTTCCTGGCAAACGTAAGTTCCTACTGCCTGAGGAGCCTTAACTTCTTTAGAAAAACGCAGGATTTTTGCATCTCCGTTTTCAAACTCAATTGCATAACTGAAGCAGAAAGCAATTGTGTCGGCTTTATCTTTCAGACGTAAAATGTTTTTTGCAATCTGATAATAAAAATCGCGTTTAGAAAGTTCTTCGTGAACTGCAGGCATACAAGTTTTTTCAAATTCAGAAATACAAATTTGACTGCCTTTTTTTTCTACAAGACAAGAACGGAAATTTGTTCCACCTGCATCTATGACGATTATTTTTTTGCCTTCCTGCACAGCACCAAGTTTTGCACTTCCTGCAGCAATCGGTTGCAGGGAATCAAGGTGTTCCAGCCCTTTAACTTCTAAAGAAAAGTTATGTGAGTTCAAAAATTTTTCTACTGTGCTGTGTATTGCATTTCCCATTTTTCTATTCCACTTCTACGTCTTTTATTTTTGCTTCAATGCCTTTAAAATATTTTACAGTTCCTACACGAAGCTTGTCTGTACAGTCATCGTCTGTAATTATAATTGCGCTTTTATGAAGCTGTAAAGCAGTTACCGGCCACATCTGTGAAACAGAGCCTTCTATTGCATGCTGAAGTGCATCAGCTTTTTGAAGACCTGTCATCATAATTAAAACTTCTTTTGCATCACAAATGGTTCCTATTCCAACTGTAAGGGCTGTTTTTGGTACCTGAGTCTGATCTCCACCAAAGAATCTTGCATTTGCAGCAATTGTATCATCTGTAAGGGTTTTCATTCTTGTTTTCGAAGTCAAAGATGAGCCCGGCTCATTAAAAGCAATGTGCCCGTCGCATCCACAACCTCCGAGGAATAAATCGATACCACCTGCTGCAGTAATCATTTCTTCGTACCGGCGACATTCACCAGTCGGGTCGTTTGTCATGCCGTCCAATATGTGGATATTCTTTTTTTCAATATCAATTTTATTGAAAAAGTTTTCCATCATAAAATAGTGATAACTCTGCGGATGGCTGGCTTCAAGACCAACGTATTCATCCATATTAAAAGTTATCACATTCTTAAAAGAAATGATTCCTTTTTGATTTAATTCTATAAGCCGTTTATAAACTCCAAGCGGTGTACTGCCGGTTGGTAGCCCAAGTACGAATGGTTTTTCTGCACTTGCTTTTGCGTTTATAATTTTTGCTGCAATATAATCTGCTGTCCATTTTGCGCAGTCGTTATAATTGTTTTTTATAATTAATCTCATTTCTGTTCCTCCAGTTTATTCTTCAGTATTCGTCCTTCTGACATTACAAGCTTTATGCTGAATAATTTATCCATAACTATAAGATCGCTGTCATAAGTTGGAGCTATGATTCCCTTATGTGTATATTTCATTATGCGTGCCGGATTCACACAGGCAAATTTTACAGCATCTGAAAGAGGGTAGCCGTATTGAACAATGTTTTTGATTGCCTTTTTCATTGTGAGTGCGGAGCCGGCAATTACATCATCTGCCTTGCGGTGAAAGCATCCGTCCTTGAATACAACTTCTTCGCCGTTAGCAAAGAGATGTTCGCCTTTCTGTTCGGTTGGAGTAAGCGCATCAGTTACAAGAACAATCTGCGCTCTGTTTTTATCACGCGAAAGCAGCTTAAATAAATCCGGATGAACATGAACACCGTCTGCAATTATTTCGCAGGACATTTCCGGATGAATTAAAATTGCGCCGACTGCTCCAGGGTTTCTGTGATGAAGCTGACTCATTGCATTAAAAAAGTGGGTAGAATGCAAAATGCCAACTTGAATGCCTTCTACAATATTTTCATATTCTGCGTTGGTATGGCCGGCCTGTAAAATGATTCCTTTTTCTACACAATGCAGTGCGAGTTCTCGCATTCCCTTGAGTTCAGGGGCAACTGTCATATTTACAATGTGTCCCTCAGATGCTTCCCAAAGTTCATCGAATAATTCAATATCCGGGAGTTTTACAGTTTCTGGCCTTTGAACTCCAAGTTTTTCGGGAGAAATGAACGGGCCTTCCATATGTACACCCATAATGCGGGCACCCTCTTCATGTCCCATTGCGGCAGAAATTGCACGAAGTTTTGTTTTCATGTCTTCTGGCGAAGATGGGTACATAGTAGGATTAAATGCTGTTACCCCATATTGTGCCAGGTCTCGGGACATTTGCAGAATGCCTTCGGTTGTACAGTTGTCAGTTCCGTTCCCCTTAAAGCCGTGAATGTGAGTATCAATCATTCCAGGCATAATAAAATTGCCTTTGGCATCTATGAGGCGTACCTCGGGTCCAAAGTTCATTTTTTCAAAACGTTCTTCACTGAAGGTGTCTTTGATTCTTGAGCCTTCAATCAGAACTGCAGAACGTTTTTCATTACTTGTGAGACCTGTAAGAACGATGCCATTGTGAATACAGATTGTCATAGTTCCTCCTGTTACTCTAGCTCTCCCTTGTAAAAAAGAAAATCAAGTTTATTAAGCAGTGCTTTATGATTTTCTAAACGTCCGGTAAAATTCTTAAAATCTTTGTTTTCTTCTTTGAGCCACATTGCTTCAGCAGCTGCGCAGAAACGTGGGAACAAAAGATATTCAGCAATTTTTGAAAATTGAATCTTCTCACTCCAGAAAGTACATTCGCCGCCAATTACAAGTTCAGAATTTTTCAAATTCATTTCTTTTGCAGTAGGGCAGAATGAATAAGTCTTTGCTGTAGTTGTTGTTCCGAGTCTTCCAGGTTCTTCAAAGGATTTTCTATTTTTCAGATTCAGATAAAAATGTGTCTGTGGCGACATTATTACCTGATGATTTTTTTCTACACCTTTGATTCCGCCTTCTGTTCCACGCCATGACTGAACAATCAGTTCCTTTGGAGCCTGATATTTATTGTTGTTGTCAAGAACCTCATCCCAGCCGATCGGGATTTTTCCAAGTTCCAGAACCATGCGTGTAACTTTGATTGTAGCCCAGGTCTGAAGTTCTGCTGGAGATGATATGCCTTCTGCTTTCATTCGTGCCTGACACTTAGGACAGTTTGTCCATCGGTCTGCCATGCATTCGTCGCCACCGATATGAATATACTTTCCAGGGAACAATGAAACAATTTTTTTGAGTGCTGCCTCAAATATTGTAAAAATCTTATCGTTTCCAAGACAAAGAACATCCGGGAATATACCCCAGCGGTTTTCAACTTTATAAGGACCGCCCGTGCAGCCATATTCAGGATATGCGGCAAGCAGTGCAGAAACGTGGCCCGGAAATTCTACTTCCGGTACGATTTCAATTCCACGTATTTTTGCATATTCAACAACTTCACGTATTTCCTCATCAGTATACCAGCGGCGGATTTTTTCTCCTTCATCATAAAAACCGTCTTCTTCTTCCGGCATAGTGTGATCTATCCGGATAGAACCGATTTCTGTAAGTCTTGGGTAACCAGGAACTTCGAAGCGCCAGCCCTGATCATCTGTAAGGTGCCAGTGAAAAATATTCAGTTTATGAAGTGCACAGGCATCCAGCATCTTTTTAATAAAGGAAACAGAAAAGAATGAACGGCAGGTATCTAAAAGAAAACCGCGCCATTTATAAGCGGGTTCGTCTTTAATAGTAACAAACGGAAGTGTTCCGGAACTCTTAGAAAGTATCTGTGCCAGAGTGATGCATCCATAGAAAGCACCTTTTACATTGCTTGCAGCCAACTGGATTCCAGCATCAGATATTCTTATAGTATAAGCTTCATCAGATTCTGATGTCGTGCTGTCCGGACGAAGGTCAACCTTTATCGGAGTTCCAGTTTCAGCTGATTGTATGCCGGCGGTCAAAAATGCAGTTTCAAGTTGATTTTTGAACTGTCCGTTATCAGCTGCCTTTTCTATTATTAAAGATACTTCTGAGGTTGAAGTTATCTGGTATTCGCCATCTTCAGTTTTGAGATAATTTGGTAATGGAATAATATTAATTTCGGGTTTCATTACGCGTATTATAAATCAACTTTTTTAGTAAGTACAGTAAAAAAACAAACATTTTATCAAAAATCAGCAAAATTCCCCAGTTTTAACGAATAAATTTGTTGACAACTCAATAAAACCGGGTTTAAGATTCATAGTGAGTACAGTGCTTGTACAAAACACGACTAAAAAGTAAACAATTGGAGGAATTGTTATGAAAAAATTATTGGCAACCGCACTTGCGGCTACGGCACTTCTTGGTTCTGTTTTTGCTTTAGGTGAAAAGAAATCAAAGCAGACAGTTATCACAGTTTTGGATTATCAGGATGCAACTGCTCCTAACTCATTTGATGACAACAAGCTTATCTGGGAAGCATTTGAAGCTGCTCACCCTGATATTAAAATTGAACGCGAGGCTCTCTTTAATGAAGCTTTCCATCAGAAAGCTGCGGCTTATGCAGCTGCCGGTAAAATGCCAGATGTATTCTATATGTGGCCAGCTGGACGTTCTACAGCAATTCACGAAAAGAAGCTTGCAAAAGACCTTACTCCATTCCTTAAGAAGGAAGGCCTTCTCGACAACTACACAAAGGCTTGTGTAGACCCTACCGCTCAGGCTTCTGGTTATGTAGCAGAAATCCCATTCGGACTTACAGTTTCACACATGATGTTCGTAAATAAAGATGTTCTTGATGAATGTGGACTTTCTATTCCAAAGACTTATGACGAGCTCAAAGCTCAGGTTCCTGTACTCAAGGCTAAGGGGTATGAAACAATCCTTATGGCTAACATGGATGACTGGGTAATGCAGTCTTGTCTCTTCTCTATGATTGCAGGTCGCTTTGGTGGTGCTGATTGGGCAGACAAGATTATGGCTGGAAAAGCTAAGTTTACAGACAAAGCTTTTGTTGATTCAGTTAAATTCGTAAAACAGCTCTATGATGATGGTGTTCTTTCAGACAAAACTCTTGCTACTTCTTATGGTGATGTAGTAGGTCAGTTTGCTTCTAAGAAAGGTGCTTACCTCATCGATGGTGACTGGCGTGTAGGTGCATTCCTTACAGATATGTCTACAGGCAAGGCTTTGATTTCTCCTGCTGATCAGGCAAAGAATATTGAACTCATCAACTTCCCTGCAATTCCAGGTGAAAAACTCAAGAACTCTAACTCAGCTACTCTTGGTGTTGGTTATGGTATGAGCTCAAAGCTTAAGAAGAACTCTAAAGAAGAAAAGGCTGCATGGGAACTCATTAAGTGGCTCAGCGGACCTTACTGCCAGCAGAGACGTCTTGATACAGGTGCATCATTCCCTTCTTTGACATCTGGTGTATCATATGACAACCTCGAACCACTTTCAGCAAAACGTGGTGCTTTCTACAATGCACAGACTGCAACAACTCCTGTATTCGACTCTGTATTCAATTCAGAAGTAGCTTCAGTTCTCAACGCAGATCTTCAGGCTCTTGGTCTTGGAAAGAAGACTGTTGATCAGGTTTGTAAAGACGTACAGGCTGCTTTCGATTCTTCAAAATAATAATTAATTGCCGTGTTCCTGACACGGCAATTTTTCAATTTGCCAGACTTCTGATTTTTCCTTTCCAGGAAGTCTGGCACTTTACCCCTAATTTCAAATAAGGAAAAAAATTATGAATAAAAAGAACATGATACTTGCGAGCAAGGTCTGTCTCCTTGTCGCCATGCTCGGTTACTGTATCCCGGTTTTTGATGATGCCAATGGATTTGCTGCTTTCATATATTTCTTTGGAGCAGGACAGGGAGCCCTTTATATTTTCATAGGCATTGCTTTAGTATTAAGCTTTCTTGCAATGGCCGCGTCAGTTGTTTTTTCATCTTTATATTATGTACGCGGAAAAAAAGATTCCTATTCAAAAAGTGCTGCGGCAATTGATATTGCCTTAATGTTTACGATTTTGATATCAACACTTTTTGCACTGATTACAGTCAAAAAGTTTACAGAAGAAGACGTTGATTTTGGCTTAGGATTTTACTTCATGGTTTATGGTCTTGCAGCCTTTGTAATCGTCTATCTATATTCAACTTTACTTGGTGAAACTCTTTCTACAAAAACAGAAGAGCGTCGTGCATACTGGATGCTTTCTCTTCCTGCAATTCTGTTTTACTTTGGCGTAATGACCTTCCCGTCATTGTTCTCTGTTTTCTTGAGTCTTACAAATTATTCCGGGGGTTCTCTTTTTGAAAAAGGAGCACTTCAGTTTGTCGGACTAAAGAATTATCTTAAGGTTTTTAGAGATCAGTATTTTTACGTTTCATTGAGAAATAACTTCTGGATTGTTCTTGTTTCCGTTTTTGGTCAGCTTCCGCTTGGATTCTTCCTGGCTTATGTACTTACACGCGGGCTTGTAAAAGGAAAAGACTTTTTCCAGACAATGATATATCTGCCTTGTGTAATTTCTACAGTTGTAATTGGTATTTTGTTCCAGACCTTCTTCTCTTCTCATGGTGCCTGGACAGAAATTATGAAGTGGTTTAATCCCGCTTACGAATGGTCAATGAGCGACCGACCTATGCTTCCGGTTCTCTTTGTAATTCTCTGGATGTATACCGGAACCTATCTGATTATCTTTATGGCAAACCTTCAGAAAATTGACCCTCAGATTATGGAAGCGGCAACAATTGACGGAGCAACTGAGTGGCAGGTTTTGTGGCACGTAATCTTCCCGGAACTTTCCGGCGTATTTGTAATCAGCGCAATTCTTGCAATTTCAGGTTCTCTCAAATCCTTTGACCTTGTTTATGTAATGACTGGTGGAGGCCCTGCTAAACAGACTTATGTGCTTTCGCTTTACATGTTTGATAAGGCCTTTAAGGGAGCAGCAGATTATCCAATGGCAAATACAATTTCAACAATCATGGTTGTAATCAGCTTGATTTTGATTGGCATTGTAAAAACTCTCGAAAAGAAATTTGGTGCTAAGGAGGAATAGGTCATGAACGTAATGGAAAAAACTGGTCCTAAGCATTTATTGAGTCAGGTTGTAATTTATATTATATTGGTTTTCTTTGCCTTTATGGCATTGTATCCGCTTTTCTGGCTGTTCTTTTCATCATTCAAGACAACACAGGAATATCAGCTTACAAGTAAGTTAGCTTTACCTCAGGTATGGTGGTGGCGAAACTATCTTGATGCCTGGGTTCGCGGAAGATTCGGAACCTTATTCTTGAACAGTATTATATACACCGGCGTATCTACAATAGTAATTTTGTATTGTTCGATTGCCGCTGGTTTTGCTTTTTCAAAACTTCCTTCTAAGGCAACTCCTTTCTTTTATAAGTCATTTGTTGTTGGAGTTTTGATTACGCTTCAGTGTATTATGATTCCTCTTTTCTTTATGTCTAACTGGACAGGGCTTTATGATACACGACTTGGTGTTTTGATTTGTTATATTGGAATTGGTATGCCAATGGGTATTTACCTTACAACAGAATTTATCCGAAGTATTCCAGATTCTCTTGTAGAGTCTGCCCGCATTGACGGAGCTCCATACCTTCAGATTTTCTTTGATATTATTTTCCCAATGTCAAAGCCGGTTGGAATTACTCTTGCAATTCTTACAATTACCGGAACCTGGAATGAGTTCATGCTGGTAAACATTCTTGCATCCAGCGAAAAAATAAAATCGCTGCCGGTTGGTGTTCAGAAATTTTCAGGTGCGCTTGCTTCGGATTACGGAAAGCAGTTTGCAGCCCTTATGATTAGCGTTATCCCTATCATCATCTTTTATGGTATCTTCCGTAAGCAGATTACAAAGGGAGTTGCGGCTGGTGCGGTTAAAGGTTAAAATGTTGTTATGCATGTAAATAACGACTATCAGCGCAATGCGAATCTTTCAAAAGTTTTTGAGACTGTCTGGAAGAATCCGAATTTCAGCAGAATTGATATTGCAAGAAAATTAGGGTTGTATCGTTCTACAGTCTCAAACATAATCGGAACTTTGGTTGACTCTGCGTTGATTAGTGAAGGCGAGAGAGGCAATGCAACAGAGAAGGGGGGACGTAAACCTGTCTTCCTTTCTGTAAATCCGGATTTTGGTTGTGTAATTGGAATTGAACTTCAGCTGGATACTTATCATGTGAGTGTACTTTCTTTTGCAGGCGAAACGCTTTTATCAGATGAAGGAACAACCCCAGTTAATCCAGAATTACTTGAAAAGCCGGAAGAAGTTTTTGTTTCAGCACTTGATTCTGTAATGAAAAAAGTTGCTGAACTTGTTAGTGAAAGCAAACTCCGTCCACTGGCAATCTGTCTTGGTGTTCCTGGTATTATTGATGTTGATAAAGGGAAAATAGTTCGCTCAGCACCCTTCCGTCTTGACGATTTTGATTATCAGAAAATTTTATATGAACGTTATGGTATTCCTCTTTTCATGGAAAACGATGCACGCTGCTGTTCCTGGCTTCAGCTCGCGCTGAATAAGTCTTCCGGTAAAAAAGATTTTATGTGTGTGTTAGCGAGAACTTACAATGGTAATCCGCTGCTGACATATCCGGAAACTTACGGAAAAGGAATTGGTATTGGTCTTTCGTTTGCAATGAACGGACGCATTATCAATGGAAGAAACTATGCTGCCGGTGAATATATTTCGCGTTCCTGGACAACATATCAAAAGGGGCAGACAGGTCTTCCGGAAGCAGTTTTAAAAACCGTAGATACAGTTGATGATTCATATGCTGAATGGGTGAAGGATTTGTTCGGAACCCTCACAATGATGATTCCACTTTTACAACCCGAAACAGTTTATGTTCACGGTCAGCCAGTTTCCCGCCGCGAACTGATAGATGAAGTTATAAAGCAAAGTGTGCCACAGTTCTCTTCAATTATGCAGTCCTGCAATTCAGAACTTGTAATTATGGATGATGATTCTTACGGAATTGCAAAAGGCGCAGCGCTCATGATAATTCAGAAATTATTCGAAGTACAGCCACTCGAAACAGAAGCTCACGGTTTAGGTTCTGGTCTGTCTTGGGACGAACTGTTTGATTTGCATAAGAGAAGTTCTGCAGGAAGTATTTTGAAAGCCTAGAAAATTCTGTATAATATTTATACAGGGTAAAAATATGGCATATGGATTTATCAGAACTGCGTGCCTTAGTCCACGCTTGAAGGTTGCAGATTGCAGCTTTAATGCTCAGCAAATTGTAGAGGCTGCAAGAGATGCTGCTGGAAAAGGTGCAGATGTCATTGTGTTTCCGGAACTTTGTATTACCGGCTATACTTGCGGTGATTTATTTTTTCAGCAGACTTTACAGCGTGCCGCTGAAAAAGAACTTTCTGAAATAATCAAAAAAACTTCTGATTTAGATTCCCTGATTTTTGTGGGGCTTCCTCTTGCCCGAACTGAAGGCATTTATAATGTTGCTGCTGCAATTTGCGGCGGCCGTCTTCTTGCCCTTTATGCAAAATCATATCTTCCAAATTATGCCGAGTTCTACGAGCGCCGTCAGTTCACTCCCTTCCAGCAGAATATGGAAACTGAGTTTATTTCTTTTGCCGGCTTCGATGATGTGCCTTTTGGAACTGATATTCTGCTTCAGGAAAAATCGAATTCTTCATTAACCATTGCCTGCGAAATCTGTGAAGATCTCTGGGTACCTCTTCCTCCTTCAACTAGACATGTGCTGGCAGGTGCTACCGTAATTGCAAATCTTTCTGCAGGAAACGAAATTATTGGAAAAGCAGAGTATCGCCGCAGCCTCGTAAAATCTCAGTCAGCACGTTCTGTCTGCGCTTATCTTTATGCAAATGCCGGAATGGATGAATCTACTCAGGATATGGTTTTTGCCGGTCATAATCTGATTGTTGAAAACGGAACAGTGCTTGGCGAGTCTGCTCTTTTTAGTAACGAAACAGTTTATGCAGATATTGATGTAGAACGCCTCTGTCAGGAACGACGTAAAACTACAAGTTTTGGTTATTCTGCAAATAACGCACCTTTTGCCGCAGATTATGTAAAAGTTGATTTCAGTCTGTCGGAAGAAAAGGCTGGGGTCGCACATAACGATTTATTGCGTTACATCGATCCACATCCATTCGTTCCAAATGATTCTGAAAAACGAAGTCAGCGTTGTCTTGAAGTAATAACCTTGCAGTATCAGGGGCTTGCAAAACGCCTGCGCCATATAAACTGCCAGTCTGCAGTTATCGGACTTTCAGGAGGTCTGGATTCAACTCTCGCCCTTTTAATTACCTGCCGTGCCTTTGACAGTGTAGGTGTCAGCCGTGAAAAAATTACAGCAATCACAATGCCATGTTTTGGCACAACAGATCGCACCTACAATAATGCCTGTGCCCTTGCCCGTGAATGTGGCGTTACTCTGAAAGAAGTCCGCGTTGCAGATTCTGTCCGCCAGCATTTTAAAGACATCGGTCAGGACGAAAGCGTTCACGATATCACTTACGAAAACGGCCAGGCCCGTGAACGCACTCAGGTGCTCATGGACTATGCAAATAAAACAAACGGAATTGTAATTGGAACCGGCGACCTTTCTGAACTTGCTCTTGGCTGGTGTACTTATAACGGTGACCACATGTCTATGTATGGCGTTAATTCTTCTATCCCAAAAACTCTGGTACGTTATCTTGTTCAGTGGTTTGCAGATGAAAATGATTCCGCTGTTTTGCGCGATATTCTGGATACTCCTGTTTCACCAGAACTTTTACCGCCAACCGAAGGAAAAATCTCTCAGGTAACAGAAGATCTTGTTGGCCCTTATGAGTTGCACGATTTCTTCCTTTATTATCTTCTCAGATTTGGATTTACCCCTTCAAAGATTTTATATCTGGCAAAACATTCAGAACTTGCAGAAAAATACAGCGAAGAAACAATCTTAAAATGGCTGAAAACTTTTTACAGAAGATTCTTCAGTCAGCAGTTTAAGCGAAGCTGTATGCCGGACGGAGCAAAGGTTGGTACAATCAATCTTTCTCCACGAGGTGACTGGCGCATGCCAAGTGACGCAATGGTTTCTGCCTGGATGGAAGAATTATCTTTATTCTAATCCTTCTGACATAAACTGTAAAAGCTGTCCCTTTATATCATGTCCATATTCCCAGTACATGATTCCTGCTAATCCCTTTTCTTTAGCATAGGTGGTGGCAGTTTTTATAAATTGTTCAGAAGGGTAGGTAGCGAAAATCTTTTCCTTTGCATTGTATCTGTAAGATTGTTTTGATACTTCATCAAAGAAATCTTCAAAGCCTGTACTGTATTTTTCGTCAAGCTGCGGATAATCAAAATTGCCTAGAAAGACTCCCGATTTTTGGAACAGACCGTGAGTGCCATTATCAGCAATACCTTCCCATGCAAAGCCGTAAGTAGGAAGTCCCAGAACTATCTTTTCTGCTGAAATTCCTTTTTCACGGTAGAGCTTACAAGCAGAGTCTGTACTCTGTCCAATCGGGTCATAAGGATTTGTAAAAAGACTCGCATTAAAGCCTGTTTGTTCTGTCCAGGGACCATAATAATCGTAACACATCAGATTAATATAATCACAAATTTCACCAGCAGCTTTTACATCATTCTTTTCAGTGAACCATTTAGCCGCCGGCACAGCTGTGCTAAGACTGTAATGTTTTCCGGTTTGATTTTCTTCTTTTATAAAAGCGTCTTTCAAATCACTTAAAAGAAGAATGTAGTTTTCTTTGTCAGCAGGGCTGGAGTGGATTTTCTGTCCCCAGTCTGGGCCAACTGGAAATTCCCAGTCTATATCTACGCCGTTCAGTTCCATCGCTTTAATAAGACAGAGTGCAGATTCAACAAAAATCTTGCGGTGCTTTGCACTGTTTGCAGCTTTTGAAAATCCGTCGGCTCCCCAGCCACCAATCGAAATATTGATTCGTAATTCTGGAAAAAGTTCATGAAGCTTTTGAACCTGTTCTTTTAAATAGTCTTTATTCTGAAGCTGAACTTTGCCCCAAAAGTCTATGTGGCCAAAAGAAAGATTGAGGTCAGTAAGAAGATTTCCTTTGATGTCTTCGGCTTTCCAATAAGTTCCGTTGTTTAGTTTCCAAGTGCTGCGGATATACGCGAGTTTTATTTTTGTCATGTTTTAATTATATCAGAAGAATCAGCATTTTTAAAATTTGTTTTTAACTTGCATTTTTATTCAAAAAACGGCATAATCTTTGCATATTTATACATTCTTTATACAGGGGTGAAATATGGAAAAGAAAATTGTAAACAACTATGGTTCTTTCGACGTGACTTTTGTGAAGTCTAAGGGGTCGACAATGTGGGATTCTAACGGCAAGAAGTATATCGACTTTATTGCTGGAATCGGTGTTAACTGTCTTGGACACAATTACAAGCCTCTTGTTAAGGCAATTTCTAATCAGGCCCGTCGTCAAATCCATATTTCAAATTATTATTTTTCTGATGTAGGCTTGCAGTTTGCAGATGAACTTTTGCAGATTACTGGCTTTGAACGCGGATATTTTGGAAACTCTGGAGCTGAAGCAAATGAAGCCGCAATTAAACTTGCACGCAAATATGGTCAGCTCAATGGCGGCGACAAACGCAAGACAATTGTAACTCTGGAATCTTCTTTCCATGGACGTACTCTTGCTACTTTGACTGCAACCGGCCAGGACCGCTTCCATCCAGACAGCTTTGCTCCATATCCAGAAGGATTTAAGACTATTAAGCCTAATGATTTTGAAGCAATTAAAACTGCTTTTGATGATACAACTGCTGCACTCTTTATTGAATGTATTCAGGGTGAGGGTGGTGTAAATTTAATTGATCCAAAATGGGCTAAGGCTGCGGCCGATGCGGCTCGCGCTGCTGGTGCAATTGTTATGGCAGATGAAGTTCAGACTGGTATTGGTCGTACAGGAACTTTCCTTGCAAGCGACTGGCTTGGTTTTGAACCGGAAGTTGTTACTCTTGCTAAGGGAATTGCTGGTGGCGTTCCAATGGGAGCCTGCCTTTTCCGCGGTAAAGCTGCAAATGTTTTTGTTGCAGGTGATCATCAGTCTACTTTTGCAGGAAATCCTCTTGCGTGTGCAGCAGGTCTTGTTGTTGCTGAAACTGTTAGTCAGCCAGCCTTCCTCGACAGAGTAAATCATGCTGGAGATTATATCCGTGGCGCAATTGCAAGCTGGAATCTTCCAATTGTAAAGGATGTTCGCGGTAAAGGTTTGATGGTAGGAACTCAGATTGATTCAAGCATTAAGCCTTTTGATATTGAAGTTCGTTGTCTTGAAAAAGGTTTGTGTACAACAACTGCCGGCAGCGACGTAATCCGCTTCCTTCCACCTCTCAATATTTCTGACAAGGAAATTGAAGAAGGTCTTGCTATTTACAAATCTGTACTTGAGGAGTTCTGCAAATAGACGTAAAATATAAGCAAGAATCATATTAAGGAAAACAGGAGTAATGAACGTAAAGACTAGATTTTATAAATCAAGCTTTCTCGTGTCGCTACTCCTGTTTTTTTTATGTTTGGATAATCTTTATGCCGGTGGGGTTCTTTCCAGTCCGCGAAAGGTCTACGTTGTAAATACAAATCATTTTGAAATAATCTTTCCAAAAGAATCAGAAGAAACGGCAAATTATATAGCTCAAAATGCTGATGCACTTTATGAAAAAGCAAAAGCGGAAACCGGGCTTCAGAATGATTTTGTCATGCCGATTATCATTTCGCCAGATTCTTCCATATTGGATGTAAAATATACAAACCGTCCTTACAACAGAATTGTAATTTTTGATGCTGTGGCAACCGGCGAGCAAATAGAACGTGAAGCGAGTCGTGGAAACGATGATATTCTGCTCTCTCTTTTATATAAAGAAATCTTTCTTGCTGTTTCTGGTTCCATTCGAAGTCCTTTTAATGAGTTTGTTTATAAATATGTGCTTGGTGATCCATACCAGCCGGCAAGTTTTATAAATCTTCCGTTCTCTTTTTCACAGGCCTATGCCGACCTCGCCACAAGCACCGCCCAGGACAAATACTTCCAGCAGCTCCTCATTCAGGCAAAACTCGAGGACAAGTTTCCAACCTGGCTTCAGGCAGCAGCAGTTCGAGATATCCACCCGGGCAACGATTTATGCCACGCTGCAGGCACAGCCTTTGCTGCCTACCTCATGAGCAGCCGTGGCCTTTCCAAATACGCCGAGTTCTGGAACGAATGTGGCAAATTTCATCCATACTTCTTAAATGGTATTTTCCACAAAATTTACGGCGAGCGCCTTTCGACCGTGTGGAAAGAGTTCGAGGCTTCAATTCCGCTTCCATCCGATCAATCCCGCATGCACGAGCTAGAAGCCCTCAGCCATGAGGTCTCAGAAAATGACCGTCAGGGTGCGTTCGAAAATATTCTGTTTACAAATTATGGAATTGTCTGGTACGACAGCATACGCCACGAGGTCGACATCTACGATTTTAATAGCTTTTTTAAAATCCGCCAGCTTTTATTTATTGCAGATAATATAACCAAACTTTCACTTTCGCCCGGTGGGCGCTATGTAAGCGCGTCTTTTACTCGCGGAACAACACGTCCGGAGTTTAAGGAAGACGTTACCTGTATTTTCGATTTGCGTGAGCGTAAATTCCTGTCGCAAAAATTTCCGCTTCGTGATGCCTGTATTTTGAGCGGAAGGAATGGTGCTCTTCAAATTGCAGGTCTTTATGCTGCTGGAAAAGATTCAGACAAAACTCCGGAGCTTAGAGTTTATACCTTTAAGCCGGAAGTTAAAGAATGTGAAATCACATATCAGACCTTCTTTGAAAAGACGCAGTATATTTCTTCTGTCTGTGCCGCTGGAAAAGATAATGTTGCATATTTGCTTTCAGATAAAAACGGAAGAAAACTTGTAATTGAAAATGTAGAAAAGGAAAATCAGTCTGAGCAATCTGTGGAGTCTGAAAAAGCTGCCAATAGCTGGACGCTTTTAGATGATTCAGGAAATCAGATAGTTCCGATTTCTCTTCAGCTGGTAAGTTCAAATCTTATTACCTTCAGCTATTACCCGCAGGAAGACGGCGCTCTTGTTCGTTCAGGCTATATAGAACTTACAGAATCAGGTGAGGTTGTTCAGCCGGAAAGTATTTATGTTCAGCAGGGAGATATTTCTGGCGGCGTGTATTATCCGGTTATTGCAGAAAACAAAATGTATTATTGTGCTAAAAAGTTTTCGCATAATGAATTGAAATATCTGCCGCTCGATGCTGTAACTTTTGCAAAGGGTGATGTAAAAGTTTGCGAACAAGAAATTACTAACGAACGTTCGGAAGTTACAGAACTCGCCTTAGACTTAAAGAGATACAATCCGTTAAAATATCTGACAAGCATTTCATTTATGCCAATGTTTGCAATCCGCGATATTACTCTGGATGATGGAGCTATTTATTGGCCGTCTCTTGGTCTTTATCTTACGGCCGATTCGGATCCGCTTCGCAATACAGAAATTACCCTTTCGGGTGGTATAGACTATCTTGTTCTTTCTTTTGAAAAGGAATGGAATACTGTTCCAAAAGAAACTCAGGAACGCTTTAATCAGATTTTTGGAAAAATCAAAAAATATAATTTTGCAGCCTATCTGGAAAACTCTTCTACACCTGTAGATATTTCCGGCGGCGCCCTCTTTAAGTTCAATAAAGGTGGAGACTACGATTTCAAAGCTGTTGCAAAAACTGCCTGGAAAATTCCTGTGGGCACAATCTTGCGTGATATGGAATTTTCTATCGCTTCTATATATTCATCATCTACAGATTATTATGATGAAAACAAAATCGATTTCCATCCGCCGTTACCTGGCTGGACACCTCTTACAGATGCTTATGATCTTTTCGAATTGTCTGCAACTGTAAAATATTCTAACAGTCATCAATATGGAATTTCTCAATATGAGCGCCGCGGACTTACTCTTGGCTGGCGTGTTTATTCTCTCTGGGATTTATATGAAATAGAGCTTTTGAATAAATACCGTGATGAAACAAGAAAGCAGATTAAAGATGGAGAGAACACAGAGCTCACAGAAGTCCAGCTTGAAAATCTCTACAAAGAGAGCATGCTGAATATTTCCCAGCTTAACGTTGGCTTTTCTGCGCTTATCGAAATCCCTCGTCTTACTCCGCTTGAAATGTATAATGGCTGGGTTTTAAGTGTGCCAAGTACTATTCAGCTTGATTTTATGAATAAAACCGGTACTGCTTTTGAAGCCACTTTTGAATCACTTTTGATTGGAAACGAAATCCAGAATGGCCTGCCTTTCCTTTATCTTTTCTTTTCGAGAGCCGGCTTATGGGGTGGTTATAATTTACGACTTGATTACGATACAACAAAGGTTCAGCTCCCGGACTTCCGTCGAAAGAACTATTTAGCAGATGTATTTTCTCAGACACATTTTACAGACAGTGTTTTTGTAACTCTGAATACAGATTTCATAATTCCAACGGGAAAGCTTTCTGAAATACAATTTAATATGAATGTACGCGGCGAATACTTTATAAAAACTAACGGTTTTAAGCTTTCGCTTAATGTAAATGCCTTATTCTAAGCAAATCCTTATGTAACATAAATTCACTTTTCTCTGTTTTTCTATTATATTATAAGTTAGAACTAAAAATTTGGAGGCTTATTTATGATTGAAGTTTCCCACGTTTCCCGAAATTTCGGGGATTTCCGTGCGGTAAATGATGTCAGTTTTTCTATTCCTACAGGTCAGATTGTAGGACTTCTTGGCCCGAACGGCGCTGGCAAAACTACTACAATGCGAATGATTACAGGATTTCTTTCGCCATCTTCTGGTACGGTAAAGATTGATGGAATTGATATAACAGAAAATCCTGTTGAAGCAAAAAAGAAAATCGGCTATATGCCCGAATCTGCTCCGCTTTATGGAGAAATGATTGTAGAAGATTATCTCGTCTACATCGCAAACATCTATGGACAAAATCCAGCAGAAAAAGTTCCTGCTTTATGTGCAGAATGTGGACTCAAAGAAGTAATGAGTAAAAACATCTCAGAACTTTCCCGCGGTAATCGTCAGCGTGTTGCTCTTGCACATGCTCTTATGAACGATCCTGAAATCCTCATTCTTGATGAACCAACTTCAGGTCTTGACCCTAACCAGGTAGAAGATGTTCGTGCAATTATCCGCGAAATCGGAAAGACCCGCACAGTAATTGTTTCAACTCATATTCTTAGCGAAGTAGAAACAATCTGTAGTCGTGCCATCATCATCAGTGGTGGTAAGCTTGTTGCAGACTCTTCTATTGAAGAACTTAAGAACAGCATTGGAACTTCTTCTACAGTTTATATCACTGTTGGTGGTAATGGTGCTGCAGGAGCTCCTGAGCTTGCAAAAGCAATAACAGGTGTTGCCGGTGTAAGCGTAAATCAAATAGAAGATGGACTCTCAGAACTCGTTGTTTCAGTTAATGGCGATGCTGAAATCAGACCATCTCTTATTAAAAAACTTGTTGAAGGCGGTTGTGATATTTATGAAGCTGCCCTTAATAAGAACACACTCGAAGATGTATTCCATACTTTGACGGAGGCTAAATAATGACTGCAATCACAATTATGAAGCGTGAACTTAAGGCTTATTTTACTGCGCCGGTTGCATACATTGTTACTGCGCTTTTCCTTATCGTTTCAGGAATCTTATTCTTTTCAACTTTCTTTTTATATGACAGAGCAGAACTCCGCCAGTATTTTTCATTACTGCCGGTTTTGCTTTCATTCTTTATTCCAGCCCTCACTATGAGGATTTTTGCAGAAGAACGCCGTGTTGGTTCTATCGAAACTTTGATGACCCTTCCGGTTACAGAAGCTGATGTAGTTACAGGAAAATATCTTGCTTCTCTTTTCAGCACTCTGATTATGATTGCACCAACTTTGCTTTACATCATTCCTGCTGCAGTTTTCGGTTCACCTGATTACGGTCCGATTGTCGGCGGATTTGTTGGAGCAATTTTCCTTTGTGCAAGTTTTACTGCAATTGGTCTTTTTGCAACTTCAGTTACAAAAAATCAGATTATCGCATTCTTTACAGGTTTTATTATCTGTATTGCTCTTGCAATGATTGATTCATTCCTTATCTTCCTGCCATCTTCAATTGTAAGTGTTCTCAGCTATCTTTCAGCTAGTGCACACTTTACTTCTATTTCACGTGGCATTCTTGATACAAGGGATGTGATTTATTTTGTTTCCCTTACAGCGCTGTTCATTGCTGCAACCGTTCGGCTCCAGCAGAACGCTAAAAACTAGGTGGGTAAAAAAGATGAAAAAAATACTTCAGTGGCTTAAAGGCCCAAAATCAGATTTTATTCTTTTTATAATTTTTCTTGTACTTTTGAATCTTGTAGGACACAAAGCTTTTGTTCGCTTTGATCTTACTGCACCAAAATCTTATTCGCTTTCAAAGGCAAGTAAAACACTTGTAAAAAATATTGATGAACCTCTTTCGGTTCGTGTTTTCTTCAGCGAAAATCTTCCTTCAACTTACAGCAATGTTTATCAGTATATAAAAGATATTCTTGTTGAGTATAAAGGTGCCGCTAACAAAAACTTCAGCGTATCTTATATGGATATGTCTAAGCCGGAAAATGAAGAGCTTGCACGAAATCTTGGAATCAATCAGGTTCAGATCCAGGAACTTAAAAATAATGAAGTTGGACTTAAACAGGTTTATATGGGACTTGCAGTTACTTATGGTGACAGCATCGAAATTATGAACCCTATTCAGACTTCAGATGGATTTGAATTTAATCTTACAACAAAAATGTCAAAAATGATTTCCATGGCAGATACACTTTCTGGTCTTGGAAAAAATGAAAAAATTACTCTTACACTTTATTTGAGTGATGATCTCAAAAAGCTTGGAATCAGCGGAGTTGAAGAGGCTGAAGGAATTATCCGTGATGCATTTAATGCTGTAAATCGCCAGAATCTTGACCGCCTTGATTATAAGGTTATCAGTCCTGAAGCTGCTGATGCAGATGCTCTTTCTATTAAATACGGTATTCAGTCAATTTCTTTCTCTGATAGAGGAGTTCAGAAAAAAGCTGCTCTTGGTCTTGTGCTTGAACATGGTGACAAGTTCTATGCACTTCCTCTGGAAATCCAGCGTTCTTTCTTCGGTTATGCAGTTGGCGGACTTGATGATGTTGAGACAACTTTGAACGAAGGACTTCACAGTCTTCTTTCAAATACAAAGGCTATCGGTTACATTACAGGTCACGAAGAACTTGATCATACATCAGCTGATTTTGCTGCTAACTTTGAAAAACTGATTTCTGGAATGTATGAGCTTACAGATATTGATTTGAACTCAGCTGATATTCCAGCCGGTATGAACTCAATTATCATCAATGGTCCAAAGATTGATTTTACAGAAGAAGAACTTTATAAGATTGACCAGTTCCTCTTGAGAGGCGGAAATGTAATGCTCTTTATCGACGGTGTAGTTGATGACGGAAAGAATCAGTCTTATGGTCTTGGAAGCTATGTTGCAAATAACAATAACATTGACCGTCTTCTTGCAAAATATGGAATTGAACATAAAAAGAATATGGTAATGGATAAAAAGTGTATTACAGATATGAATGCACAGTATGGTGAGCTTCATTATTACTGGGTTCCAAATATCCACAAAAAGCAGCTTGCTAAGAAAAATCCTATTACAAATAACCTTGGTTATGTTTATCTTTTGCAGAGCAGTTCACTGCATCCGGATGATGCAAAGGAAAATAAAAATCTTAAGGTAACTGAACTTGCAAAATCTTCTGAAGAAGCATGGGCTTTGGAAAGTGGAATTATGCTTCATCCTCTTTATCTTGAGCCTCCAGCTGACACATCAAGTTACAGCCAGTATGACCTTGCACTTTTGCTCGAAGGTAAATTTGACAGTGCATTTGATGAAGCTCCTTCAACAGAAAATAATTCTGAGGAAGAAAAACAAACTAACGATAGTTCGGAAGAAAATGCACTTGTTACATCTAATCACATTAAATCAAGCGTAATGCCTGGTAAACTTTTTGTTGCAGGTTCTTCTACAATCACAACACGTCAGGTAATTGATGAAAACGGTTCAAGTCCTGTTTCTATGTTCCTTATGAATGTTGTTGATTATATGAACGGAAATTCAGAGCTTTGTACAATGCGTACAAAGAGCCTTTCTGTAAATAATCTTACAATTAAGAAACCTGGTGCTGCAAACTTCTGGAAGATTTTCAACCAGTATGGTCTTGCTATTCTTGTTGCTCTCGCAGGCTTTATTGTATGGCGTATTCGTACAGCTCGTCGTCGTGCAATTAATAAGAAGTACAATCCTGACGACACAAGAACAATTACAAAATAGGCGGGAGGTAAAAAGATTATGAAGACAAGAAAATTAGTTTTGATAATTGCTGATGTATTGCTGCTTGCTGTGTGCATTGTTCAGTTTGCACTTTCAGCACGCGATACAACAAAATATTTTACTTTTAAAGATGAACCAGATTCAATGGAAATTGTAACTCCAGGTGAAACAATCAGCCTTGTAAAAGAGGGTGATAACTGGGTTATCGGTGATAAAAAATATCCGGCAAATATTTCTGTAATCGATGGATATGTAAGTGCTATTAAAAATATTCGTGCCCTCGATAAGGTTGGAAGCACTTCAAGCGATGCTGTAGCAGAGCGATATGAACTTGTTGATGGTAAGAAAACTATTGTTACTGCTAAGCTTGGCGATAAGGTTTTGAGAACTCTTGAAATTGGTAAAACTGCCGTTTCTTCTTCTCAGTGCTATGCAACTGTTGATGGTGGAAAAGATATCTATCTTATTTCAGGTGGAATCAACGATACTTTTGATACAAGCGTTGCTGCAGCCCGCACAACTATTGTTCTGGATCTTGAATCATCAGATATTACAAACGTTTCTGTTACAGATGAAGCTGCTGGAAAAACATGGGCTGTTTCACGCATGGGTAGCGGAGATGATTTAGCATGGAATGTTAGTGGTGATGGTGCAGAAGAAGGTTATGA
>CADANN010000016.1 GCA_902789325.1 uncultured Spirochaetaceae bacterium
TGCATTGGAAAAAGAATTGATACAGCCATCCTCAGTTTTAGCTGATGTCCCGACAGAATTCGGAAATGAAAAATTATATATCCCGGAAAATTTTAATAATCGGTTTAATGGCCCCGTTCGTACAAGAATTGCTCTTGCTTCAAGTCTGAATGTTCCAGCAGTTTCTATCTTAAACCAAGTTGGTGTGCAGAATTATCTGGATAAACTTTATGAGCTTGGTTTTGAATCTCTGCGTCGTGATGGTCGTGGTTTGCAGGCAGATCTTGGACTTGCTCTTGGGGCGGGCGAGGTTTCGCTATATGAACTTGTTCCTGCGTTCAGTGTGTTTGTTCGGGATGGAGTTTATTTGCCTGTGCGGATTATTGGTGAAGAAGGAAAAAGCAAAAAAGTGTACTCAACAGATACCGCCCGCATCATCTGTTCTATTCTCTCTGACAAGGGTGCACGTGCATTAGGCTTTGGTTATACTCAAACCTTCCAGACAGATTATCCTTCTATTTTTAAAACCGGAACTTCCAATCAATATCAGAATATTATTGCTTTGGGTGCAACTGAACATTATACAATCGGTGTGTGGATGGGAAACTTTTCTGGTAATACCGTAATGGGAAAAACCGGTTCTTCACTTCCTGCCTGGGTTGCTAAAAATGTTTTAGACAAACTGGAAGGTGCAGGTAGTAAAAATTATTTTGAACTTCCTGATTTTCCTGAACCAGAGCACTGGCATAAAGAACGTATATGCGCTTTATCTGGAATGAAGGCTGGAGAATACTGCCGTTCGGTAGTTACAGAATATGTAAAAGATGGCACAAAATTAAATACCTGTGACTTGCATACAAAAATCAATGGAGAAATACAAACAGTGTATCCGCCGGAATATCAGCAGTGGCTCAGAAACAATCCGAATAAAGGGCTCATAAATTATTCTCAGGCTCCGCTTACAATTCTTACTCCAAAAAATGATTCGTTATTTTTCTACAGCAGTGTTAATGCTAATCAGCAGGCAATTCCGCTTGAGGTAACCGGCGGCTCAGAAGACATTCTTGAAATCTTTTATGATGATAAAAAAATCGCCACAATTAACCGGCCCTTTATTTATTCACTTCCGGTAAATCGTGGCGAACATTCGTGCCGCGTTCACTGCGGCACAGAAGAACTCACAATATCATTTATTGTAAAGTAACGTCATTCCGAACTTGTTTCGGAATCTCTAACATTTCCAAAGCTTGTGCAGGTTACAATACTCGTAAGCACTTACAACCTTTTCTCCATCAAGCAATGCAAATTCTGCTTTTGGTTCATCACCTGGCTTAAACTGTTTTTTCTGAATTCCCTTGTCTGTAACAAGAACAACCCATTCAATAAAGTGTTCAGGCAACATCGGGTGAGCAACTGAACCAACGCTAACAGTTACTTTGTTGCCTTCAACATTTACAACAGGAACGTGTTTTTCAACAGCTGCATCAGTTGTTCCAGGAACAAGTTCTGACATATCTTCACCACAACATACAGTTGGCGCAACAGAATCTTTTACAACAACAATAATTTTTCCACAATGTTTACAATAGTAAAACTTTACTTCCATAAATTTATCCTCCTAACAGCAACAAATTTTTCTTTTTGAAGTGTTATATTATTAAAGGTACATTCAGAATATGGATTTGTCAAATAATGTTTTGTCATTCTTGTCCAGATGGGGGGAATAATTCTTTTCATTTTTTTCTTTTTTTGACATAATAAAGAAAAAAGGACAAAGAGGTTATCGTTATGAGTGGTATTATTCAAAAACGTGCAGATTACATTTCTTGGGATGAATATTTTATGGGAGTAGCAAAGCTTGCAAGCTTGCGCTCTAAGGATCCTAATTCACAAGTTGGAGCCTGTATTGTAGGCGAAGATAATAAGATTCTTTCCATGGGGTATAATGGCCTTCCTCGTGGATGTTCAGATGATGATTTTCCATGGGCACGTGAAGGAGAAACACTCGATACAAAATATGCTTATGTTACTCACAGTGAGCTTAATGCGATTTTGAATTACCGTGGTGGTTCACTCGAAGGTAGCAAAATCTACGTTACTCTTTTCCCTTGTAACGAATGTGCAAAAGCAATTATTCAGGCAGGTATTAAAACTGTAGTTTATGCAGAAAACAAATATGATGGAACACCTTCGGTTGAGGCTTCAAAAAAACTGATGAATGCGGCAGGAGTACGATATTATCAGTATCAGCCAACCGGCAAAAAGCTGGAAATTAATGTATAAAAAAAATAATTTAAAAAAACAATTTCTTTTAGTTTCAATTTTATTCGCAGGGTTAATTTTTCAAAGTTGTAAGACTACCAGGTCAATTACAAAAGAATCTTTTGCTCCTGAAGCTCCGGATGATGCAACTTTTATAGTGGCACACGATGTAGTTTTTCCTGAATCAGATGGCGATTATAAATATATTTTTTTCCGCTTATACAATCCAATCTACAAAAATCCCTTGTACATAGCTAATATTCTTAAGGGCGGAATTAGTACAACAAGAATTGGTGATGAACCGGAAGTTAGTCATGCTTCAATTAATTTTTCTCTGGATGATAATTATTACGGGCTCACTCTTTGTGGCGGTGATAATCAGCTAGCAGAAGAAGAATGTGCACTTCCAGAAAATAATGAATACATGAAAAAATGTGATCCAGAAAAATCTGAACAGATTACATATGCATTAAAAGTTACAGAAGAAGAATATGAAAAAACAAGGATGTTTGTTCAGACTTACGTAGACAGAAATGATATTAAATATGCAACTGGTTTGAATTTTAAAATCGCATTATTCAGTATAAAGCGTAAATTCTTTACTCCAAAAGAGCGACAGGAATTCGGTTCGCTTATTTATCCGGATGATGCCTGCAACAAAAAAGCAAATATTGTCTATAACGAAATGGAAAACAACTTTGTCTGCTCAACATTTATAGGTTATGTTCTATATAATAATGTCGAAAGCGTAAGCAAGTTTTTTGATGAGCGTAATATAAAATATGAATATCTTAATGTTTCGGACATTGCTCAGATTCCAGGCATTACACCAATCTTCTATTCTAACTGGGATAATTATGGCGAAGCAGCACGTGCCTTTGTAAAAGAATATCCTGAGTTTGCAGAATATCTTACTAAGTAAACTTTAGTCGTATAAAAATAATTTAATTTGACTAAATATTTTCAAATCATTATTCTTTTGTCATTATGATTATAGATTTCCACTGTCACATCTATCCTGCAAAGATTGCAGAAAAAGCTTCTAAAAGTGTTGGTGATTTTTACAACTATCCAATGAAATATCATGGAAGCCCTGAAGAGCTGCTGGAAAGCGGCGCAAAAATCGGCGTTTCAAAATATGTGATTCTTCCTGTTGCAACTAAGGCAATGCAGGTTGAACCTTCAAATAATTTTACTATTGAACAGTGCGAAGAGCATCCGGAATTTATTGGCTTTGGAACTATGCATCCGGATTATGATAATTATGAAGCAGAACTTCATCGCATTAAGGCTGCAGGATTGCGTGGAATTAAACTTCATTCTGATTTTCAGAAGTTCCAGATTGATGCGGCTCGTATGGATAATGTTTACGATATTATGACTGATCTGGAAATGCCTTTAATTATGCATGCTGGTGATTACCGCTATGATTTTTCCGGACCTCAGAGAATTTTGAATCTTCATAAAAAGCATCCAAAGCTTACTTTGATTGCGGCTCATTTTGGTGGCTACACTGAGTGGGAAGAATCTATGAAGTATCTTGTTGGCCAAGATATTTATTTTGATACTTCGAGCACTTTGGAATGGCTTGCGTTAGATAAAGCTAACGAAATGATCCGCAAGCATGGTGTAGAAAAGTTTTTGTTTGCGTCTGATTTTCCTATGTGGGATCATGAAGAAGAACTCGAGAGATTCATGAAGTTAGATTTGACTAACGAAGAACGCGAGATGATTTTCCACAAGAACGCAGAAAGACTCCTGAAGTTGTAATAGGGTTTTAGGGGCTGCGCCCCTAGGAGAAGGGGTAGCGAGCAACGAAGTGCGAGCGAGGGGAAGGCTTTCCCCTCCTTAATAGCCTACTTGACACATTGACTGTAAATTAATTCTACTATAAAATACATTTATTAACATTGAAATCTTTTTTTAGATATGGAGTAAAATCAATGGCAACAAAGTATGTTTACTTTTTTGGTAACGGCGACGCTGACGGCGATGAGTCAATGCGCGCTGAACTCGGTGGTAAAGGTGCAAACCTTGCTCAGATGGCAAAGAAACCTTTAAGTCTTCCAGTTCCACCTGGATTCACAATCACAACAGATGTTTGTCAGGAATTCTACAAGCTCGGTCGCAAGTACCCAGCTGGTTTGAAAGCAGAAGTTGATGAATATCTTGCTAAGCTTGAAAAAGCAATGGGCAAGAAGCTCGGCGATGAGAAGGATCCTCTTCTCGTATCTGTTCGCTCAGGTGCTGCTATTTCTATGCCAGGTATGATGGATACAATCCTCAACCTCGGTCTTAACGACAAGGCTGTTCTTGGTCTTGCTGCAAAAACTGGTAACGAACGCTTTGCTTGGGATGCTTACCGCCGCTTTATCCAGATGTACGGTGACGTTGCAATGGGCGTTGATCATGATAAGTTCGAAGCTATCATCGACAAAGTAAAGGCTATCCGTGGTATTAAGGATGACCCAGAATTGAACGTAGACGAGCTCAAGAAGATCGTTGAAGAATACAAGAAAATGTACAAGAAGGAGAAGGGTGAAGACTTCCCTCAGGATGCTAAAGTACAGATGTGGGGTGCTATCGGTGCCGTATTCGGTTCTTGGATGAACCCACGTGCTATTAAGTACCGCAAGCTCAACAACATTAAGGAAGGTGCTCTTAAGGGTACAGCCGTTTCTGTAATGGCAATGGTATTCGGTAACAAGGGTAACACTTCTGGTACTGGTGTATGTTTCTCTCGCGACCCTTCAACTGGTGAGAACGTATTCATGGGTGAATACCTTATGAACGCTCAGGGTGAAGACGTTGTTGCAGGTATCCGTACTCCACAGAAACTTTCACAGCTCGAAAAAGAAAATCCAAAAGTTTACGACCAGCTCTGCAAGATCCGTGCTCGTCTCGAAAAGCACTATCACGATATGCAGGATATGGAGTTCACAGTTGAAGAAGGTAAACTCTATATGCTCCAGTGCCGCAATGGTAAGAGAACTGGTGCAGCTGCTGTAAAGATGGCTGTAGACATGGTAGCTGAAAAGCTCATTACAAAAGAACAGGCTCTTCTCCGCGTAGAACCAGAGCAGCTCAACCAGCTCCTCCTCCCACAGTTGGACAAGGACGCTGTAAAGAAGGCTACAGAAATCGCTGCTGGTCTTAACGCTTCTCCTGGAGCTGGATGTGGTCAGATCGTATTCACAGCTGACGAAGCTGAAGCTTGGGCAAAGGCTGGAAAGAAGGTTCTTCTCGTTCGTAAGGAAACTTCTCCAGATGACATCGCAGGTATGGCTGTTGCTCAGGGTATCTTGACTTCTACAGGTGGACGTACATCACACGCTGCCGTAGTTGCTCGTGGTATGGGTACTCCTTGTGTTTGTGGATGTTCTGATGTTACATTCAAAGATGCTAAGACAATCGTTGTAAAAGGCAAATCATATAAGGAAGGTGACTTCCTCACAATCGATGGTGCTACAGGTAAAGTATACGAAGGACAGGTTGCTGTAAAACCTGCTACTATCTCTGGCGACCTCGAAACATTCCTTGGTTGGGCAGACGAAGTTCGCGCTAAGTCTACACGCACAACTGCTTCTGGACAGAAGGTTAAGGGATTCGATGTATTCGCTAACGGTGATACACCAAAGAATGCTGAAGATGCATTCCGCTTCGGTGCAAAGGGTATTGGTCTCTGCCGTACAGAACACATGTTCTTCGACGAACCAAAACTTACTGCATTCCAGAAGATGATTGTTTCTGAAAACACAGACGATCGCAAGAAGAACCTTTCTAAGATCCTTCCATATCAGCAGAAAGACTTCTATGAAATCATCAAGGCTATGAAGGGTTACCCAGTAACTATCCGTCTCCTTGACCCACCTCTCAACGAGTTCATCCAGGCTGAATCAAAAGATCAGCTCAAGGCTCTCGCTGAAAAACTCGAGATGAAGCCAGCTGTTCTTGCTGCTAAGGTTGCTGCTCTCGATGAACACAACCCAATGCTCGGACACCGCGGATGTCGTCTTGCTATCACATATCCAGAAATCTATGAAATGCAGGTTGAAGCAATCGCTCGCGCTACAGCTCAGTTGGACAAAGAAGGCGTTGCTCACGAAGTACAGATCATGATTCCTAACGTTGTTTCTTACCGCGAAGTTGAACAGATCCGTGGACAGGCAGAAGCTGTAATTGCAAAAGTAAACGAAGAGTGTGGAACAAAACTTAAGTTTGCTATTGGTTCTATGGTTGAATTCCCAAGAACTGCTCTTATCGCTGACAAAGTTGCTCAGTTCGCTGACTTCTTCTCATTCGGTACAAACGACCTTTCTCAGACAACATTCGGTTTCAGCCGTGATGACTATGGTAAGTTCATCGAATCTTACCTCGATCAGAGAATCCTCGAAGACGATCCATTTGCTACACTTGATCCAGATGGTCCAGGTGCTCTTATGGAAATCGCAGAAGCTAAGGGACGTTCAGTTAAGAAGAACCTCCACCTTGGTATCTGTGGTGAGCATGGTGGAGACCCAGCTTCTATCGCACTCTGCTACAAGATTGGTTTGAACTATGTATCTTGTTCACCATTCCGCGTACCACTCGCTCGTCTTGCTGGTGCACAGGCTGTTATTAAAGCTAAGAATAACTAATTATAGTTTGATGGCTTAATACAAAAAAAGACGTCTCAGAAATGAGACGTCTTTTTTTTATTTGTCATTGTCCGGCTTGACCGGGAATGACAGCTTATTGTAACTGCCACTTTTCGAGGCCTTGGAGTGCATCTGTGAGCTCGGGGTCGTCAATCAGATTGTTTAGTGTATTCAAAAGATTGTAGTGGGTTACCCAATATTCCGGGAACCAGCCATAACCTTCGCCGTGGAAATTTGGGTGATTGAAGGCATCTGTGAAATTTCGACCGGTAGGGAGTGTGAACCAGGCACCTGAGTTTGGCATGACAAAAGTACCAGGGTCAATGTAGAAGATTGCACCACGTGTATTTTCACCAATATGATGAATCTTTATATCAGTTCCTTGTGCAAGAGTATTCAAAATTGCGATTGAATATTCAGAGCATGAGGCAGAATATTTATCAGTTAGAACATAAATGTCTCCACTAAAATCTGGGGGAGGCAATTCTGTAAGTTTAGTATCTGCCATCTTATATTGAATAGGCTTACTGGTAGGTACAAATAATTCTCCTAAAGAAGCAAAGAAAATCTGTCTTCCAAAAGCTTTATCAATTTTTTTGTAATAACGTGTAAAGTTTGTTTCTCGTTCTTTTGCTTTTTTACGGAATTTAAGTGCCTTAATTCTGTTTGGAATGCCTTTGAAATAATAATATAAGTATGACTTTCCGTATTGAGGGCACATAAAAATATGTTCGCCTTCATCAGTTATTTTAGCGATATACGAAACCAAATCGTCAGACAAAGTTTCATGATTATTATAAAAAAGATAAGAGTAAAGCATTGCGCCGCGATAAAGCTGACCACCACCATTACTTCTTAAATCAATTATTATCTGTTTTTTACCTTTAGATTTGTCGCGTGCATTATTACAAAGGGTCTGAAATTCATCTTCATTGATAACTGAACTGCTGTAATTAAACATAAAGTTTACAAGGGAAATATAAAGTGTATCTTTTGTTTCTCTCATACCTTGCATTTTACCAGCTTGATCCAGATAACTGTTAGATATTACCGGTGCAACGACACTTTTACCATCAATCATTATGTGAATATTGTTTATGTTCTGACGTGTAAGAGTTCCTATGCGGTAGATTTTCTCAGAACCATCAAACCATTCGTAAAGCATTGATTCAGGGCCGGTAAAAATCTGACCAGGTTGAATATCGGCTGGGATATATTTTCCTAACTTTTTAACAATTTTTTCCGGAAGATTTTCACGCTCGTTTTTTACAACTACATATTTAGTGCCTGAATCAGTTTGCTCTGGCTTTACATAAATATCAGAAAAATAAAGCGAGTTAGGAAGTTTAGATTGGCCACATACAGAAAAATGATTATCGTCAATACAGTGATGCTCAAGGACTCGTTTCATAACTGCAGAGCGCACTAAGTTAGAATCATAAGTTGTACCGTGCTTATCTTTGTCGCAGTCTTTTTTTATATCAGCTATAAGAGCATCAATATCAAAACCAGCTTTTACAAGTTCCGGATAACCACAATAACTATAAGTCAGATAATATTTCAGATAATCTAAATCTTCAGTGAGTTCTTTCTCTGTTACTATTTTTTTATTTTTGTTTTTCTTAACCAGGCGTTTTGAAGGAATTGGACTTGTTAGATTTCCAATTAATGCAGTTAGAAAAATAAATACAATCAGGACGCTCGGAATTATCCAAAAAAGATGTCGTTTTTTCATAGTTCAATACCTTTTTAAAATTCTTTTAATGCTTCTGGAAGATAATTTACAACAAAGGATTCAAAATCCGGATATGTATCGCGATTATCGTAGTAATGCTCAATTATTGATACAAGTTTTTCAGGATTTGGGATTAGATAATAAGTAGTAAGAGTGTTGAAAAGTGCGGTTTTAAATTCTTCATCATTTTGAATATCTTCGAAATTAAAAAGGCATCCCAAAGATATACATGTAGCAATATGAGTTTTAACAGATAAATCTGTAATTTTTTCTGTAATCTGATTTTGAGTATAAATAGATGTAACAATTCTTTTGCCTTCTTCAGAAAATAAATCCCAATGTTTTCTGATAAGATGGTAGGTGTATCCTGAAGAAATAAATAATGCGCTGTAAGTAGAGTTCCAGTTATAATCTCGGGTCCAATAAGACGGGCATATTATTTCTAATACAGTTTTATCATCTTTATAAATAGGACTAGGTAGAATGTATTCATTACCAGAAAGGGTTGTGCTATGAATTTCGTATAATGGGATATTGTCTTTAGAAAAATAAAAATCAGAAATCCAGTCTGTTACTTTTTTATTGAAGTCATAATAGTCCTGAACATTGATTGCCTGATTTTTGAGTTTAGCTTCATATAAAATCCAGATTCGCTCAAAATTACCTTTAACAGCAAAATCATTAAATTGTGCTACAAAGTTTTTGAGATTTATACCCTTCCAGAAAACCATCATTTCTTCGGGTAGTTCTTTAGGTTTTATAGTGAGTTGAGTCATATCATCAGAAATATAGCGGGTAATTTTTAATATTTCTGAAGTTCCATCTTTGTAGTTTTTGCAATGTGATTTAAGTTCTTTTACTATAGGGTGTTCTTTCTGTTTTTCGAATAACTTATCTACTCCATCAACAAATTGTGAATAATCTTGGGTATAGGCATCATTGCTGTATGGTTCAACTTCAGCCAATCTTAAAGCTATCATAAGCAGTTCAAGCTTAGGATCAACTTTGACGGTTATGTTGTCTGTCTGATAAACAATAGGTTTGATATTTACAGGCGTTAACTCAGATTTTTTTGAGCACGATGTAAAAAGCAAGAGGGCTGCGAGGACGGTGTAAAGTAGTTTTTTCATAGTTTTTCTCCTTTTTTCTTTAATTATATAACAATAGTCGTGAAAATTCGTTATAAGATTTGTCTTAAATGAAAATTTGTGACAGATGTCACATTGAATTTAGAGCGTTTTCGGGGTATATTTTGCCTATGAGTAAACATAACATGCAGCTCCTGCAGGAGCTTTCTTTGAAAAATGGTCCACTTTGTGTAGGATTGGATACAGATCCTTCTTATATTCCAGAAAATATTGTGGCTAAGTATGAGTCACCTGCTCAAGCAGTTCTTGCTTACAACAAGGCAATTATTGACCGCGTTGTGGCAGATAAATCAGCCTGCTGTTTTAAGGTACAGATTGCCTATTATGAGGCTATGGGCCTTGAAGGTATGAAGGTTTATGCAGAAACTTTGAAGTATGTACGAGCCAGCGGTTTGATTGCCATTTCGGACATTAAGCGTGGAGATATCGGAGCTACTTCGGATGCTTATGCTAAGGCTCATTTTACCGGCGATTTTGAAACAGATATTATTACAATCAATCCATATATGGGCTTTGATACCTTAAAGCCTTTTACTAAATACAGTACACCGGAGCTTGGTGGTAAAGGTGCCTTTGTTTTGCTTTGTACAAGTAATCCTGGCATGGTTGATATTGAACATCAGGAGCTTTCTGAAGGCGGATTACTTCTTGAGCGTGTTGGTGCTGAAATTGAACGTATTGGTGAAGAATGGCGTTATTCTTGTGCAGACTATAATGACCAGACTTGTGGTATTTTTGGTGCAGTAGTTGGTGCTACACAGGAAGCTGATGCACGCTGGCTGCGCGATAAATATAAGGATACCTTCTTTTTGATTCCAGGATACGGTGCACAGGGTGGAGCGGCACGAATTGCGGCAACTCTGCTCGATAAGGCTGGCGGTGCAGTAAATTCAAGCCGCGGCATTTTGTGTGCATGGAAAAAGGATGAAGAGATTGCAGGTGTACGCGATGCAGGTACTTTGACACTTGATGACATCGCGGCAGCTGCAGCACGTGCAAGCCTCTTTAGCAAGAATGATTTGCTTAGTGCAAAGGCTAGTTTATAGAAGTTTACGATTTATTCCGGATTATAAATCAATTCATAACCGGAATAAATTGTAAGAAAACCTACACGGTCTCCTACCTCTAAAATCTTATAGATCTTACTAAGTTTATTGCGCAGAGCACCTTCACTTCCGTGAATGCTATGCGCAATTTCTTTATATTTTTTATTATCAAGAACCTGTTGTAAGAGATACATATCGCTGCGGTCGAGATCTTTGAATTTGGCGATGTTTAGGATTTTTTCATTTGAGGATTCTTTTGAAAATATTTGCTTACAATATTCAAATGAAAAAAAACCTATTATTGCAATTAATATTGATGTTCCGATTTTTTGGAAAAAAACATTAAGAAATATTTCAAATCCTTGTCTAAGAGGAATTAATAATTCAAAAAGATAGAGAATAATAAATGTAAGCAAAATCTTTTTCTTGTTATTATTGAAGTTACCACGCAGTAATAGTGTAGAAAATGTCACACAGAGCATTAAAAGACTCATTATTGCTTCAGAATCAAAGATTGACATTGTAAGAGAATATGCTAAAGCTTCAATTCCGATTAAAAAGAGTTTTTGTGGAAACTTAATTAAAATTGCTGAAAATACTATTAGTAAAAAATTAAGTAAGAAACTAAAGACAGAAAGTATAATTTCAAGAGTTGAATAAGAGATAGTTTTTAATTCTTTAAACACTTTATACAATTTAAAAGGTGTTGTTAGCGATATTAATATTAATATCGCTAACGAAATTATTTTAATAGCTTTTAAATTTTTATGTGTATAAATATGCTGGTTTGGCATTATTAGCTCCAGCTAAAGGAGATGCCAATAAATGGAAGAAATGGATTAAAACTAACAAAAACTTCTTTACCAAGTTTGTTCTTAAGTGTCTTATAATTCCAGTTTCCAGAAACAAAAGGATTATAGTTACCATTCTCTGCATCAAATTTTTCAGATTTGTGATAACCTTCAATCATAATATAAGCAAGAGTATTCATTCCGCATTCGATTATTTTCTTATCTCCGCCGCGGAAATGAGAAATTGGTTCAAGACGTTCAAATAAATCAATATCATCCAGCGGATTACATGCATAATACTTTTGAAAACCTTTTATTTCGTTCACATAGAGCGAAAGATGTGCAATTGCTGTTACTTCTGGACGATAACATCCTGCAACAAATGGGATAGCAGCAATAATTTTTGCAGTTTTACTGTCTGCAAATTCAGCAGCTTCTTCATCTGTAAGGCGATAGATTGTTTTGATTTCAGAAACAAAATAATCCCATTCTGGAACGTTAAGTTCCTCAATTTTAATGGCACAGTTAGTCATTTTTTAACTCCATACTTTTAGATTTTTTTAAATTATACTATGACTTCCGTCATTTTTAAAGAAAAATTCACAAAAAATTATGACATTCGTCATAATTTAAGAAAAATACATATGACATCCGTCATAAAACGTTTTATATGGGGTTGCGTTTTGGGAAATAATTAATGAGAATATTATCAAAGTAAAAACTGAAGTAATATCAGATGCAAAAAACAATCACAACCAAACAACCTATAGAAAATCGAATTATTCCATATGATTCGGAAAGTCTCATAAAATATTCTGAACTTAAAGAAATCAGTTTTGAACAGATGGAAAATGATCTGGAAGAATTCTGTTATATTCTGGAAAACTGTTATGCGGGGCTTGATGCTGCAAAATCAAATGGACTGAATATTGAAAACGAAAAGAATGCTATCATCAATTTATTGAAGCAAAAGCAAACTATAAATATTTCTGATTTTGCTGAAATTCTTTATCAAAGATTTTCGCCGTATATTTCAGATACACATTTTAGTATTGAGTCTTCTTATAAGCCATGTTCATTTTATTACAGATTCATTACACAGCACAGACTTTATTTTTCTGACTTGTATGTAATAAAGCATGACAACAATTTTTATGTATATGAAAGCACAGATGAGGCTATAAAAATTGGAAGTATTATTCAGCTTGAAAATATAAATGAATATCTTTATGAATATCCTGCTAAAGGTAAAAATGTATATCGCTTGGCAGTTTTTTCAGATAAAGATGAATCAGAATTTGATATAAAAATTGATGGCAAAGAGCAGACTATTCCACTTTATAGAGAACCAGCAAATGATGAAGCTTTTACGCATTACATAAAATTTTCTGCCAAGGCAGCCTATATTAGATACAATCGCTGCTGTTTTGACAATGATGAACAAAAAGAACAATTACGTAATTTTTCCAATTCAGCAGATAAATGTAGAAATAAAGATGTAATTATTTTTGATATAAGAGGAAATCATGGTGGGGCAGATGGTTATTCCTTACAGTTTTTTGCTGATTTATATTTTAACAATAAGAAAAAAGCACAAAAATTTATAAACAAATATAAATCTTCTGAAAAATGGATTTATTCACTGGCTTCTATAAAATCAGCTATTTATTCATTCAACAAGTATTGTGATATGTCACTTCCAGAGGTTAAGAAAGGATTTGATAAGTTCTTAAAACTAGAAAAAAGATTATCCCGAAAGCCGCAAAAGCTTATCGAAACCGTTTCTAAATCAAATTATAAATTTAATAAATCATCATACAATGGGAAAATTATTATCCTGACTGATAAAGGTGTTGCTTCGTCCGGGGAATCAGTTCTTGAACAGGCATATCTTTTCTTTAAAGAAAAAAATCAGGTAATTCAGATTGGAACAAATACTTCAGGTTGTGCTTCTTTCGGAAACCTTTGTACTTATCATCTTTCAAACAGCGGCCTGCAAGTTACCTGTGGATTCACCGATTTTTCTGTAGATATAATAAAATCGAATAAGTTTAAGGGTGAAGGAAAAGGATATTTCCCAGATTACTGGTGTACGGTAAACGATTTGGAAAAAACAATTGCAGCAGTTTTGAATGTGAATATCGAGGAGGTAAAATTCAATGCTTAAAAAATTACATTTCTTTTCTATAATTATATTCATTTTTGTACTCATTTCATGTGCATCAAAAAATGAATCAGAAACTATAAAGAAAGTTCCTATTGAAATCAGGCCGGTGGAAGTTTATTACGATTGGGACAAATATCAAAAAATAGATGAAATTTCTTTTGAAGAAATGCAGGAAGATCTGGAGACATTCATTTATATTATTGAAACTGCTTATGCAGGGTATGAAGATGCGCTGGCTCGTGGAATGGATACAAATATTCTGAGGCAGAAAATCTTAAATGATTTTGAAGGACAAGATATTATTAATATAGAAGATTTTGCAAAAAAATTGTTTGAGACTTTTAAGCCATATATTCAAGATTATCATGCAAAGATTAGTAGTAAAAATAATTATTATGGATTTATAACTCCTACTATTACTTATTTTGGTGATGTATATTTTATAAAACAGAATGAAGATTATTTTGTATATGAAAGTAAAATTCAAGAAATAAAAACTGGTGAAAAATATGAATCAGATTCGCAGTATCTGTTTTATTATCCTTCAAAGGGCAATGATGTTTACAGGCTTGGCTGCCTTTCAAAAGATAAACCAGAATCTCTAAAAGTTTCTATTGGCAAAAAAGTATATGACGTACCGCTGATTTCTTGTGATGCATCATATCCTGATTTTTCATATGTAATAAGGGAGACTGAGAAATCTATATATTTTAAGCTGACTCAATTTTATTTTGAAAATGACGAACAGTTAGAAGCGTTAAAAAGATTTTCCGAAGCAGCTGATTTATGCCGCAATAAAGATTTTGTCATTCTCGATGTTCGCGGAAATCCTGGCGGAGAGAATTTTTATGAGCAAAAGTTTATGACTGATTTATACAAGAAGGATTCAGAAATAAACGACGTCTTACCAATTTCTTCAACTTCAATTTATTCTCCTGCAAGTATAGAAGCACTAACGGCTATGATAAACATGGTTTTAGAAGCTGATAATCCTAGAACAAAAAAATGGCTTAAGAAAATTTCCAAAATGAAAAAAATTGCAGAAAAGGAATCTGTAAAAATATTATCAACGAATAAGAATGAAAAATACTCGGTTGAGGAATCTTCATTCAAAGGAAAAATAATTGTTCTTACAGATTGTAAGGTGGCATCTTCAGGCGAAGATCTTTTATGTGATTGTGAATACTTATTTGGCAAAACAAATCAAATTGTTCAGATAGGTCAGAATACTGCTGGTTGTGAATTATATGGAAATGTCTGCCAGTACACTTTGGAAAACTCAGGAATAACAGTTAATTTCTCTGTAACAGATTTTTCAGAATATCCAAAACTGATATCAAATTTTTATGGCGAAGGAAATGGATTTTATCCAGACATCTGGTCCACAAGCGAAGATCTGAATGACAGTATTTTTTATGTAACTCAGGATAAAGCGATGTATGAGATTTTGAAGGAGAGTTTATAAAAATCGAAATTTCTCCTCAAAAATCAGTGACATCTGTCATTAATTCTCATAAAAGCCTGTGACATCTGTCACAAATCGTCATTTAACTAATTGAATTTATTTTAAATTGCTATATTATAATCCGCAAATGAAAAAAAGTTTTATTAAAAAAAGTGTTATTGTAAAAAGTATACTTTTATCAATTCTGGCATGTGTTTCTGCCTGTATTTTAGCATGCCAGAGTTCTAAAAGTATTCTCAAACAAACCATTGAACAGAAGAGTGTCTCAAAAAGAAAATTGGTTTTCTTTGATGTAAAAGAATATGACGAAGAAGGTAAACTGATTTTCGAAAAATGGAACAACGGCTATACCTGTAAATATCTGTATGATGAAAATAATAATCTTACAGGTACAGAACAAAACAACGGCATCACTACTTTGTTTTTAGATGTTGATGAAAACAATAAAATAGAACTCTGGTCTGATGGTCGCACAAAACACTATGTTTATGAAAACGGTAAGCTTATTAAAGAGTTCTTTTCAGATAAAGATTATACAGAATATTATTATGATGAAAACGGTTTCGAAACCTCGTATAAATCATCCTCTGGTTTAGTAAGCTGGAACGAATATAACGAAGCAGGCCTTTTAATCTACAGAAAAAACAACAAAGCCGACCGCTACTTCTTCGATTACGAATTCTGGGAAAACGGCAACGTAAAAAAACGAAAGAATTATAAAGAGAGAAGATAAAAAACTTATTTATTTTCTTTTTCAATAACTTCTGGATCATAAATCAATTCATATCCAGAGTAAATTGTAAGAAATCCGGTTCGGTCGCCTACTTCAAGAATCTTATAAATTCTGCTGAGTTTGTTGCGGAGGGCTCCTTCGCTACCATGAATCTTTTGGGCAATTTCTTTGTATTTCATTTGGGTCATGATATCCTGCAAAAGAATCATGTCACTTCTATCAAGTCCTTTGAATTGTGCAAGGTTTAAAACTTTATATTTAGAACCTTCTCTAATACCTTTTTGTTTTGCGAACTGATAAAGGAAGAAAATACATATGAGAAATGCAAATGTAGATCCAAATTTTTGAATTAGAAATTCAAGACGTCCTATATCATCGTAGAGTAAAGGAAAAAGTAACTCATATATATAGACTATTGTAATTAAAGTGAATATACGCTTTTTTGAAAAAAGGGGGGTGGCTCTAACAAGAAAGGTTCCTGTAGCTATTCCTAACATTAGAAGGCTCATATATGAAAATGAATCAAAAGATGCTATAGATAATGATTGCAATAAACTACCTATTCCAATAAAAAAGAATTTTTGTGGATGAAAAATCAAAATAATACCAAATACTATTGTTGTAATGTTAACCAGAAAAGAAGTAAATGGGGCAATTGTATAAATAGTAGGAAGGCCTTTGCCATAAACTTTAGTGTAGTATCTGATTACAATTCTTGGTGTTGTAAAACATAATAAAACAACTGTAATTAATGCAATAATACGAACTGCTCTTAGAATGACGTTTGAATAAAGTTTATTAGGAGCCATTTTCCCACCTTTTTGATTTTATAGAATAATTATACATTTTTTTGTGAATATTGTAATAGTGAATTGCAAAAAAGCCCTTTTGTCAGTATTGTATTTTCAAGAGGTGCGACATGTTTAAGGATTGTCAGGGGATTCCGTACCCTGTTTTTGCAAAGGGTGTAGTTACTGAAAGTGCATTTGTTGTTGGTGCTATTCCTTTTGGTAGTGTTTCATTGTTAAAAGTTCGTCTGGAACAGGGAAGTCAGGAACCTGCTGCTGGACAGTTTTATATGCTACATGCAATTCGGTCAGATGTTTTGCTTGGCCGACCTATTAGTATTTACCATTCAGAAACAAAAGTTGATGGTTCTGTTGAACTTTCTTTTTTGATTTTGTTGAAAGGCAAGGGAACTAAGGAGCTTTGTTCTCTGGAACCTGGTGATAAGCTTAATTTGATTGGCCCATGCGGAAACAGATTCCCAATGCCAGAAAAAGGTAAAGTCCTGCTTATCGGCGGCGGAATTGGTGTTGCTCCTGTTGCGGGTTTTGCTGAAACACTAACTAACGTTAGTTATGATTTTTATGCTTCATTCAAAAGCGGAAGTTATGGTCTTGAAAATGTAAAAGCAGAAAAGCTTGTTATTACAACTGATGATGGTAGCGTTGGTGTTCACGGAATGCTTCCTGCAGCCCTCACAGAGGATGTGCTTCGCGAAGGTGGTTACAGTGCAGTTTATGCCTGTGGTCCAACTCCTATGCTTGCTTATATCCAGAAGATTTGTAAAGCCGTTGGCGTTAAGTGCTGGCTGAGTATGGAAGCACACATGGCGTGTGGCGTAGGTGTTTGTCTTGGTTGTGTAATTGATACTACAGAAGGTAAAAAGCGCTGCTGTAAAGAAGGCCCGGTTTTTGATGGAGATATTTTGATTTTTAATCCGGTAACTGAAGTTGCAGGAATTAAGGTACAGCCTCGCCGCGAGCCACTGGCCAAAGATGAAGAACCTGATTTGAGTGTGAACATTGGTGGTGTCCGCCTTGAAAATCCAGTAATTGGAAGTTCGGGAACTTTTGGTTTTGGCGTAGAATATAAAACACTTTTTGATGTAAATAGACTTGGCGGTATTTCGAGCAAGGGGCTTACTCTTGAACCACGCCAGGGTAACGATGGGGTTCGACTCCACGAAACTCCAAGCGGACTTATGAACAGCATTGGTCTGCAGAATCCTGGTATTCCACATTTTATTGAGCACGAACTTCCTGAGATGATGGCTCTTAAGCCTGTTGCAATTGCAAACCTTTCTGGTTCTTCTCTTGAAACTTATGTAGAAGGTGCAAAGCTTCTGGACAAAACTAACGTCCCAATTATAGAACTGAACATTTCGTGCCCGAACGTTAGCGCGGGGGGTGCGGCCTTTGGTATGACTTGTGTTGGTGCAGCTCAGGCCGTTCAGGCAGTACGTGCCGTAACCAAAAAGCCGCTCATTGTAAAACTTACACCTCAGTCGCATGAACTCGAAAAAGTAGCCCTTTCATGTATCGAGGCTGGTGCCGACGCAATAAGCCTGTGCAACAGCTTCCAGGGAATCGCGATTGATATTGAGCGCGGCGTTCCAGTGTTCGAAAAACTTAAAGCCGGATTTGGTGGCCCTGCTGTGCGCCCAATTGCGGTGAGACTAGTTTACGAAGTGGTAGAAGCAATTAATAAACTGCCTGCCGAAAAGCGTGTGCCGGTAATTGCAATTGGCGGTGTGGCAACTTGGGAAGATGCCGTTGAGTTTATTATGGCGGGTGCATCTGCAGTGCAGGTTGGTACAAACACTTTTGCTAACCCTAACACTATGCTTGAAGTGATAGACGGTCTTGCAGCCTTCATGAAGCGCAAAGGCTACCACAACATAGAAGAAATGCGCGGCATAATTCAGAAGTAGTGCCCACCGCAAATTAAGAAATTCAACTTATTCTAAAATGCAAAACCTCGTGGTACTTTTGTATCACGAGGTTTTTTATGAAAATCAAAAATGCAATTTTAGGAGTAGGTTTATTTCTTATGTGTGCAGCAACTTTATCAGCTAATCCATTCAAGATTAATGAAAATGATTACCAGCAGATGGTAGAAAAGACAATTGTAAATACAGGCAACAACGCCCGTATGAAAAAAGTTCTTGCAAAAATCCGCGCTGGTGAAAAAGTTTACATTGCTGCATTAGGTGGTTCAGTAACAGAAGGTGCAGGCCCTGCAAAGTTTACAGACGGCTATGCATATCAGTTTTTCCGTGCAATCAAAGCAAAGTATGCACCAGGCGATGGTAAAAATGTGTATTTCAACAATGCTGGTCTTAGTGGTACAGGTTCACTTCTTGGTACAGTCCGCTATCATCATGATGTAGTAGAAGTTGGAAATACTCCAGATCTCATTATCATTGAGTTTGCAGTTAATGATAATGGGGACGGAATCTGTCAGCGTGCTTTCGAAGCTCTTGTTCGCGAAGCACTTACAGCAAATCCGGAATGTGCAGTACTTGCTCTTTATAGTGCTGCAACTTATGGAAATACATCAGTTCAGAAACGACTTGTTGCAGACTTTTATTCATTGCCTCAGGTAAACATGCTAGATGTTGTAAACGAGTCTCTCAAGAACAATGTCTTCAAAAAAGAAGCTTATTATACAGATATCGTTCACCCTACAATCGAAGGTCACGAGTTTATGTGCGATTGTCTTATGGCTCTTGTTGATAAACTCGATAAAGCAAAAACTGATTCTCCAGCCGCAATTCCAGAAGGCTTCTTCAAAGAACCTGTTCTTTATGGTATGAAGAGAATCTTCCCTGATAACAAAGATTCAAATGTAAAAATTGATGTTGGAGATTTTAAGGAAACTGACCGCAAATGTCAGACACTCAAAAAGACAAATACCTCTGATTTCCCACAGAACTGGAAAAAGAAACTTGATGCAAAAGCAGAAAACCTTCCATTCAAAATGGAGCTTACTTGTAAGAACCTTATTTTAGTTTATAAGGGACAGGCTAGTGGTGATCCTGAAAAATTTGGTAAGGCAGAAGTTTATGTAGATGGCCGTAAGGTTGCAACTTATGATGGTGGCAAAGAAGGCAGCTGGAATAACTGTGAGCCTCACCTGATTATTGATGAACGCAAAGCAGCCAAGCACACAGTGCTCATAAAGATGGCACCGGGTTCAGAAAAGCTTGGCTTTACAATTGTTACTTTGGGTTATACTTTGTAAAAAAATCTTCGGCCGGTATTGGTCGTGAAAAGTAAAAGCCCTGGAGATAGTCGCAGCCGATTTCTTTCATGCTTGTGGCCATCTCCAGATTTTCAATTCCTTCTGCTGTAACTGTAAATCCCATCTGTTTGATAGTCTGAACTAACGTTGGTAGAATCTTATCCTTTTCCTTAAAATAATCCCAGACAAATTCCATATCCAGTTTGATGTTTGTGAAAGGACATTTTTTCATTCTGGCTACGTTTGAATAACCACGGCCATAATCATCAAGAACAAAAAGGAATCCGGCTTCAGTCATTATCTGCATCTGCTTATTAAGCAAATCAAAATCAATCATAGCTTCTTCTGTTATTTCCAGATGAATTTTTTCTGGCGGAATATTGTAATCATTCATAATTGAAGAAAATCTTTTTGCAAGGTCTGGACGCAAAAACTGAATCGGTGAAAGATTTACGTTTATCCATTCCAGACCTAATTCTTCAAGATCATGTTCAGCTATAAACTTACAGGTTTTTGTGAAAATCTGTTCTCCAAGGGCATTTATTCGGCCGTTTCTTTCAGCAATAGGAATAAAGCTTGTTGGAGAAATTATATTTCCGTGAGAATCTCTTAAACGTGCAAGAGCTTCGGCTGCAATTAGTTTATGACTTTTTGAATCAACCAGCGGCTGTAAAAATAATTCAACAGAATTTGTTTCAACGGCTGTTTCTATTGTTCTTTTAACTTTTTTATTTACGATGATTTTTTTTATGCTATCAGAATTGATTTGAGTTACTGTTTTTTCTTTTGATGCAATTTCATTAAGGGTAGTAATTAAGGTTGTTAGAACAGTATCTCTTTCATAAGAGAATACTACAGGATCAAGTTGAGATATGCTGATTTCGAGGTAAACATCTACATCGGTCTCTGCAGTCCATGGGCTTTTAAAACGCTGAAACAGTTTTTCGTGGATAAAATCTGCTTCAGAAGAATTCTTTCCTAACAAAACAAATCTACCATCGCGCAGGTAAAAGGACTTTAAATATGGAAACTCATGTTTTAAATAATCTCCGATTAAATTGAGACAGATATCTATTTGGGTGTTGCTATAAATCTCACGAAGGTCATTATAATTATGAATTGTGAAACCAAGAATCACGGGTGCTTTATAAGGTTTAATTTCGTTGAATACTGCAACAAGTGCTTTTCTGTTAAAGAGTCCGCTCTTTTCTTCAAGCAATAAAGTTGGATTCTGGAAAGACAGATAAATAACAATAATTGAAATCAGAGTAAAAAAATTCATTATAAGATGTTTTGGGAATGCAATACGGCATATGTATCCGAGTCCAAGTATGAAATTAAAAACAAGGCAGGCAATAAAATAGTTTCTGGAGATTTTTTTGTGATAAACAATTGTGTAAGCCATTGAAAGAAGCACATAATAAAAAGCACATACATAAATCAAAAAATACAAAGGTCCTTGAGAATACTGCCCGGATTCAGAAATTCTAAAAATAGGATTTGCAAATAAATTAATAATTAAAAGAATATTGATTATTCCAAAAGGTAATAAATCAAGGATTATTGCGAAAATGGATTTGCGGGGAGGTTTTCCAATAATTGCAATTGTAAACATAAAAAAGCAGATGATTCTTTGAACAAAAAGAATAAAGTAAATAACATTTTGAATCCGCAGAATTATTGGAGACAGGTCTTTGCAATATTCAAGACAAGCGGAACTTATAACATCTACAATTATTGTTAAAATATCAATAATCAGAATAATAAGAAATGCTCTGTTTATTTTTATAGGAAGCCTTGGCTGAATAAAATAATAGATTAGAAATATAGATAAGATTACAAGCTCTGGTAAAACAAAATCATAATTCCACATGAAAAACTCTCCCTTCATAATGGTCTATCATTATATTATGAAGGGGAAAGTGGAAATTTACAAGGATTATTTATTACAGCTCTTCTTGAGTAACTTTTACATTTCCAATCCAGACATCATTTGAATCTAAGCCGAGGTTGAATTCAAGGCGGGCTGTAGGGTCTGTTTCATTTTCCATTGTAAAGAAATATTCATAATGGTCAATTCTTGTTGTTAGTTGAGGATAATATTCTGGGGAATAAACTGCCCAGCTGTTGTCTGCATCTCCACCAACCTTAATTGTAATCTGTCGGTTTGAACTTGCTTTAGCATCAAATGCAATTTTATAAGAATAGCCTTTTGCAACAGGAAGATGTTGAATCAACTGAACTGAATAATTTTGATTTCCGACATTAGAGATTTTTACACGGCGGCCATCAATTCCTGTAGCTGAATCTTTTTCTGCAAAAGATGTTGCGGCTCCACCAAAATCTTCGAGAGCGAGGAAGTACCATTCGCGGTTATATACATCCATAGTCTTGCTGGAGAACATGCCGGAATTGCCTTCATCTGAAACAACTTCATTCATTGATGGATCAAAAATAAAATTAGAACCATCTGAGGTTTTGTACTGCTTAAAATGTTTTTCATCTCGAACCGGAATAGGACGTCTTACATTTGTTTCATAAGGTTCATCTTTATCATAAACGCGAACCCAGTCTACAAGCATTTGAGCTGGTAAATCGGAATCTTCTGGTGTGACACCACCATCATAATTTCCACCAAGTGCTAAGTTTAAAAGAATGTAGAAAGGTTTATCATAAGGAGCCGGGTAAGCATAAGGTCTTGATTGACCAGGACCAAGAGCCCACCATTGTGAAGTTTCAAAATATTTGTTACCGTCAACTAACCAGCGCAAAACTCCTGGTTCCCACTCAAGAGAATAAATATGATATTCGGCAATTGTTCCGCCTTCATCTGGAGTGCCTGGGAATTTATACATATCGCTTGTGTATTTATTTCCAGGCCAGGCCTGTCCAAAATGCACTGTTCCATATACACGGTTTGGTAAACGGCCTTTTGCTTCCATAATATCAATTTCGCCGGAAGAAGCCCAGGTTCCATATTCATCTGTTGCTGGTAAAAGCCAGAATGCAGGCCATATTCCGTTTCCAGTTGGCATTTTAATTTTTGCTTCAATACGGCCGTAAGTCTTTGTGAACAATTGTGTGCCATCATCTTTTACAGTACGAAGGCGTGCAGAGGTATAATTGTAGCCTTTAAAATTTTGCTTTCGCGCTTCAATGACAAGATTGCCATTTTTTACATAAGCGTTTTCTTTTTTGTAATACTGGAGTTCATTGTTTCCCCAGTTTTCAAGTCCATATTCGGCTCCTGTACCAAGCTGGAAATCCCATTTGGTTTCATCAATTTTCTTACCATCAAATTCATCGCTCCATACAAGGTGCCAGCCTTTAGGAAGTTCAGCCTGATTCTTGTTATATGTGGTTACTCTATCGGCAAGTCCAAAAATAATAAACAATGTAATAACAGCAGTTATTGCACAACCAATAAATACCTTTAATGTGGAATTCTTCATTTATCTCCTCCAGTTTTATTTTAATATCCAAGTCTGAATTGAACGTGGTGGAATCTTATAAAGAGAAGATTTTTCTTCTCCTTCAACCTTGAACGTGAATACCAGATCAGCTTCTGTGCGGTTTGTTATTACAAGTATAATTGAACCATCTGGATTTTTAAAGGCCAAAGTTTCTGCCTCATCTGTGAGGTGTCCACTTACTGTTGCAGGTGTCATCATGGAATTGATTTCTGCATCTACACGAACTGCACCCGGCTGAATGAATCGACTGAAGTGTCCAATATAATAGTAAGAACTCTGGAAGTGTAAGGTTCCTGTTTTCTCATCAGCAAGAATTGGAGCATCACAATAGTTACCTACGTGATTAGGCCCACCCTGCATATCAAGGACAATGTTCCAGTCAATCCACTTTGTAGTTCCACTCTTAAGATCGTTGATAATATTATGAGCATAACGTTCACCTGTGAACCAGGCTCCGTCTCGTGGACCTCCTTCCACACAGCCTTCTGTAAACATCAAATCAATCTGCGGATATTTTTCTGCAATAGTTTTGATGTTGTTGTACTGATCGCCAGAATACCAGTGAAATGCAAGACCCGCAACATATTTTGAAGCACCTTCAACTTTCAAAGATTCTTCAATGCGTTCGAGGGCGAGGTCGCGGTTATGATCCCAGATATAAATTTTTACATCTCCAAGACCAGCTTTTTCGAGTGCAGGGCCAAGATATTGAGCTGCAAATTTTCCTTCATCAGTAGCTGAGTATTCGCAGGAATCCCAGGTCTGAACTGCAGCAGGTTCATTCTGAATTGTAACAAAGCTGATTTTAATTCCGCGTTCAGACATCTTTTGAATGAACTTTACGAAATACTGTGCCCAAAGTTCCCAATACTGTGGGAGAAGGTGGCCACCGTGATTCATATCATTATTGTCTTTCATCCACACTGGTGGTGACCATGGACTCAACAAAAAGCGTACGTCGCTGTTACTTGCCCAGGCAGCTTTCTGAACTTCAGAAGCAAGCGGAGTAATATACTTGTCTGTCTGCTCCATAGAGAAAGATTCGAGTGTTTCATCTTTTTCTGGAACACAAGCCCAGTTTTCCAGAGAGAAGTCGCAGGAGTTCATGTGAACTCTGGCAAGACGATAACCGTTTCCAGATTCAGCATTGTAATATGCGTTAATAGCCTGCTGACAAACTTCTACAGGAAGTTTTGAAAGCACGTAACCTGAGGATTCTGTGAGTGCCCCACCAAAGCCTTCAAACTTCTGATAAGTCTTTGAAGGATTAAGAGTGAGGGTTGTTGGAATCCAGCCAACTGCATTTGAAGTACATTCTGTAATGTTTACTTCAGAAATGCGTTTATCAGTATCTTTTGTAGTAACGTAAATTTTCTCTATTTTCATACTTATGAGTATAAACGTACAATAATTTCAGGGAAAGATTAATTATTTTCAAAAAGGTGGAATATTTTCGGTTAGTAATTATTCTTGATTATAGATATCCAGAAGTGTTTCTGTAAGCGCTGGCTCGTAAAATTCGAGGTTTTTACGGTTGATTTGAGCATAGTCGCCACAGTCCCACCAGATAACGCTCATTCCATACTTCTTTGCTTCTATGAAAAGATGGCTAAAGCATTTTATTCGTTCTTCAAGTGGTGCATCAGATTTTAGGGCACCAGTTTCACCGATTACGATGGGTATTCCTCTCTGGATAAAATCCTGATTTAACTGGACAAACTGATTTGTAATACTTTCTTTTGTGCTTTCCCGGAAAAAGATATTACCTTCTATTTCTTTCCATTGTGGATATTTATGAACAGTAAGAATCAATTTGTCTTTGGCGATATCAGAAGGCATTTTGAATTTGCCTGGAGAGAAAATATCGAGTTCTGCATCTTCAATTTTATTTAATGCAGGAACAATACCTGTTCCCATGCCTGGTATCATTACAAAACGTTTTGCATTATTGCCACCAGTTGCTCGGATTGCGTCGAGACAAACCTGATTATATTCATTCAACACTTCGTATTCGGAAAGGCATAACTGGCAGTTAAGGTTATTGCACCAATAGCCGCCAATAACTTCTTTTCCATCAACGATTTTTAGCCAGGAAAGCTTTAAGCCCGGATTCCATTCGTGTGCACTTTCTCCTGGAATGTGATAATCCCGCGGATTACGAGGCTCGTTCATTGTTTCAAAAATCAGATGTTCATCATAACCATTGTTAAAGGCTGTAGCAATTTGAGTCCATATTTTAGAAAGAAATCTTTTCGATTCTGCAATATCATCCGGATTGGTGTTTACAATATAGCCGTCTGCATATTTTAATGGGCTATTCATCCGACGACTTTCAAATTCATTTACTTTATCCGTTTTATAAGTAGTTTCCTGATCGCCGTGAACGGAATGATGTTCATTTAGAATTACATAATAACCTGCGTCAATTGCCCAATCTACGACTTGCTTTACGCGGCGCATCCAGTCCGGGTCAATTGTGTATTTGTCGTCTACAATATGAGTGAACCAGGTAACGGGAATGCGGATAGTTTTATATCCTTGTGATTTAGGGAAGGAGAGAAGTTCTGGAGTGGTTTCTATTTTACTCCAGTGAAATTCAGTTTCCATTCCCAGCGTCCAATAGTCTGGCTGCCAGTGGAAAGAGTGTGCATCGAAAGTATTTCCAAGATTCCAGCCGAAACCCATTTCTTTTACGAGATCGATAGCAGAAAGTGAATCATTAAAAGTTTTAGGTTCTTTGTCATCGACTATTGGGTTTAGTGATTTATCTTGTGTAAAGCAGAGACTGTGGATTTTGTATTCGATAGGAACATCGCTACCTGTCCAGATTATTATACTTGATATAGCAGATTTCTTTTCTGAATTAAGCCTGAGATATTGAACAGTACGTTTTCGCTCGCAAAGCTGAAATTCAGAACTTCCATCACTGTAATCGCACCTCAATCTGAATGGCAAATTACTTTCGCTGCCAGGATTCACAGGACTATATTCAATTTTGATATAACGGTAATCAGAGGCGTCAAAGCTTTCCTTTCCAAAAAAAGATTGCGCACTTATGACAAGCCCTTTCCATGGGCCATTGATTTTCAGGATTTTTGTTTCATTGTCATAAGAACAATCTTCTTTTCCCCAGAAATAGTGTTTAGAAAGTGAGATGGGATAATCTTCTAAAGTTTGCGAAACTTCATCTTCTGGAAGCAGATAATAATTTACAGCTGGAATTCTTTCATCGGATTTTTCTGTATCATTTTTATCCTCATTAGATTTTGAATGAAGAAATAATGAACAAGAGGAAAAAGTCAAAAATAAGAGGAAGAAAATTGGATAGTAAAATAAACTGATTCTTCTCATATTCTAATTGTAACACAGGGATATGGGCTTGTTAATTTTTTATTTTTGATGGTGTTAAAAAGAAAAGGGCTGTCCAATATGGGCAGCCCGTAACAGATCCTGAAACAAGTTCAGGATGACAGTTTTAATTAGATTGAAACTTCTACTTCAATCTTGTTGATAGAGCCATTTCTTGCAAAGAGGGCAGCTGTTTCTTCGGCGGTGAGGGCTGAGCCTTCACGTTTTGTTCCGTTGATTGTGATTGATGAACTATCGTTAGTTAGTTTGTAAACTACAGGAGTTCCGCACCATGTGAAGCTCAATGTGCCGTCTTCGAAGAATTCAGATTTCTTGAGAATCTTTGGATTGAAGCTTGCGCAACCGTTTGTGATGTCTACACCAAGTTCGCCCCAACGTGTAAGCACTTCCTCTTTAACCTGTCCGGTCATACCAGGCTGCTTAGCTCCCTGCATGTTAGGAGTATGTGAGTAAGGGTCAGCAGGGAACGCTCCATAAATTTCTGGAGCTTTGTTGAAGCCGATACCTGAGCGGATTTCGTAATATGCTGCAGTGAGGGCTTCTACAGTTGCCTTGTCTGCACCAGCAGCGATTGCCGCAAAAGTATTTTCCTGTGCAGCAAGAAGAAGCTTAGATACCATGTGCCAGTAAATACTTCCAAGACCTTCGTAAGCGTAGAAGGTTCCACTGCGGCCTGTAAAGCTCTGGTGGTTGAAAGTCTTTTCGTAGAGAGCTTTAAGAGCGTCTAGTTCAGCGGCTGTTGGACGAATATTTTCTGCAAGCGCAGCACATGCTTTTTCAAGGAAACTTACATTGCGGAACTCACCATTAAAGTGCCAGGTTCCGTTGCAGTCTTTCTGTAAAAGTGCCTTGCCTGTTTTTTCGATAAGAGCTTTGAACTGTGTAGCGTCTGCATCTGAAACACAGTTTTTCTTTTCGAACTCTGCAAGCTCCTTGTTAGGGTAGAGCATGTAAGAATTCTGTCGTGGTTCATACATTCGGCTTGCTCGGAGAGATTTAAGAAGGTCGAGTGCTTCTGCAGGAGTAAGAACTCCAGAAGAAAGAACTGCAACCTGACCTTCGAGCATTTCCTGAAGATATTCGATTTCGATTTTGTCGTTGAAAATCTTCATTGTGTTGTAAGCGTGGAAAAGTCCGTCGTCGCGGCGATTTAAGCTTATTGTATTTTTGATGTGTGACTGAATTGCCTTGAGGTAAGAAAGAATGTCAGCTTTGCTGATTGTTTCTTCTGATTTACCATAGCCATCTTTATAAAGATTGTTGCGTTCAGTTTCGAAAATTGTTCCTTCTGCATCTGTGAATTTTTTGCGGAGTTCTGCATTTTTAGCTGCGTCTGCTGCTGAAGTTTCTACATAAAGTTTTCCGAGTTCTGTAAAGCATTTTGCAATTTCAGAAGGAAGTGCAAAGCTGTCTGCATTTGAAGCTTCAAAAAGACCTGTAAGGAATTCAACAAAGCGGTGCAGGTAGTAGAGAGTTACCATAGAAAGTCCGTAGCCTGCAAGAGCATTGTTTGCATCGTTCCATTCTGGGCGCTGAGTGTTGAGCCAGATTCCGCCGCCAGGAATGAAGTTTGCCATTTTTGCAATTACAACCTGAATAAGTTTTGTTGCAAGAGTTACGAGAGCAACTTCATTAGATGAACCATTAGTCATAACTAACTTAGCATCTGAGCCGGCAGTCTTTGACTGTTTGATTACACGGTCGCTGAGTTCACGGTCAAAGAAAATTGTATTGCGTGGATCTGCGGAAATTTCTTTGTATGATTTAATTCTGTAAGGAACATTTGAACTTGCATAGATTTTTTCACCAAGCTCGCTAACAAGCTGTGTCTTATTAAGTTTTGCATAAACTTCAAGAAGTTTCTGAAGATAAATTACCTGATGGTCGCCCCAGTAACCGATCTGTGCCCAAGGATCATTTGGATTAGGAGTTTCCCAGTCGATTCCTTCGCGTGAAATGCGGTAAGGGTTGAAGCCTTCGATTGTCATTGCGTTGAGGAATTTTGCTGTCATGTTTTTGATATACTGTGGGTATGACCAGGCAAGAGCTTCCCAGTTCTGGAAGATGTCGCGCCAGTTTCCTTCGTAGTTCAAAATTGGATTTCCATTGTCGTCGCGAAGGTGAATGTTGAAGCGGTTCCATGGACGGCTTGGGTCACCGTGGCGGCGGCTGAAGGTAAGCGGCATATATTCATAGAAGAGACGTGAAAGCTGTGGGTTCATCTCTTTCTGAACAGCAGTTTCGAGTTCTCCGTAATTTACAAAACCGTTTTTATCTGCTGTTCCGGAAAGTGCAGTAGTTACTTTTTCTGAAAGTGAAACAAGTGCGGTATTGCGAACTTTTACAAATTTAATGAAATCGCCCAGATTGATTTTTCCGTTATTTGCGAAGAAGCCACCACGCATAATATTGAACATTACGTTTTCTGAGTGGTGAACGCAGGTCATGGTTTCGGCGGTGTTCTGTGATCCGTCAGCCTCGCTGATATAAGTTTCCATAAGGGTTTTGCCTGCAGTAATGTCAGCTTCAAGAGCGGCTGTGAGAGCCTTGCGGTCTGCAAGTTCATTTTTAAGTGCAGCAATTTTTGATGCGTCGAGTTTTGTGTCGAACACCTGGTACCAGGTGATTGCTTCGCCTTCGGCTTGCAATGACGCGGTTTTGCAGATGTATGCAGCCGGTCTCTTACCCTTTACAACAGCCATAGGTGTAACGCTTCCATTTTCTGCAAACTCTTTTGGAGCATCAGGATTCAAAATGAGTTCGTCTTCTGTGTTGAACCAGCAGGTGTTTGCAAAGAGGCCTTCGCTTGGTTCAGCCTTATCAGTTACAATAGAAGAAACTGCAAAAAGTGCGAGTTTTGATTCTGAATCTAAATCTGTTTTTTTGTAGGCATCCAGAAGTACGCTGTTGTTATTCTGGAAATCTGCTGAAACGCAGGCTGGTAAAATGTTGCGGCAACCGTCGAGAACTTTTACAGTTACTTCTTTGTCGCTGAGGTTTACAATTTCTGCTTTACGTACAAGGCCATATTTTGCAGATGATGTCCAGCCGTAACGGAAGGCAAGCTTAAGGTCTTCATTAACTTCTTCGAACCATACTTCGGTTCCTGCTGTATTTTTGTAGATATTACGGGTAATATTTTTTTCTACAAGCTTTCTGATTGCAGGGCTTGCAGAAAGTGAAGCAAACGGTTCCCAAAGGTCGTCACCAATTTTAATTGCTGTATATGAGCCGGTGTATGATTTTGCATCGCTAACTTTGTCGGCTGTGTAATATGGAAAAACTGCATGGTCGCAGTCTATTCTGCCGGCGGTGACTCCTCCCTGTGACCAGCAGAAGTTCCAGATGTCGGAAGAGCTGGTGATTGTCATAAAGAAATCATCCATATAATCGTAATTTTCAATTTTGTAGAATTGTTCACCATTTAATGTTGTAAAGTATCCGTTTGGCTTTTTCATATTTACCTCAATATAATATTACTCGCTAAATAGCGGGGCGTTGCGGGGTGTCCCCGCTAGAAGGGGTAGGGCGCAACAACGTGCGCCCGAGGGGAAGACTTTCCCCACCAGCTTTCTATATTAAAACTAAACTATCATTTTTCATAAATCAATAAGAAAGGGTGCGAATTTCGGCCGAAAACCGAAAATTTTACACCTTTTTGAAAATTTACAAACTTTTCATATATGCATTCTGCGTCTATACTCCAAACTGTATAGTGAGGTACTGTCATGAAACAGAAAAACAAGGAACTGCAGCCTTTACTCAAAAAAACTTTTTGGGCTAGATTACGTGAAGAAAAGTATCTGCAGGTAATGGCGCTTCTTGGAATTTTATGGATGTTGATTTTTAACTACATCCCTATGTATGGAATTCTTATTGCGTTTAAGAAAAACTTTTTTGTAACAACACCTTTGTTCAGCAAGAAATTTTTTACTACTCCTTGGGCAGATCATCATGGATTCCAGCACTTCTTGAACTTTTTCAAGGATGATGAGTTTTTCAATGTAATGGGAAACACTTTGGGAATCAGTATTATCAAGCTGATTTTTAATTTTACTTTACCAATCGTTTTTGCACTTCTTTTGAATGAAGTTCGCAATGTGAAGTTTAAGAAAGCTGTGCAGACTATTACTTACATGCCACACTTCCTTTCATGGGTTGTGCTTGGCGGTATTCTTACTACCTGGCTTGGTGAAGGCGGACTTATTAATGATATTCTTGTTAATAAGATGAAGGTTATGAAAGAAGGAATTCCTTTCCTTGCTTATCCACAGTATTTCTGGGGAATTACCGTAATTTCTGATTTATGGAAGGAACTTGGCTGGTCTGCAATTATTTACCTTGCTGCTATTTCTGGTATTGATCAGGAAATGTATGAAGCTGCTAAGGTTGATGGCGCAAGCCGCTGGAAGCAGATCTGGACTATCACACTTCCTTCTATTGCACCTACTGTAACAATCATGTTTATTCTTGCGGTTGGTGGTCTTTTGAATACTAACTTTGATCAGATCCTGGTTTTGAACAATCCGTTAAATGCACCACGCAGTAACGTACTTGATATTTACGTTTACCAGACTGCTATGCGCGGTATGAGATATTCATACGCTTCGGCAATTGGTTTGTTTAAGTCGGTAATTGCTTTCATCCTGCTGTTTATTGCAAACCAGGTTACTAAGAGATTGAACGACACATCGTTGTTCTAATGAGAGAAATGAGAGGTATGAAAATGGCACATTCAAGATTAAATAGAATTACAATTGGTGACATTGTTATTGGAGCAATAATGGTTTTGCTCTGTGCTGCTGCCCTTTATCCGGTGTGGTACACAATCATCATTTCTTTCAATGATTCAAGCGATGCTATGCGTGGTGGAATCTACTGGTTCCCAAGAAAGTTCAGCCTTGAAAGCTATAAAACTGTTTTCCAGGATAAGACAATTGTCCGTGCATTTATGATTACAGTTTTGCGTACTGTAATTGGTACTGTAACAAGCGTTTTCTTTACTGCAATGGTTGGTTACGCTTTTTCTAAGAAATACATTATGGGAAATAAGGTTTATACAATCATCGGAACAATCACAATGTTCTTTGGTGGCGGTTTGATTCCTTACTTCATTACGTTGAAGAACCTTGGTCTTTACGACAACTTCCTGGTTTACATCATTCCAAGCTTGTTCAACTTTTACAACATGATAATCTTCATGTCTTTCTTCCGCGAGCTTCCTGCTGGCCTCGAAGAATCTGCTAAACTTGACGGCGCAAATGACATGTTGATTTTTATAAAAATTATACTCCCTTTATCTATGCCGGTACTTGCAACAATTGCTCTGTTCAACGGTGTAGGCCACTGGAACGATTACTTTGCCGGAGTTATGTACATCAACAAAGCTGAGTTACAGCCTATTCAGACTTATTTGTATCGTGTCGTTGCCAGTGCTTCTGCTTCTAAGGCAGTTGTTGCAATGCCTGCCGGCGTTTCTGCGCAGCAGGTTAGTTCACAGTCGGTTCGTCTTGCAACTATGGTTGTAACAACCTTCCCGATTATGTGTGTATATCCGTTCCTGCAGAAATACTTTGTAAAGGGAATGTTGATTGGTTCTATTAAAGGCTAACTAACGATAGTTAGGAATTACTTAGTAATATTTATAGGAGGAAATAAATATGAAGAAATTCAAGGTAGTAGCATTAGGTGTTGCTATGGTTGCTGCAATGTCACTTGTTGGCTGCAGCAAGAAACAGGCTGCTTCTGCTTCAGCTGCACAGGCATCTAAAGATGTAGCTGGCTGGAAAGCAAATGCAGATAAACCAATTAAGTTTGACTGGTATATTAACTTCAGCTGGTTTGCTCGTCACTGGGGTGACTCAAAGGTTTCTAAGTATATTACTCAGAAAACTGGTGTAGATGTAAACTTCATCGTTCCTGCTGGTAACGAAGCTGAAAAGCTCAATGCTATGATCGCAGGTGATGCTCTTCCAGATCTCATTACTTTGGGATGGTGGGAAGGTCAGATTCCTATGATGATTGATGCAGGTTTGCTTTATTCTTTGGATGAACTTGCTGATCAGTACGATCCATATTTCTGGAAGGTTACAGACCCTGTAAAGGTAGGCTGGTACCGCCAGGCAGATGGTCATATCTACGGATATCCAAACGCATCTTATACTTCTACAGACTACGAGAAGTATAATGGAAAACTTACTTCAAACGAAACATTCCTTGTTCGTAAAGATATGTACGAAGCAATTGGAAGCCCAGATATGACAACTCCAGAGGGATTCTTGAACGCACTTCGCGCTGCTAAGGCTCAGTTCCCAACTGTAAATGGTCAGGCACTTATTCCATTCGGAACAAACGAATTCGGTGATACAGGTTGTTCACAGCTCCAGGGTTACCTTTCACACTTCCTTGCAATAGCTCCAGAAAAGGACGGCAAGTTTGTAAATGCAGACCTCGGTCTTACAGATGATCCAGAATATATCCGCTGGATGAAGATGTTCCGCCAGGCTCACGAAGAAGGTCTCTTTGCTACAGACGTATTCGTAGACAAGAGAAGCCAGATTGAAGAGAAAGCAGCTCAGGGCCGCTACTTCTGTATGCTCTATCAGAACTGGGATATGCAGGCTCCACAGAACGCTCTTTATGCACGTGATCCAAACTCTATCTACATTGCTGTAGATGGTCCAAAGAACTCTAAGGGTGATGATCCAGTTCTTGCTGGTGGTGGTATTGCAGGTTGGACAGTAACTTTGATTTCAAAGAACTGTAAAGATCCAGCTCGCGCTATTCAGTTCCTTTCTTACCTTATCTCAGAAGAAGGTCAGATGGATACAAACTTCGGTATCGAAGGTGAAACATACACAATCGAAAACGGAGTTCCAAAGTTGACAAAAGAAGTTGCTGATCTTGATAAGAACGACAAGAACAAGCAGGAAACAGACATTGGTGTACAGTACACATACTGGATGCTTATGGATACAGCTTGGCAGGCACAGTTTGGTGCAGACTATGCTCCATCTCTTGCACAGCCACAGCTCTGGACACGTCCATACGTACACTCTTATGCAGCATACGACGGACTTACACTTCCAGTTGGATCAGACGAACAGCTTATCTACGAAGATATCCAGCGCCGCTGGGGTAAGGTTCTTCCACAGATGATCCGTGCTTCTTCAGAAGCTGAGTTCGACAAGATTGTTGCTGACTTCAACCAGTACAAGAAAGACAAGGGAATCGATAAGGTTATCGATGCTCAGTCTAAGTTGATGAACATCAACAAACAGAAATTAGGTATGTAAGCTCTAAAAGGGTAAAACATACATGGTAAATCCCTCTCAATATACGGCGAGAGGGAGGCAACCGGTTCTCCATTTAATCAGGGGAATTCGACAATACGAGGTTTATCATATAAAATGATAGCAATGAACTTTTCCCAGAAATTAGTATTTGCCTATACCTGTATTGTTGTAATTCCCCTTTTTATTTTAGTTGTAACTGCGATGGGATTGATTCGAAGATCCCGCGTAGAAGAGCTTGAATCAAATAGTGAAGGTCTGCTTCAGGAAAACTATGAGCAGGTTCAAAAGAATATTGAAACTTTTACCCTGTTTGAACAGCTTGTAAATAGTAACGGCAAGCTTATGCTCTTTTTTACAATTCCTGAGCGCAGCGATGAAGATGAAATAATTGATACAATGATTTCTGAAACAACGATGCTGGAACGCACAATCGAAACTGTACCAAATATTTATGGGCTTCGAGTTTTTAGCGACAATCCGGTGGTTCCAGAACGCTGGCCGATTTTTATGAATTCATCACGTACAAAACTTGCTTCTTTAAACCGCTGGGAATTTGGATACACTGCAGATTATCTTGGGAATCTTGGTTCATTAAAATATGAGTCAGTTTGTTCTACAAGAAGACTGGAAAAAAATCATAGGGAAATAGGTTACATTCAGATAGCGATGAAAACCAGTGATTTTTTTCCATTCCTTTTTAAGAAAATAAGTGATTTCAATGATGACTTTGCATTCCGTGAAGTATTGAATGAAACAACAAACAGGATGGAATTAATTCCTATTACAAACTCCTTAATCGAAAGTGTACATGAACCTTTATCTCCAAAGATTATGGAAGGATTGTACAATGATGTTTACCGCCGTCAGGCAGGAAAGAAGAAGAGCAGCGGAAGAGTAATTCTTCATGACAGAGGAGATGTGAGATATTCAAGCTGGGTTAGAGTTCCAGATATGAATGTCATTTTGCTGCATACCTGTTCTTCTGAAGAAATACAGAAAGAACTGCTTTTGATACAGACTGGAATAATTTCAGGTCTGGTTATTACAGTTTTTCTTTTATATTTTCTTGTACGATATTTGACTTCTCGTCTAATGGGACGTGTTTATAATCTGATTGACGGAATGAAGGAAGTTCAGTCTGGTAATCTTGAAGCAGAAGTAAATGTAACAGGATATGATGAAGTTACACAGGCTCAAAGAACCTTTAATACAATGACTGAGCAGCTGCGTAATCAAATAGAAGAAATTAAAAAAGAACAGAATCTGATTGCAGATACAGAAATGAAAGCAATGCAGAATCAGATAAATGCGCATTTTATTTATAATGCGCTTGAAACTATAAAAATGCAGGCGGTAATTGCCGGCGAAAGTGATGTTGAAGAAAGCATAAATGTATTGGGAAAACTGATGCATTATTGTTTGAGATGGCGAGTGCATACTGTTACGCTTGAAGAAGAAGTTGATTATATTCGTGCGTATGTTTATTTGTTGAACATTCGAAATGATTATATGATTTCTCTTGAAACAGAAATTCAACCAGATTATAAGAGCGTAATCATTCCAAAAATGAGTCTGCAGCCGCTTGTTGAAAATGCTTTCTATTATGCAATTGAGCCGTTAGGAAAGGATGCAGTTATTCGTGTGTATACGGAAGATTCAGATGTTTATGGGCGTATCTGGATTTGTGTTAGAGATTTTGGAAAAGGAATTTCTAAAGAAAAACAGGAAGAACTCATAAAATATCTTGAAGATGATTCGTATGAAAAAGATACCGCAGGAAGTATTGGACTTAAAAACATTCAGCAGCGTCTAAGTATGTTCTGTGGAAAAGATTATAGAATAAAGATTGAATCGGCTGAGGGAGAAGGAACTCTGATAAAGATTCCTGTCCCATTGCAACTAAGAAATTCGGACAAAGAGGTTCATTAATGATTACAATTGTTCTGGCAGATGATGAAAAATTAATTCGAGCTGGATTAAAGAAAATACTTTTAGAGAATATTGATATTCCGCTCGAAATTATAGAAGCAAAAAATGGTGAAGAAGCTCTTAAATGCTGTAAAGAAAAGAAACCAGAAATTCTGATTACCGATATTCGTATGCCTGTTATGGATGGCGTTGAACTTATGAAAAATATTTCTGTAATGGAAGATGACGTAAGGCCAGCCATTATTGTTTTGAGTGGATATGATGAATTTAATTATGCCAAGGCTGCAATTCAAAGTGGGGCAATAAGTTATATTCTAAAGCCGGTTGATAAAAAGGAACTTATTGGTGCGGTAAACACTGCAATCATGAATTGCATGAACGAAGAAAAAGTTCAGAATGAAATTAAATTTCGCCAGATAATTGAGAAAGGACGTCTGGATGATGCTTCGGGGCTACCGGAAATCAAAGTAGAAAATGGATTAAATTGTATCGTTATATATGGAAAGAACTCAGCTGAAGTTCTTGAAAAAGTTATGGCGGGTCGCCGCTATTACGTTCTGGAGCAGACTAAAAATTCGGTGCTTATTGTTTACCCATTTGATGGCCGCCCGGTTGAATATGCGCCAGAACTTTTGAACACTTACATTGTTGGGATTTCGGCGCCGGCGGATGATTATTCTATGCTCAGGAGTATGAGGCGCCAGGCAATTACTGCGGCGATGCAGGCATTTTTTGATACCGACACAGGAGATATCCGTTCAGACAACAAGCGAGGCGGATTGTATTTTTATGAAAATAAAAACCATGTAACAGATTTTGAGCAGATTGATGAAGAGTATGAAAAGATGATTGGTCGCTGTGCAATTGCAAAAGCCGATGAAACACAGACAGATGTTGAAAATCTTTTTAAGTTCTTTGGAAAAGATGCAAAAATAAATTCCGAGATGCTTTATTATCTGTACAGAAAAATTACTTCAAATATGTTTAACCGTTATCCAGGCTTTACAGATTCAGATATGTATCTTCATATTAAAAGCATAATGATAGAAAATATTTTTGAATATCAGCGGCTTTCGGAATGGCATGGAAGCGTCCGCGATTATGCTGTTTATCTTGCTGCTCTTTTAAAGCAGAATACAAAAGAGTCGCCTTACATTACAGAGGCTTTGGAATTCATAAAAACTCACTTTAAGAATGCCAATCAGGTGAGTGTGAATTATACTTGGTTCTCAGAAAAATTTAAGGAACATCTTGGCATCAACTTTAATGAATATCTTAAGCGGCTTAGAATTGAGGAAGCAAAAAAACTTCTGGAAAAAGGCTGTTACAAAGTTTATGAAGTTGCAGAGCGCAGTGGATTTTCAGATGTAAAATACTTTATGAAAATATTCCGCGAAGAAACAGGAATGTCTCCAAGTGAATGGAGTGCTAAGCACGTATGACAAAAGAACTGGCAGCTAAATTACAAGAGCTTGCTGACAAATATGAGGTTGCATCTTTTTGTAATGAAGATCCTTCGCAGTTTCTACGCTGGTATGAACCTGTTGCAGGGCGTGGGACGATTGCAGATGTTGAGGCAGCCTCTTTTATTGCTGCCATGTTAGCCTTTGGTAACAGAAAACAGTTTATTCCTAAAATCCGTGAAATATTACAAACTTCCGACCGTTCGTTAGGAAGCCTTTCTAAATGGCTTTGCGCTGGAGCTTATAAAAAAGAATTTCCTTCTGGTGAAAAAAAATTCTACCGTTTTTATTCCTATGATGACATGCAGATTTTCTTTGGAGAGCTGGCGGAGATTTTGAATGAGAATGGCTCGTTGGGGGAATTCTTTAGATTGAAAGCTGAGGAAGATTTTCCTCCCCTTTATGAAATAGTGTCTTCTTCTTTTCCAAAATCTGCGATAGTTCCAAAGGGACGTAGTTCCGCAAATAAGCGTGTGCATATGTATCTGCGCTGGATGGTCAGGAGAAACTCACCGGTGGACTTAGGTTTGTGGCAGTGGGCAGAGCCTTCGACGCTTTTAATTCCGCTTGATGTTCACGTAATGCAGGAAGCGGCAAAACTCGGCTTGATTCCCGAAAAGGCAACAGCATCCCGCAAAACCGCAGAGCTTTTGACATCCGCATTAAACGAAGTCTTCCCAGGCGATCCATGTCGCGGCGACTTCGCATTATTTGGCCTTGGCGTAGATAAATAAAATCCCTTATTAAATTCATTCGAAATTATGTTATAATCATATAAAACGTTTTACTAAACAGGAGACCATAATGGCAGATTTAACTATAAGATTTTATTCAGATGTTTTGAGACGTGATGTTTCATTTTTAATGCAGATCCCAAATGATATCCGCAGAGAGTGGCCTCGCGATGACCTTAAACGTGATGGAAAACCAATGAAGACTTTGTTCCTTCTTCACGGATATTCAGGAGCAGGTTTTAACTGGGTGCCAGGAAATCTTGCAGAACAGTACAATTTTGCTGTTGTAATTCCAACTGGTGAAAACTCTTTCTGGATTGATGGACCTGCAACTGGCCGCCAGTTTGCAACCTTCCTTGGTGTAGAACTTTTGGAATATGTTCGTAAAACTTTCCATCTTGCGATGACTGCTGAAGATACCTATATCATGGGATTTTCAATGGGAGGATTTGGTGCAATCCATACAGGCTTTGCTTATCCAGACAAGTTTGGAAAAGTAATTGCACTTTCATCAGCCCTCATCCACAATGAAGTTGCAAAAATGAAGGAAGGCGAAGGCAATCCTGTAGCAAATTATGATTACTACAAAATGTGTTTCGGCGACCCTGCAAAACTTCCAGAAAGCGACAATAATCCTGAATATCTTTTGAAAAAGCTTAAAGCAGCTGGCACAAAGATTCCAGAAATCTTCATGGCCTGTGGAACAGAAGACTTCCTTCTCGAACGCAACCGCGAATTCCACCAGTTCTTAAATGACCAGGGAATTGCTCATACCTACGAAGAAGGCCCAGGCATCCACGACATGCGCTTCTGGCAGGAATGGGCCGGCAAGTTTATTCCGCTTGCGTATGCTGATTAGCCTACCGTAGACTCGTAATTCATGTTATAATCAAAACATGAATTACGAGCAGATATTTAAAAACATAGACGACATATTATGGAAAGAAGCCGGCTGTTCAAACGAACTTGATTACGTAGAACAGACCAGCTGGATTCTCTTCTTAAAATACCTTGACGACCTTGAAATAGAACGCAGCGACGAAATGGCCCTTCAGGGTAAAGATTACACCTACATCATCAAAAAAGAATTCCGCTGGAACACCTGGGCCTGCCCAAAAACTCCAAAAGGCGAAATAGACCACAAAGCCGCAATGACAGGCGACGACCTTTCAGACTTTGTAAACCTCAAGCTTTTTCCATATCTCAAAAACTTTAAGGCAACCGCAACCACACCGGACACCCTCGAATATAAAATTGGCGAAATCTTTAGTGAGCTCAAAAACAAAATAGTTTCGGGCTATAACATGCGCGAAATCTTAAATTATGCAGACGGCCTTCATTTTCAGAGCAGCACAGACAAGCACGAAATGAGCCATCTATACGAAAGCAAAATCCACAAGATGGGAAACGCCGGCCGTAACGGAGGAGAGTATTACACACCGCGTCCGCTCATTCGCACAATTGTCCGCGTAGTAGAACCAAAAATCGGAGACACAATTTATGACGGGGCCTGCGGGAGTGCCGGCTTCCTTTGCGAAGCCTTCAACTACTTAAACGAAAAAGCAAAAACCGTAGAACAGAAACAGATACTCCAGAAGCAGACCTTCTATGGCAAAGAAAAGAAAGGCCTTGCCTACATCATCGGAATCATGAACATGATTTTCCACGGAGTAGAAGCGCCTAACATCATGCACACAAACACCCTTGCCGAAGACCTGAGCCAGATTCAGCAGCGCGACCGCAAAGATGTCATACTTGCAAATCCACCTTTCGGCGGCAAGGAACGTTCAGAAATCCAGCAGAACTTTCCCATTAAAACCGGCGAAACAGCCTATCTTTTTATGGAACACTTTATCAAAATGCTCAAGGCAGGCGGCCGCGCAGGTGTGGTAATCAAAAATACCTTCCTGAGCAATACTGATAACGCAAGCATAGCTCTTCGCCGCGAGCTTCTGGAAAGCTGCAACCTTCATACAATCCTTGACTGTCCGAGCGGAGTCTTCACAGGGGCAGGCGTAAAAACCGTAGTCCTCTTTTTCGAAAAAGGAAAGCCCACAGAAAAAATCTGGTACTATCAGCTCAACCTGGATCGTAACCTTGGCAAAACAAATCCCCTCAACGAAGATGACCTTGCCGATTTTGTTGCCCTTCAAAAGACAAAAGCCGCAAGCCCGAACAGCTGGAGTCTCAACGTAAGCGATCTCAATCCCGACACCCTCGACCTTAGCGTAAAGAATCCCAATAAGAAGGAAGAAAAGACCCTGCGAGAGCCTGCCGAGATTATAAAAGAAATGCGCGAGCTGAACAAAGAGGCCGAGGAGCTTTTGAAAGGTATGTAGGGTGGGGAAAGCCTTCCCCTCGGCCGCACTTCGTTGCGGCCTACCCCTTCTAGCGGGGGACACCCCCGCAACGCCCCCGTGGCTTCCAAAGCGAATGGAGAATTGAAAGTGAAAAAAGATTGGGAAATAAAGAAACTTGGAGATGTATGCGAGATAGCACGAGGTGGTTCACCTCGACCAATTAAAGATTATATAACAATGGATGAAGATGGAATTAATTGGATAAAGATAGGTGATACAGACCCATCAGGAAAATTAATTTACACAACATCTGAAAAAATTAAACCTGCTGGCTTGAAAAAGTCTCGTTATGTAGAGGCTGGAGATTTTCTTTTATCTAATTCAATGAGTTTTGGAAGACCATATATTTTACAAACAAATGGTTGTATTCATGACGGTTGGTTAGTTTTAAAAAATTATCAAAAAAGCTTATATCTAGATTTCTTTTATTATCTTTTGCTTTCTCCAAATGTTCAGAAACAATTTGAAATAGAGGCAAAAGGTTCAACTGTTAGAAATTTAAATACTGAAATTGTATCAAATATAAACGTTAGTTACCCACCCCTCGAAGAACAAAAGCGCATAGTCAAAATCCTGGATGAAAAATTTGCACAGCTGGAAACAATAAAAACAAATGCCCAAACCAACCTGCAGAACGCAAAAGATTTGTTCCAGTCCCAGCTGACAAGAGCCTTTAGCAATACCACTTGGGAAAAGAAAAGATTGGATGAGGTTTGTTCGAGAATTTTTGCAGGGGGTGATAAACCACAGATTGTTTCAAAAGAAATCTCTAAAACATGTCAGATTCCTATTTTTGCAAATGCAATAACTGATGATGGATTATATGGATATACAAATGAAGCAACCGTCTTCGATAAATGTCTTACTATTTCTGCAAGAGGAACTATTGGATTTACCTGTATAAGAAATAAACCTTTTGTTCCTATTGTTAGATTATTGGTTCTTATACCCAAGGATGAAATAAATATTTCATATTTAAAATATGGATGCGATACATTAACAATTACAAATACCGGTTCAAGTATTCCTCAATTGACTGTACCTATGATAAAGGATTATAAAATTCCTCTTCCCCCTCTCTCCGAGCAAAAACACATCGTAAAAGAACTTGACACACTCAGCGAAAAAGTCTGCCAGCTGCAGGAAATCTACACAAAACAAATTGCCAACTGCGACGAGTTAAAGCAAGCCTACTTACAAAAAGCCTTCGAAGGAGAGTTGTAATCTTTCATATTCCAATGAGGTTGCAAAAAGTGGTATGAATTGATACAATAGCCGTAATTTTTTTACGGAAAGACTGTTTATTTAATAGAATTATGCCGAAAATATAGTATATTATAGATAGGAGCAATTTTATGCTTAAATCATTTTCTGTTAGTAATTTCCGCATTTTCAGCAATAAAATAACTATAGATTTTTCCTCAACTGGCAATTACACATTTAATTCTGAAACTGTAAAAAATGGAATCGTAAATACAGCAATAATGTATGGTAAAAATGCCAGTGGTAAATCTTCTCTTGCTTATGCCCTTTTTGATATCGTATCTAATCTTACAGATAACTATGTAACACCTAAAGGGTATGCAAATTACTTAAATGCTGAAACAAATCATGAATATGCAGAATTTGAATATCATTTTATTTTCAATGAAAAAGAAGTTATTTATTCATATAAAAAGTCTGCTGTAAATGTGATTCTTGCAGAAACTCTTGTATTAGACGGAGAAAAGGTAGTTGCCTATGATAAGCAAAATTCTTCTTCAGAATTGTTGTTAAACCTTTCCGGAACAGAAAACTTACAGGCAAATCTTAGTTTAATCAAAATATCTATTTTAAAATATATAAAGGCAAATGCGGTATTAGCTCAGGACACAAACAGTGAATTATTTAATAATCTTATGGAATTTACAAATAAAATGCTTCTCTTCTGGAGTCTTGAAGATCGTTCCTTTGTCGGATATAAACAGCAATCTAGCACTGCCATTATTGATTCTTTAATTCAGAATAATCATTTTGAGGAGTTGAAAAATTTTTTTCATGCCGCAGGATTTAAGGATGAAATCATTCATATAAATCTTGCAGGTCATGAACAGTTATTTTTTAAGTTCCCAAATAAAAAACTTGTAGATTTTAATTTAGGTTGTTCTACAGGAATGAGCTCACTTCTTTTGTTTTTTTATTGGCTTTGTGATATTCAATATTCAAAAAAGGCCCCTTCTTTTATTTGTATTGATGAATTTGATGCATTTTATCATTTTGAACTTTCTCGTTTTGTTGTTGAAATGCTTAAAAAAACAAATTCTCAGATTTTACTTACAACTCATAATACTGCCCTTTTAACAAATGAATTACTCAGACCAGACTGTTATTTCATTTGCTCAAGAGATAAAATTGTAAATACACATAATGCAACAGAAAAGGAACTAAGAGAAGGTCATAATCTTGAAAAACTTTATCGTGGTGGTACATTCGGTAAATGATTCTTTTTGTTTTTGAAGGTAAAGAACAGGAACCTAAAATTTACAAAACATTAGAAACTTTATTTTTCTCTGATGTAAAAGATGAACGTATTTATGTTTCATACTGTAGTAATATCTATAATTTTTACCAAACGATTAAAGGCTATGATTTGTTTGATAAAGGTGATTCGAGTCTTCCTTTATTAATAAAAGAAGAAATGCGAACTCATCCTGATTTGAATCCTCATACCCCAGACTTTAATGCAGATGATATTTCACAGATATTTCTGTTTTTTGATTATGATATTCAAGATTCAACTGCAAAAACAGGGGAAGAAACAAAAGAATATAATTCTAAGGTAAAGGAGATGTTAGCTTTTTTTAATGATGAAACAGTTAATGGGAAACTGTATATTAATTATCCAATGGTCGATTCATATCGTTATACAGACAAATTGCCAGACGAAAAGTTTTATACATATGAAGTAAATCTTGAAAACTGTAATCACTTTAAGGAATTGCTTGCAAAAGAAAAACCTTTTTATAGAAACGAAAAACGCTTACAAGTACGAAAAATCGTAAATGAATATGTTAACAATGATAATGTTCGTCGCGATTGGAAATTTATTAATAGCCAAAATATTGCAAAAGCAAATTATATTTGTAATGATCAAAATAGTATTCCAGAAATAAAAGGCACCATAAAACAGGATTTTATTTTTGAAAAACAACTTACAAAATTTGTTTATAACAAAGATACAGTTTCTGTTTTAAATAGTTTTCCACTTTTTCTAATGGAATATTTTAAAGATATTAGTCAGATTTTGCCATAAATTTAATTAAAATCAATATAAGGCTTCTGGAAAATTATTGGTGAGTTGTAAATTAGGGAAATTAGAGGAAAATTTCCCTGTTTTGTTGCAAATGTTATATTTCAATGTTATCATAATTCTATGTTAGAAGAAGCTCCTAAAAAAGGCGAAACAAGTGAAGTTTTTAATATTCTCATGAATCCTTTATATGTTTCTGAAATTGAGAAAATAAATGATGAATATTATTATTGGGACAAGGTAAAATATCATGTTCCAAAAGGATTAAAACCCGAAGACTTTTGGAATGCTGTAAAACAAAGCCGAATTATTGGAAATAAAACATATAAATTTTCTGCATGTGCTTTTTATTACAGAGAAACAAATAGAATGCAGGAATTGCTTCATAATTTTGACATGAACTTTGGTGGTACAATAGCTTCTTCAAATATTCTTTCCAGTAAAAACAAACAGTATTATCTTTTAAGTTCAATTATGGAAGAAGCAATTGCTTCTAGTCAGATGGAAGGTGCATCCACAACGAGAAAAGTTGCGAAAGAAATGTTGCGTAAACAGGCTAAGCCTAAAGATAAAAGCCAACAGATGATATTGAATAATTACAATACTATTCGTTATCTTTCTGAACATAAAGAAGATGATTTTTCTCCTGAATTATTACTTGAAATCCATAAACAAATTACAGAAAAGACCCTTGATGACTCCAACGATGAAGGTTGTTTTAGAACTGATAATAATATTTTTGTTGTTAATGGTATAACTGGTGAAGTTGCACATGATCCACCGTCATATACTGTAATCAAACCAACAATAAAAGAGTTGTGTAAATTTGTAAATACAGAATCTCGTAGTTTTGTGCATCCAATAATAAAGGCGATTATTTTACACTTTATGATTTCGTATCTTCACCCTTTTGTAGATGGTAATGGAAGAACAGCCCGCTCTCTTTTTTACTGGTATATGCTCAAAAAAGGATATTGGCTTACTGAATATCTTTCTATTTCAAGGATTATTTATAAAGGTAAAAGTCAGTATGAAAAAGCTTTTTTGTATACAGAACATGATGATAATGATTTAGGATATTTTATTCATTATAATTTAAAAGTTCTGAATCAAGCTTTTGAAGAATTAAATAACTATCTTGAACGCAAAGCAAAAGAAGATGCAGCAATATTGGAATATAGAATTCCAGAATTAAATGAACGCCAGATTCAGATAATAAAAATCTGTGTAGAAAAACCTTCTTCAATGTTTACAAGCAAAGAATTGGAAACAAGGTTTAATGTTTCTGTAAAGACACTTCGTTCAGATTTGGAAGGTTTAGTTTCTGTAGGTTTGATGGAAACAGTTCCTTTGAATAAAAGGCTTACTGGATATACGAGAAGTAAAAACTTTGAATTACGCTTAGAGGAAATTAGGGGAAATTAGCGGAAGATTTCCTCTAATTAAAACGGAGAATAATATGAACGAAAGTGACACAAGGCTTAAGAAAATAGATCCTGCTCTTCATGCTGCTGGTTGGGGCATTGTAGAAGGTAGTGATATCTTTACAGAACAGCGCGCTTATATTGTGTCACCTGGTCGTATTGTTACTAAGGCTAAAAGAAATCCGGATAAAATAGATTATCTTCTTACTTATAAAGGCGTAAAGATTGGAATTGTAGAAGCCAAGAAAGACGAGCTTGATGTAAGTGCCGGTGTTGAGCAGGCTAAAAAGTATGCTGCCGCAATGAATATCCGCTGGACTTATTCTACAAACGGCGACAAAATCTGGGCGATTGATATGGACGCAAAGCCCGGTGATTTTACAGAAGGCTTTGTAGACAAGTTTCCGACTCCTGATGAACTCTGGGCGATGACCTTCCCGGAGAAAAATGTCTGGCGTGATAAATTTAATCTTGAACCTTTCAATCGTGACGGCGGAAAGCAGCCTCGCTATTATCAGGAAAATGCGGTTAATGCTGTACTGGATGCAATAAGCCGTAAAGTTGACCGTATACTTTTAACACTCGCAACTGGAACTGGAAAGACATATATTGCTTTCCAGATTTGCTGGAAGCTTATGCAGACTCGCTGGAACATTGCAGAAAACGGAAGACTTCCGCGAATCCTTTTTCTTGCAGACAGAAATATTCTTGCAGACCAGGCCTTTAATGCCTTTGGTGCTTTTGATCAGAATGCACTTGCCAGAATTACACCGAAAGAGATCCGCAAAAACGGCGGAAAAGTTCCGATGGGTGCAAGCATTTATTTTACGATTTTCCAGACTTTGCTTTGTGGTACGGAAGATACTCCTTCTGATGAGATGCTGAAACAAGTTCAGCATGACAGTGGTGTAGTCGAATATTACAAACAATATCCGCAGGACTTCTTTGACTTTATTATCATCGACGAATGTCACCGTGGTGGTGCGAACGATGAAAGTGAATGGCGTAAATTAATGGAATACTTCCAGCCGGCTTATCAGCTTGGTCTTACTGCAACACCACGACGCACAATAAATGGCGATACTTACAAATATTTTGGTGAGCCTGTTTATCAGTATTCTCTTAAGCAGGGAATTGAAGACGGTTATCTTACCCCATACCGCGTAAAGAGCTGCACAAATCAGATTATTGATGAATATATTTACGATGAAGATGATAAAATCATTCAGGGCGAGGATCTGCTAGAAAAGGACAAAACTTACACTGAGTCAGATTTCTATCATGGAAAAATTAAAATCCGTCAGCGGGATGAACTTCGTGTTGCAGAATTTCTGGAAAGTGCAAATCCTGATGAAAAGGCAATTGTCTTCTGTGCAACCCAGAATCACGCTATGCAGATTCGCGATATGATTAACAGTCAGGCAAAACGTGGTGTTAATTACTGTGTTCGTGTAACTGCAGATGACGGTGCGGAAGGTGAAGAACAGCTTAAAAAATTCCAAGATAACGAAAAGACAATTCCTACAGTCCTGACAACATCTCAAAAGCTTTCTACCGGTGTGGATGCTCAGAATGTCCGCAATATTGTTTTGATGCGTCCTGTTCCAAATATGATTGAGTTCAAGCAGATTATTGGCCGCGGAACCCGTCTTTTTGATGACAAATACTATTTTACAATTTACGATTTTGTAGGTGCCTACAAAGAGTTTTATGATGAAGAATGGGATAATCCCAATCCGGTTTGTCCTTATTGTGGCAAATATCCTTGCGAATGTGATAAGCACGAAAAATGTCCGGTTTGTGGAAAGTGGCCGTGTATCTGTAAGCGACCGCCTTGTAAGTGTCCTGTATGCGGTCAGTATCCTTGTATCTGCCCTCCAAAGGTTTGTCCAATTTGTGGAAATCTTCCTTGTACCTGCCCTAAAGATATTATTGAAATTGAATTGGGCGATGGCCGTAAAAGAATGGTAAAGAAAGGTTTTGAATGGGAAGAGCGAATTATGTATGACGGCAAACTCATTACAATCAAAGAGTTTGTTGATGTTCTTGTAAATAATCAGACACTTCCTAAGTTCTTTAAGGATGATGAAGATTTACGCAAGCAATGGCAGAATCCCGAAACAAGAGCGGCTTTGCTGGAGCATATGGAACACGAAGGCTTCCCTCTTGAAAAACTTACAAAAGTACAGGAATTCTTAAACATGGAAAAATGCGACCTGCTCGATGTTCTTGAATATCTTGCCTATAACACAAGTCCACTTGAACGCCAGCGTCGCGTAGAAATTGTTCGCCCAGAAATTGTTTCTTCTTTAAGTGCCGAACAAAGCGATTTTGTAAACTTTGTTTTAGAGCAATACGTAGAGCAGGGTTATACAGAACTTTCGCTGGAAAATCTGCCTGAACTTATTAAGCTTAAGTATGGAACAATCAATGATGCCAAGAATGTTCTTGGTCCATTAGGTGAAATCAGCAAAGTATTTATTGATTTCCAGAAAGATTTGTATGCGGCATAACTGACAAATTTGACTTTTTTGTCACATTTCACTATTCTACAAAGCGAAGACTGTTACCGGAGTTTCGGAATGGATCTTCGCTTATTTTTTTGTGGCAGACGACTTGTTTGCTGCAACCACCCGGAGAAGGGGGATAGGAGGTAAAGCTAAAAATTGCTTTCGCAATTTTTTTAACGCTTTGCTATCTATCACCGGCCACCAGTGGCCTTACTCATATAAAGACTTGATCCAAGGAGGACAGGTACTATGACTCATCAAACTTAAGGCATTCCCTGCCTTTTCGGCGAATTCTTTTAACAGGGGGAATGTATGATTCTTACAATAGATGTCGGAAATACTTCTACGGCCTGCGGGCTTTTTGAGGGCGACGAGTGCGTGCTCAGATTCCGTCGTGCCACAGATATCAATTCCAGTTCAGATGAAATCGGTATTTTTCTGCGTTCTGCTTTGCGTGAAAATGGTTACGACTGGCAGAAGATTCAGAAAATTGGCTGCTGTTCAGTTGTGCCTGCAATGAATCATTCGCTTGCAAATGCTTGTGCAAAATATCTTGGTCGCGAACCATTGTTTATTCAGGCAGGAATTAAAACGGGCCTCAAACTACGCTATTCAAATCCCAAGGAAATTGGTGCTGACCTTATTGCGGCTGCAATGGGCGCAGTTCAGCTTTATCCGGAGAAAAATCTGATAATCATAGATATGGGTACTGCGATTACTGCGGAGCTTGTTTCTAAGAATAAAGAATTTCTTGGCGGCGTGATTATGCCAGGCTTAAAGATTTCTGTGGATGCACTGGCTGGTGGAACTGCAAATCTTACATCTGTAGAAATTGTACGACCGGAACATGTTTATGGTTCTTCTACCACTGAAGCGATTCAGGCCGGGCTTTACTATGGTACTGCCGGTGCTGTAAAAGAATTCTGCAATTTATTCAAAAAAAATGTTTTCCATGGCGAAGACACTATTATTCTTGGTACGGGCGGATTTGCAAGAACCTTTGAAGATTACAAGCTCTTTGACAAAATTATTCCGGGCCTCGTACTTTCCGGCGTAAAGGTAGCGCTGGATTTAAATTAATTTATGGAGATTAAAATTATGTCAACAAACGAAGCATTATCATTGAACAAAAAACTTACTTTGACTGGTGCCCTCAGTGCACTCGTAATTGTACTTGGAATTACAAAACTTGGATTCATCACTCTTGGTGCAGCATCAATTACAATTTTGCACATTCCTGTAATTTTGATTTGTATGCTTGCTGGTCTTCCAGAAGGACTTTTTGTTGGTGCAACTTTTGGTATTCTTTCATTGATTCAGGCTGCAATGAGTACAAATGGCGGACTTGATCCATTGTTTGTAAATCCACTTGTTTCTGTTCTTCCACGTATGTTGATTGCTGTAATCGCTTGGGGACTCTGGAAGGCTTTGAATCTTATTCCTCATATGCCAAAGGCTGTTTCTGCTGGAATTACTGGTTTTGTAACTACAGTTGCTCATACATTGCTCGTTCTTGGATGTCTTTATATTTTCCAGGGTGCTGCTGTTCGTGAAGCTCTTGGTGGAATGGGATATTTTGCACTTGTTGCTGCTTGTGGATTGAATGCGGTCCTTGAAGCAACTGCCGCAACAATTATTTCTGTAGCAGTTTATACAACACTTTTTGTTGCAGGCAAAAAGAAGTCTAAGCTTTCTGAAGAAAAATAAAAAAAACAAACAATTCGAAAATTCTTAAACAATCTGAATGTCATGCCCCTCGCGAAGTTTTCGTGAGGGGTTTTATTTTATAAATAATTTTTTCTTTAGAAATTCTACTTATGCCACTATAATAGAAGTCAGCATTTTTTAAGGGAGTTTTACGTGTCTAACCTTATTAGAACTATCAGCATTTCTTCTTTATGTTTCCTTTCATTCTTTTGTTTCCAGGTAGGAGTATTTTTGTGGTCGGGTCATCAGCTAAAGCAGAATGGTCGCCGAACTCTTATCTTTATTGAAATTTTTACCGGCTTTATGCTTCTTTCTGATGCATTGGCTTATATTTTCCGTGGAAATACCAGTGTGCTTGGCTGGTATATGGTTCGCTTTAGTAATTTATTTGTTTATATCTGTAATTTTTCAATTTCATTTTTTGTGTGCTTTTATGTTTGTGAATTCATTAAGCAATCGCGCTTGAGTTTGACTTTGATTTTCCATCCAAAGACTGCCGTAAAGAGTGGAATTCCTGTTCAGCTTTTTATTGTTCTGTTTTTATGTCTTACCGGTATTTGTGTTATAATTATCAGTCAGTTTACAAATCTTTTCTATTATTTTGATGAGAATAATCTTTATCACAGAAATGCTTTATTTCCGGTAGGAGTTGGCTTAGGACTTTTACCAGGGCTTATTACTCTTACCGTTCTTTTGCAGAACAAAAAAAAGATGCAGACAAATGAGTTTATTTCCCTTTTACTTTATTTTGCACTTCCTATGGTAGGCGTAATCTTAATTCTTGTATCCTATGGTTTTTCATGGATTAATATTTCACTTGGATTTGGTGCTTTGCATCTGTTCTATTCTTCCATAAAGTTGATGGAATTGGAATTCTATTCCGGTGAGCGCGCTCATACAATTATAAGTCCTGGCTACAAAACCGAAACAACTTCTATTAAGTCGCGAAAGAGGGTAGCAAGAAGTCATTTGTGGCAGGCGCTTTCTATAAGTCTTGGAGGAATTCTTGTGATTCTTCTGATTGTTTCTATTAAAGGCATATCTCTTCCAGAAAAAACTCTGACAATTGAAACTCCTTATACAGAAAACGATTCTTCAAAATCTGTTTGCGTAACCTTTGGTCGAAATGCAGAAAAGCATTGGGTGGATGAAGGTGATCCTGACAGAACCGGAGCTCAGTTTGATGGTGTGATTTATAACAATATGAGCAGCACAATCATCACAGACTGGAACTTTTCTATTTATGTTCCGGATAACTGTTCGATTGATCCAGGCCCATGGAACGGAACTTTTACACTCTCTGATAATTTATTAAATGTTAAAAAGCCTCATGCAGAGGATGCTGAAAATATTCACGGCGAAGATTTTTATACCATCACTCCGTTAAAGACTCTTGGTTTTGGTTGTATTATGTACACGCCGCATAAATATCAGCCGCTCGAACAGAAAATAATTTTTACATATTCAAGTATTTTAAAGCCGCTTACAAACAAGTTTTTTAAGATTTTCGTTGCTTTGCTTTTCATTATTTTTATTATTGCTACAACAATCATGCTTTTTGAAGGAAAACTCATTCGTGTTGAAGAGGAGAACAGAAAACTTGAAAACACAGTAAAAGAGCGAACAAAAGAACTTGAGGCAGAAAAGAACCGTTCTGAAAATCTTTTATTGAATATTCTTCCAAAAGAAATTGCAAAGGAACTTACTGCGCATCCCGAAAGAACAATAGCTAAGGAATATCCGAACGTTACCGTGCTTTTTACAGACATTGTTGGCTTTACAAAAATCAGCGGCGAAATGACTGCAGAAGAAGTTGTTACTATGCTCAACAAAATGTTTACAATGTTTGATGAGCGTGCCCAGCGTGAAGGTATTGAAAAAATCAAAACAATTGGTGACGCTTACATGGCTGCAGCTGGCCTTACTGAAGAAGAGTTTAATGACGGTGCTTTAAGAATGGTTCGTTTTGCAAAGGGACTTTTAGAGGATGTTAAGGCTTTCAACGAGAGTTCAAATATCAAACTACTCATAAGACTTGGTGTAAATTCTGGCCCGGTTGTTGCAGGTGTAATTGGCAAAACAAAGTTCATTTACGACATCTGGGGTGACACCGTTAATGTTGCGAGCAGAATGGAAAGTACTGGACTGCCTATGAAAATCCACGTAACAGAAACTACAAAAGATCAAACTATAAGTCGTTTCCAATATAGTGCTAACACCGAAATTGATGTAAAAGGAAAAGGTTTGATGAAGACCTTCTTTTTATAGTCGAAATCAGATAAAGATGAATCGTTTTTCTGTTTGCTTTTTTGGATTGTAGAGATTAGAATAGAAAGAAGGAGCAGATTTTTGAGCGGTCAAGGAAGCGAACAAGTAAGTAGTAAAAGAGTAAAAATTCTCCTTGTGGAATCGTCTGAGGTTAAACTTGAGGCGCTTAGAAAAATTATTATAGAAAAATATGATGTTCTTTCCGTTTCAAAAGCACAGGATGCTCTTCTGCTTTTAAAAGATTCTTCAAATAATATTACTGCTTGTGTTTTTTATATTGGAATTGCTGAAAATCTTTTGCATGAAATCCGCAGTATACCAAGACTGGAAAAATTACCTGTACTGATTGCAACCGACATAGATAATTCAGAGATTGAAGATGTCTTGCTTGATTTAAATGCAATTGATTTCTTAAAGGAACCGTTTGACAAACGTCGTGTATTAAATCGTCTTAAAACTGCAATAAAACTTGCAGAAACTAACCGGATAATTGATGAACTTGAACGTGATGAGCTTACAACTCTTCTTACCCGTCAGGCTTTTTTGCGTAAAGCAGAGGAAGTGCGTTCTGCAAATCCAGATAAAACTTATTGTATTATTGCTTTTGATTTTGAAAATTTTAAGTCTTCAAACTCACTTTATGGCGAAGCAAAATGTAACGAGTTTTTAGCCTATACTGGACAGCATCTGAGTAAGGCTGTTGACAGGGCTCTTTCGGGGCGTTTTGGTGGAGACCAGTATGTACTCTTTTATGAATATGATAAAGAAGTACATCTGGATAAACTTTATAATATTCGTGATACAATTTTAAATACAGCTCCAATCCCTCATCAAATTGTAAAAGCCGGTATCTATGCTCCAATTGATCCGGAACTTTCAATGGTAGTTTGCTGCGACAGAGCTTTTCTTGCAATTCGAAAAATAAAGGGTATTTATGGTAAAAATATTTCCTTTTATGAAAGCAGTATGCAAAGTGAGCTCTTAAACGAGCAGCACATCATAGAAACAATGGAACGTGGTCTGGAAGAAGAACAGTTCCTTGTTTTTTATCAGCCAAAGCATGAGGCAGTTACAGGAAAGATTGTAGGGGCTGAGGCTCTTGTACGCTGGAATCATCCGGAATATGGTTTTATGGCGCCCGGCCAGTTTATTCCACTTTTTGAACGAAATGGTTTTATTACAAAACTTGATGCATTTATTCTTGAAAAGGTTTGCAAAGATATTATTCACTGGCAGCAGGAAGGTTTACCTATTGTTCCTGTTTCAGTAAATGTTTCTCGCCGCGATTTTATGGAGCCGGGTTGTATTGCAAGCCAATATGAAATAATAGAAAAGTATAAAATAGACCATTCTTTGCTTCATATGGAAGTAACGGAATCCTTGTATTCAGATAATACAGAAGTCATTATAGAGCAGGTTAGAGAAACTCAGAAACGCGGACACATGATTGAAATGGATGACTTTGGATCAGGTTATTCATCTCTTGGTTCGCTTTCTTCTTTCCCTATTGATATTCTCAAGCTTGATATTACTTTTGTACGAAATATTAAAACTAATGAAATTATAATAGAAAACATCATCAAAATGGCTCATAGAATGGGGCTGCTTACTGTTGCAGAAGGGGTTGAAGATGGAGAGCAATTAAAGGCCCTTCAATATCTGGGGTGTGATTATATCCAGGGGTATTATTTTTCTCCACCACTTCCAATTAAGAAATTTGAATCTTATCTCAAAAAAACTACAGTGACGAACTGTGGAAAGATACAGATTCCTTCTCAAGAAAACCAGGAACCGGTTTCATTAAATGAATCTATGCTGATGGCTGCAAATGAAGTAGCTGAAGGTTTACCTGGTGGTTTTATTACCTACCATGTGGACGGCTTTAGGGAAATAATTTCTTTTAACCGGGAGCTTTTAAATATTTATGCCTGTGAAACGGCAGAAGAATTCAGGCAGAAAACTGCAAATTCGATTACCGGGCTGGTATTTCCGGATGATATTGAGGTTCTGATTAAAAGTATAAATAATCAAATTTCCGGCAACAATGATGTTTACAATATTGATTTTAGAATTAAAGATAATAAAGGTGTTGTAAAATATGTGAGTGCTATGGGCCGTCATGTTGAAACAAAACAATATGGAAAAATATGTTTCTGTTTTATTAATGATATTACAGAGAGAGAACGCCGTAATGCCATGGCAGAAAACGAGCGCTTAAAACAGCTTGAGATTAAGAGACTCTCTGAATTTACTATAAGTGCAAATAAAGCAAAAAATATTTTTATGTATAATGTTGCCCGCGATATTATTCCTTCTTTGCAGACAATTATTCGTTATACAAATTCAATAAAGGAGTGTGCTGGGCAGGAAGAGCTGGTACTAAAAAATGTAGCAAATGCAAAACAGTCAGAAGAGACATTGCTTGCATATGTTAATGATATTCTGGAAATTGCGAGACTTGAAAGTGGAGAAATAAAACTTGTTGAAACCGCTACAGATATAACAAATGCAACCTTCCGTATTTATGGTTTGATTGAAGAAGTTGCCAAAAAGAAAGGAATTGAAGTTGAATATTATGAACAGATAGAAAGTCCATATATTTATCAGGATGTACGTCATACTGTAGAACTGGTTTTGAATATTGTACAGAATGCCGTAAAATATACTCCAAGTGGAGGCAAGGTAAAATTCTGGCTAAAACAGACTGTTCTTGAAAATAAAGAAGATTGTATTGTTGAATTCTTCTGTCAGGATACTGGAATTGGAATGGAAGAAGAATTTATTCCTTATGCCTGCAAGAGTTTTACTCGTGAAGCAAACGAGGTAAATGCAAAAATTGCAAGTTCCGGGCTGGGACTTGCCGTAGTCCAGAACCTGATGACCTTAATGAAAGGGGAAATTGAAATTCAAAGTACAAAAGGAAAAGGAACTCTCGTACATACTTCTCAGCCTCATCGTCTCGCCAACAAAGAAGATGTCTTAAACGAGACGATGTTGATTGAAGCTAAGAAGTTCTAGAACAATGAGTTCTTGGCATCGCCTGGTTCTGCGAAAGGACCTGCGAGTACCTTGTTGCCTGCACGTTTTGTTCCAAAGAAATCTGTATCGAATGTAATTGGAGTTCCATCCGGATTTTCATAATTTTCTTCTGGCTCAAATGCTGGCGGAATATCTTCTGTTTTCATCAGTTTGCCTTTAACAGCCTTAGCAGGAATATCGCCTTTTTCTATCAAATCATAAAGATTTGTCTTAAGCTTGATTTTTCCACCTTTTTCTTCGTAACCGATTGTAACTTCTGTTTTTGAATCAACATAACCAGGTTTTTCTTTCATCATTGGAACGGCACCATTTAAGTAAACGTTTCCTTCTGCCCATACTGGAAGCTCTGAGTAGTAGCGGTCTGTTGTCTGAGAACCCATTCCGCAGTAACCCTTGAACTGTGCATCCCATTCTTCGAAAGTAGGGTAGTTGTTATATGGTTTTGTTCCAACTACAAAGTTTGAATCATCCCAATCGTTGTGAGCGTTATCTAACATACGTGCTGCAAATTCTGTGCAGATTGGCTGCTGAATAAAGATGTTGTTGTAGAACTTACAGTCACCGTGAAGAATTGTCATAAAACCTGCAACTTCCGTGCGGTGAATCATATGGTATGGAGTGTAACGTGGAGAAGGACGGGTTGGTGCACCGTTGTTACATCCGCGTCCAACTGCAGTAAAGCTTCCTGCAATAATATTGTGAACGCAGGCAACTCCCTGTGTAGCAAGCTTAAGTGCGCGTGGTGAAAGGAAGATATTATTGTCTACAAGAGTTGGTCCGTGAGAAACTTCAATAAAGAGGTCTTCTGCAACTTCGGCAATTATGTTCTTACCAGGGCGGCGAGGAGGGCAGTTGTCATGGAAGAAGTTCTGGGTAACACGAGTACCCTGAGCCTGCCAGTCCAGCCAGATTCCACGTGTACAGTGGTGAATGTGGTTGCGGCGGTAAATACAGTCGATTGCGGCATGCATTTTAATACCACCGATTTCAGCACCAGCAAGATTCTGCTTGTTATTGATGTGATGAATGTGGTTATCTTCAATCAGAGAGAAAATTCCACCAAGGTGACCAACAATACCTGTCTGGCCACAGTCGTGAATGTTACAGCGGCGTACAATGTGTGAACCAATGTTTTCTTTATTCCAGCCTTCAACCTGTGCCTGGCAGATACAGTCGCGTTCTGTCTGAGTTCCATCCTTGTATTTTGTTTTGAGCCATTTATTGTCGTTGTTTGGCTGCTTGTATTTACCAAGAGAGATTCCCGAGCATTTTGATTCGTAAACCTCGCAGTCTTCGATAATCCAGCCCTTAGACCAGTGAGGTCCTATCATACCTTCCTGATAAGCGGTTGGTGGTGCCCACTGAGTTGCAGCCTGTGAAACTTCAAAGCCACTGAGAGTAATGTAGCCTATGCCTTCCTTCTGAGGGTAGAAGCAGTTTCTGCGCACACTGATTTCAACATTTTCTTTGTTTGGGTCTTTGCCAAGGAAGTTAGCATAGAATACAGTTTCGTCGGCTTTTTTATCCTGTTCTGCATACCACTTAAAGCGTGAAAAATCTGTATCCCAGGCAGCTTCACTAGGAGCAGCAGCCTTTACTTCATCGAGAGACTGTACCTCGTACATTGATTTTCCGTTGAGGTAAACATCTCCTGTGTGAGCGATAAAATAAGCAATGAACCAGTCGCCGCTTACGAGTGTTTTGTAAGGATTGTATTTTCCAAAAATTGAGTTTGGAACACGGGCTGTATAAACTGAGCCTTCAACTTTTTTCCAGTCCTTGAGCACTTCTGCACCAGTAATGTGAGCGCCAAGTTTCTTTTCTGAGCGGTAAACAATTGGTGCACCTTCTTTACCAGCGTGCTTTGGGTTTACGTTTTCGCGGTAAATACCAGGAGCAACAATTACTTCGTCTCCTGCAACAGCGATATCAGCTGCCTGCTGAATTTTATTAAAAGGATTTGCTTTAGATCCGTCGCCACCAGCATTTGCGGCAGCATTTACATAATATTTCATAAGGTCTCCTCTATAATAACAATTGTAATATAATATAGAGAAAAGTGTATAAAAAAAATCTCTGAATATTGTATAATGATATTATGATTTCTTTGATTGTTGCATATGCTCATAATAATGTAATTGGAAACAAAGGTCGGATTCCCTGGGATCTGCCTGATGACCGCGAGCATTTTAAGCAGCTGACTCTTGGCAGCCTTGTTGTTATGGGCCGACGAACCTTTGAAGAAATTTATAAAAAGTTCGGGGCTGGACTTCCGGGGCGTGAAACAATAGTGATTTCGTCGACTAAGAATTATGAAGGAACAAATTACCGTACTGTCACCGGATTAAAAGAAGCACTCGAGTTTGCACGGACTCAATTTCCGCAAAAAGAGATTTTTATCTGCGGTGGAGAGGCTGTTTACAGGGAAGCCATTTCTCTTAAGCTTCCTGAGCGTTTATATATCACAGAAATCGATGCAGACATTCCTGGAGACGCATTTTTCCCGGATTTTGATAAAAATGATTTTGAAATAAAAGATAAAACCAAAATAGATTCACCAATTCCGCATTTCTTTATAGAGTGTCATTGTCGGACTTGAACTTACAAATATGTAACCTATTTTATAAATCAATGTTATAATTGTATTAATAGGTTCTAAACCAAGGAGTTCAAGATGAAGAAATTATTAATTATTTCAATCTCGGCTTTACTTGCAGCAACTATGATTACTGGTTGTGCTTCAAAGCCAAAGTCATCTGCAAAAACAGTGACCGAATCCAAAAAAGAATCTAAAAAACGTGTAATTTTTGTTACAGCTGATGGTTTTTCAAAAAACCTGCTTGAAGTTGTAACTATTCCTGCTGCAGACAAAGATTCTGCATTTGCTAAGGCTTCGGAAGACAATCCGGTAGACCTTATGGCTTTCTACATTTCTCAGACAGAAACAACCTATGCACGCTGGTACGAAGTGTATACCTGGGCTAAAGACAACGGTTATACATTCGCAAATCCGGGTAGAGAAGGAAGTGCTGGAGTTGATGGTGCTGAGCCAACTGGTTCTGAACAGCCGGTTACTTCAATCAGCTGGCGCGATACTGTAGTTTGGTGTAACGCTGCCAGTGAAAAAGATGGACTTACCCCTGTTTACAAGTACAACGGAGCTGTCCTGAAAGAATCAGACAATGCAAAAGATGGTGATGGTAAGGCAGAAAATGCTATTATCGATGAAAATGCAAGCGGATATCGTCTTCCTACAGAAGCTGAATGGGAATTTACAGCTCGAGGCGGAGATCCTTATTCAGAAAACTGGGCAAAACTTTATGGTGCAGAAGATAAAGCAGGTTCTGTAGCATGGTGTACAGAAAATTCTGGCGAAACAACACACGATGTTAAGACAAAGGCTGAAAATCCATTTGGATTGTACGATATGAACGGAAATGTTTGGGAATGGTGCTATAACCCATGGTCAAATAATCCTATGCGTCGTACAATGCGCGGTGGTAGCTATAGAAAACCAGCTGAAAATGTTACAGTGGTTTCTCGTGATTATGCTCCTGTTTCCAGAAAGTATGATGATGTAGGCTTCCGTGTAGTAAAATTTGCACTTTCTGCCCGCGATGCAAAATAGATTATCCGGTCAAGCCGGATAATGACAAATTGGGCTTGATTTTATCCACTAGTTGTAGTATATTAATGAATGAGCAGACGCTATATGTAGTGTCTGCTCATTTTTATCTAAATCTTAGTACTACAAATATTGGTGGGAATTATGAAAATTATTAAACGTAATGGCGAAGAAACCATTTTTGATATCCGAAAAATCGAAACAGCTATTTCCAAAGCAAATGCAGTAATTCCAGAGGCAGATCGCCTTACAGATGATTATATAAAGGCAGTTGCAGGAAAAGTTTCTTCAACCTGTCAGGCAAGTAAAGTTCAGATGAACGTAGAAGCAATTCAGGATCTTGTAGAAACTGAGCTTATGCGTGTTGGTGCCTTCAATCTTGCAAAGGTTTATATCACTTACCGTTACCGCCACGCTCTTATGCGTAAACAGAATTCAACTGACCAGCAGATTTTGAGCCTTCTTGAATGCTGTAACGAAGAAGTAAAACAGGAAAATTCAAATAAAAACTCAACTGTTGTAAGCGTTCAGCGCGACTACATGGCTGGCGAAGTTTCTAAGGACATTACAAAGCGCTTCCTTCTGGATGAAGATATTGTAGAAGCTCATAATGAAGGAATCATTCACTTTCACGATGCAGATTACTTTGCCCAGCACATGCACAACTGCGACCTCGTAAATCTTGAGGACATGCTTCAGAATGGAACTGTAATCAGTGGAACAAAAATTGATACACCTCATTCTTTCTCAACTGCATGTAATATTGCAACTCAGATTATCGCACAGGTTGCTTCAAGCCAGTATGGTGGACAGAGTATTTCGCTCAGCCACCTTGCTCCCTTTGTTGATGTAAGCCGCAAAAAGCTCATTCGTGAATTGAATCAGACAGTAGAAGAAACCGGCGTAAAATTTACAAAAGAACAGTTTGACCACATTGTAGAGCGCCGCCTTGCAGATGAAATCACTCGCGGTGTTCAGACAATTCAGTATCAGGTAGTTACTTTGATGACAACAAATGGTCAGAGTCCGTTCGTAACTGTTTTCATGTATCTTAATGAAGCAAAGAACGAACAGGAAAAGGCAGACCTTGCTTTGATTATTGAAGAAGTTTTGAAGCAGCGTTATCAGGGTGTTCGTAACGAAAAAGGTTACTGGGTTGCACCTGCATTCCCTAAGCTTATTTACGTTCTTGAGCCTGATAATATAGAAGAAGGTTCACAGTATTATTACCTTACAGAACTTGCTGCAAAATGTACAAGTCGCCGTCTTGTTCCAGATTATATTTCTGAAAAGAAGATGTTTGAGTTGAAGGAAGGAAACTGCTATCCATGTATGGGTTGTCGTTCATTCCTTACAGTTTACCGCGACGAAACTGGCCGTCCAAAATTCTACGGTCGTTTTAATCAGGGCGTTGTTACAATCAACCTGGTTGATGTTGCCTGCTCTTCTGGAAAAGATTTGGACAAGTTCTGGCAGATTTTTGATGAACGCCTTGAGCTTTGCCGTCGCGCTCTTATGCTCCGCCACAAACGTCTTCTTGGAACTCCAAGTGATGTTGCTCCAATTCTCTGGCAAAACGGTGCTCTTGCCCGCCTCGAAAAAGGTGAAGTAATCGATAAGCTTTTATTCAACGGTTATTCAACAATTTCTCTGGGCTACGCAGGCCTTTGTGAATGTGTTCGCTATATGACAGGTAAGCCACACACAGATCCAAGTGTAACTCCATTTGCTCTGGAAATCATGAAGCACATGAACGAAGCTTGTGCAAAGTGGCGCGAAGAAACTTCTATTGCATTCAGCTTGTACGGAACTCCGCTTGAAAGTACAACTTACAAATTTGCTAAATGTCTTAAAATGCGCTTTGGCGAAATTCCTGGCGTAACAGACAAGAACTATATTACAAACAGCTATCACGTTCACGTTACAGAACAGATTGATGCTTTTGAAAAACTTACATTCGAAAGCCAGTTCCAGGAGCTTTCTCCGGGTGGTGCTGTAAGTTACGTTGAAGTTCCAAATATGGAAAACAATATTCCGGCTGTTCTTGCAGTACTTCATCATATCTACGACAACATTATGTATGCTGAGCTCAACACTAAGAGCGACTGCTGCCAGAAGTGTGGCTTTACCGGCGAGATTCAGGTTGTTGAGGATGATGGAAAACTCGTTTGGGAATGCCCTCAGTGTGGTAACCGCGACCAGGCTACTATGAATGTTGCGCGCCGTACTTGTGGTTACATTGGTACTCAGTACTGGAACCAGGGACGCACACAGGAAATTAAAGAAAGAGTTTTACACTTATAATAAGTGCGTGGGGCGGTTGAATGTTTTACGGAAATATTAAAAAGTGCGATGTTGCGGATGGCGAGGGAGTAAGGGTTACTCTTTTTGTATCCGGCTGCCGTATTCACTGCCCCGGCTGTTTTCAGCCCCAGACCTGGGATTTCAATTTTGGCCGTGAGTTTACAGAAGAAACGCAGCGTGAATTAATTGAGGCGCTCAAGCCGCAGTATATTGCGGGGCTCACGGTGCTTGGGGGCGAGCCTTTTGAACCCGAAAATCAGGCAGTGCTTGCACCTTTCCTTGAAAAAGTTCGCGAAATCTATCCAAATAAAAATATCTGGTGTTATTCCGGCTACGTCTACGAACAGGACTTGCTCGAAGGCGGCCGTAAACACACCGAGTTCACAGACCGTATGCTCGCCTGCATAGACGTGCTGGTAGACGGTCCTTTTATCCTCGAAAAACGCAATCTCATGCTGGAATTCCGTGGAAGCGAGAATCAGCGAATTTTACGTCTTAAATAGATACCCTTTTGAAAGTAAAAAAAATTTTCATTTTAAAAAACATTTTTTAATCTTTCAAAAAATTGTTTTATTTTTTTTCCGCTCTATAATGTAGCCATAAAGTAAAGAGGTCACGAACGACCTCATACAGGAGCTATGTTATTATGAATCTTGCACATCTTTTTGAAGCAGCAATGTTGGTTTGTTTTGGATTTTCTTGGCCTTTAAATGTAATGAAAGCCTACAGAGCACGTACAGCAAAGGGAACAAGTCTTCCATTTATTATTTTAATTATCACTGGTTATGTAGCAGGAATTACTGCAAAAATCATCAACGGACAGTTCAACTACGTACTTGCAGTTTACTTCCTTAATCTTGCAATTGTCATGACTAACGTTTTTGTTTACATCAGAAACAAGTCATTGGATAGAAAGGCTGAGGCTAAAACAAGTCTCAAAATCACAGCAAACGATATTAAGAATGTTGTAGAAAAGGAGGAAAGTATGATGAACTACACCAATTCTTTGGATGAATTAATCAACAGAACTGCAGCCCCTGCAGAAAAGAAGAATGCTGTTATCCTTATGGGTGGCAGTGTAGACAGAGAGATTCCTGTAAGCAAGCTTGCTAAAGAATACAATTTCAACTTCGATATCTACAACAAAAGCAATGCAAACCTTTCAATCGCAAATGCCCAGGATTATTTCCAGAAAAACGTTGCAGCACTTGCACCAGAAGGAATCCTTATTCACGTTGGTGAAAAAGATCTTTCACTGTTCAAGTCAGATTCATCTACTTTCGACAGCAACTATCTTAAACTTATCGAAAGCGTAAAAGCAAGCAACAAGAATTGCAGAATCGCACTTGTTTCTATTGAAAACTCTTCAAACGATAAATCAATCGATCTTATGAATGCTCATATCAAAGCAATCGCAGATGCAGAACATGCAGGTTTCGTAAGCCTCGACTACGCAAGCATCTGGAATCCAGAAGCAATCAAAACTTCTTCAGCTTTTGCTTACAACATGGGTCTTAAAATCCGCAAGCCATTGCGCGATGTAGCCGAAATCCTTTACAGCTGGGCATTCTACAACATTAAAAAGAACACAATCGAAACACTGGTTGGCTAATTGTAATACCTTCACTGCTAACAGGCGTTTACGGGACTATCTCAATAATGAGAAGTCCCGTTTTTTTGTTGAAGAAGCTTTTGATTTAAAAATCTTGCAAACTATACTCTTTCTGATAAAATATAAGAAGGATTTTAAAATCGGAGTTTTATATGTTAAAATTCATTATTAAGTTATTGAAGGCTTTGAACAGCAATTCACATCCGGGTGAAATTGCTCATGCTGTTTGTCTTGGAATGTTGCTTGGTTTTTTGCCTAAAAACAACATTTTCTGGTTCATTATTACTGTATTTGTTCTTTTTATGCGAATAAATAAAGGTGCTCTGGTACTTTGTACACTGGCATTCTCGCTTCTGGCTCCTTTGTTCGATCCGATATTTGATCAGGTTGGTTACTGGTTCCTTACACTTCCTGCTCTTGAACCAACTTTTGCTTTCCTTCTTGATATTCCTTTTGTTGGATTTACTAAGTTCAATAATACAATTGCATCAGGTTCGCTTTTGTGCGGGCTTGTGCTTTATATTCCTCTTTATGTAATTGCCCGTCTTTTAGTCTTGCTTACGAGAAATAAAATTGTGCCGGTTTTACGCAAAACAAAATTCATTGTTGCAATCTCAAAGATTCCGCTGATCAAAAAAGCAGCTGCACTTGCGGCAAAGAAGGACTAAGGGGGCGCACAAATGAAAAAGATTCCATCACTTTTTAGAAAAAAATATACGGCAAAAAAACTCGAAAAGAAAATTTATAAAAAGCTCTATGTTCCTGATGATAAAAAATACGTAAAGAGTCTTTTTACAGAAGTTGAAAAAAAGGGTGCAAAGCAGATTCCGATTTATGCTATTCCAGCTGATAAGGCTGAACAGCTTGCAAAAAAAGATATGAAGCGTCTTAAGCTTCTTGCAAAGCAGATTAAAAGTCAGAAAGGACGCGTAAACTTTGTTCCGCTGATTGTAACAATTGCCTTCATTGTGGCAATTCCAGTTTGTTTTTCAATGTTCAAAAATGTAATTATCAAAAAAGCGCTTACTGTAGTTTGCGAAAATATTTTTGAAGCAAAAACTGATATAGAAAAAGTTGATTTTAAGTTCTTGGATTCATCCCTTAAAATCAAAAAAATTGAAATTGCCAACAAGAATGATTACATGAAAAATCTTGTAGACATTGGTTCAATTACAATTGATTTTGATTTAGGTCAGCTTTTGAGAAAACGTTTTGTTGCAGATGAGCTTTCTGTGCTTGATGTAAATACAGGAACTGAAAGAACAACTTCGGGAGAACTTCCTCCTGCAAAAGAAAAGAAAATTAAAAAGCAGAAAGAAAAGGCAGAAAAAGCGGCTTCTGAATCAAAGCTTGGAAAGGCACTTTCAGATAAAAAAGCTGTTGCAGCTGATTCTTTGCAAAAAAATATTACAGGACTTTTTAATCAGTTTAATCCAGAAACTCTGATGCAAAATTATGCGGCTCAGTTACAGACACCTGCAATTTCTACACAGGTTCAGGAACAGATTCCACAGATAGTTGCAAAGTGGCAGGCAAAACCTGCTGAGGTTCAGAAAACTGTAGATGAACTTCAGAAATCTGTAAACGAAATTATGGCTTTTGATTTCAGTTCGGTTCAGAATAATCCGCTTAAGATAAAAGAGTTTATTGAGTCGTTAGATTCAACTTACAAAAATATTGATAAGGTAAAGAACGATGCCAATGGAGTTTTAAACAGCTTTAATTCTGATATTGCAGAAGCTGATGGACTAAGAAAAACTGTTCAGAATGCAGTTACTCATGATATGAACTTTGCAAATTCAGAAATCAACAAAATTAAGTCGCTCAATGTTTCTGATGGAACAAAACTCATAAGCGGCATGTTTGAAAATGTTGCCTGTGATGTTCTTGGAAAATATTATCCTTATGCGCAGAAGGGCGTAAACTATCTGCTTGAATTGAAATCAAAGCAGGCTAGTAAACCAAAAACAGAAAAGGCTAAAAAAGAAAAAAAGAAGTACAGTGTAAAACGTGCACCTGGCCGCGACATTTTCTACAGACAGGATAAGGTTCCAGCTCTCTGGATTAAAAAGATGGCAGGCTCTGGTCCAAACTTTTTTGCACAGGCCACAGATATTGCAAGCAATCAGGATATAATCAACAAACCTGCAAAGATTGATTTCAATATGGATTTGTGGAACCTGCAGCATACTGCAAAGCTCGTTGTTGATTTTAGAACTGAAACAAAGGAACCTCTTGTTCGTGCAGATTATGGTTTGAAAAATATTCCATTGAATATTCCTGCAGAAAAATTTGGTGAGTATCCTGGAGTTCCTTCTTTCGATGCAAAGTGTGCGGTAGATGCAATTCTTAAGATTTTTGATGATGAAGGTTTTGAGATTACTGGTAAGGGTCTGCTAACAGATCTCAAGATTTCTACAGTTCCGTTTGAACCAGAATATGCTTCTAAGATTTACTCAAGTGTAATGGGTAGAATAAATACTGTACGTGCAAGCATGACAAGCGGTTTTACACTTTCTGGTGGCCTTAATATGGCTCTTGATTCTGATGCTGATGTTCAGGTTATTAATTCGATTAAGAAAGAAATGGAAGCTCAGCTTGCGGGCATCAAAGAAAATCTTAAGTCTGAACTTACTAAGAGAATTAACGAAGCAAGTGGCGGAGCACTCAGCCAGTTTGGTTCACTCGACGATATTAAGTCTAAGCTGACTGGTTCGGTAGGTCAGGCTAACGGTTACGAAAAACAGCTTACACAAAAACGTTCCGAAGCAGAAAAACAGATTAAGGGCAAGGCTGATGAAGCAACCAAGAAAGCGACGGATAGTGCTAAGAAAGAGCTTGGAAATCAATTAAAGAAATTGTTCTAGTTTGGAATCCCCGGTATCACCGGGGATTTTTAAATTTGACTTTAAACTGAATTCTCTGTATATTAATCTATAGTAGTACTAAATAATACTACTATAGATTAATAGCAAAGGCGCGGAATCAGTTTATGTCAGATATGAATTTTATAGACAGCTTAAATGATTTTGGACTCACTCGTCAGGAAGGGACAGTTTATTCTGCTCTTCTGAATCATGGTGAAATGACTGGCTATGAGGTTGCAAAGGACACTGGTATTTCGCGTTCAAATGTCTATGCAGCTCTTACTGCTCTTGTAGAAAAGGGTGCCGCCTATCTTATCGAAGGCGAAGCTACAAAATACAGACCTGTTGAAATAAAAATCTTTACAGAAAATAGAATTCTCGAATTGCAGAAAAGTGCAGCCTGGCTTGAAAAGCATGCACCTCGTAAAGTAATTTCTGCGGATGGGTACATCACAATTACTGGTGCAAAAAATATTAAAAATAAAATCCGTGAAATGTTGAATAAAACAGAGCTACGTATTTATATGATGGCTCCCTCAGATTTGATTTGCGAATTCGAAGAAGAACTTATGCAGCTCACAAAATCAGGAAAAAAAGTTGTGCTATTAACCAAGGGCTTAAAACTATCTGGTGCAAAAATCTACGAAACAAAACCAGAAGAAGGGCAGATTCGTTTTATTGCGGATTCTGCTTATGTATTAACCGGCGAACTCACCGGCGATGAACATGATACCTGTTTGTATTCCGGACAGAAAAATCTCGTTGAGGTTATGAAGGAAGCATTAAAGGATAAAATTACGCTGTTAAGCGAAGGAGATAAAAAATGAAAATTGGTATTTTAGGTTATGGTAATCTTGGAAAGGGCGTTGAAGGCGCAATCAAACAGAATCCTGACTGTGAACTCACAGCAGTATTCACACGCCGCGACCCATCAACTGTAAAAATCTTGACTGCAGGAGTTCCTGTTTATAACGTTGCAGATGTAGAAAAACACAAGGATGAAGTTGATGTTCTTATCATCTGTGGTGGTTCTGCAACTGACCTTCCAAAACAGACTCCAGAATATGCAAAATATTTCAACGTAATTGATAGTTTTGATACACACGCAAAAATCCCTGAGCACTTTGCAAATGTTGATACAGTAGCAAAGGACTTCAAGCATACAGCACTTATCAGCTGCGGTTGGGATCCTGGACTTTTCAGCCTTTCACGTTTGTATGCTAACTGCATTCTTCCAAACGGTAAGGATTACACTTTCTGGGGTAAGGGAGTTTCACAGGGACACTCAGACGCTATCCGCCGCATTGAAGGTGTAAAAGATGGCAAGCAGTACACAATTCCAGTACAGGCAGCACTTGATGCAGTTCGCTCTGGAAGCAATCCAGAATTGACAACACGCCAGAAGCATACACGCGAATGCTTTGTTGTAGCTGAAGAAGGTGCAGATAAGGCTCGCATTGAAAAAGAAATCAAAGAAATGCCAAACTACTTTGCTGATTACGACACAACAGTTCACTTTATCAGCGAAGAAGAATTGAAGAAGAATCACTCTGGTATTCCACACGGTGGATTTGTGATCCGCTCTGGAAAGACTGGCTGGGACAACGAGTTCAATAACGTAATTGAGTACAGCCTCAAGCTCGACTCAAACCCTGCATTTACATCAAGCGTACTCGTAGCTTATGCCCGCGCAGTTTACAGAATGAACAAAGAAGGTAACCTCGGCTGTAAGACAGTTTTCGACGTAGCTCCAGCTTACCTTAGCCCACTCAGTGGTGATGAAATTAGAGCACACTTGCTCTAGGAGATTTTATGAATTCATTTATCGAACAATCAAACTTTTTTGAAGGAAACAATCCGGAAAAGATTGCTCAGGAATATGGCACTCCGGTTTATGTTTATAACGAAAATATTTTGCGTACACGAATGGACGCTGTTGCAAAGGTAATCACAAAGTATCCTTACACTGCAAACTATTCGGTAAAGGCAAATACAAACATCCACATCCTTAAGCTTGCTCTTGAAGAAGGCAACAACTGCGACGCAATGAGCGTTGGAGAAATCCAGATGCTGCTTAAGGCAGGCTTCCCTAAGGAACGCATCTTCTTCGTACCAAATAATGTAAGTGCAGAAGAAATGCAGTTTGCAATCGACAACGGAATTATGACAAGCTGTGACTCTCTTGCTCAACTTGAGCTTTACGGAAGCCTCAACAAGGGCGGCAAGGTTGCAGTTCGCATCAATCCTGGTGTTGGTGCTGGTCATCACGAAAAGGTTGTTACTGGCGGTAAGAAAACTAAGTTTGGAATTTCTGAAGAGTTTATTCCTCAGATTTTTGAAATTGCTGAAAAGTACAATCTTACAATTGCTGGAATCAACCAGCACATTGGTTCGCTCTTTATGGACCCACAGCCTTATCTTGATGCGGTTACTAACATCTTACGAATTGCCCTTCAGTTTAAGGACCTTGAGTTCATCGACTTTGGTGGCGGCTATGGTATTCCATATCACAAGCTTGATGACGAGGCTGTTTTCCCAATGGAAGATTTCAAGAAGCGCCTCGAACCAATTCTGGACGACTTTGTTGCAAAGTACGGACGTGCACCTCTTTTCAAAAGTGAGCCTGGCCGTTTCTGTGTTGCAGAAGGCAGCGTAATCTTGGGGCGCCTTCACGCAGTTAAGCACAACAACGGAAAAACTTTTGCCGGAACTGATATTGGTATGAACGTTTTGGTTCGCCCAAGTATGTACGACAGCTGGCACGATATCGAAGTTATCCGCGAAGGAAAAGTTGTTGCCCGCGACAATCTGATGGAACAGACTGTAACCGGCAACATCTGCGAAAGCGGCGACCTTCTTGCTAAGGACCGCCCTCTGCCAGAAATGAAGCGAGGCGACCTTGCCTGCGTACTTGACACCGGTGCCTACGGCTGGTCTATGTGTTCAACCTACAACAGCCGCCCACGTCCTGCAGAAGTACTCATCTGCAAGGATGGAAGCGTAAAGTTGATTCGCCGCCGCGAGACAATTGAAGATTTAATGCGCTTGTTCTAGAAGAGATCTCGTCATTGCGAGGTACAATTTATTGTGCTCGCAATGACGTGAAAATTTCATTATTATAATCCTTATGACAAAAAATCTTACAGAGGGCTCAATCCTCAAAAACATCATCCTTTTCTCACTTCCATATCTTCTTTCATATTTCCTTCAGACACTCTACGGTATGGCAGATCTCTTCCTGGCTGGACAGTTTAATGGTGCAGATGTAATATCTGCGGTGTCTATCGGAAGTCAGGTTATGCATATGCTTACGGTGATTATCGTTGGGCTTGCAATGGGTGGTACCGTCCTGATTGGTCAGGCTGTTGGTGCAAAGGACGATAAACGTGCATCTAAAGTTATCGGCAATACAGTTACTCTGTTTTTGATTTTTTCTGTGATAGTTACTGTTGTGCTGCTCGTTGCCTGCCGTGGAATTGTTGCACTTGTTTCAACTCCGCCAGAAAGTGTAGAACAGACGGTAGCTTATATTCGTGTCTGCTTTTTTGGAATTCCATTTATTGTTGCTTATAACGTAATTGCTTCGATTTACCGCGGTATGGGCGATTCAAAAAGTCCTATGATTTTTGTTATCATTGCCTGTACGCTCAATATAATTCTGGACTGGCTTTTTATGGGCGTGTTCGGAATGAAGGCGGAAGGTGCTGCGATTGCGACTGTTATTGCTCAGGCAGTTAGCGTAATTATCAGCTTGATTGCAATTGCACGAACCGGCAGCCTTAAGCTTGCGAAAGATGATTTTAAAATTGATCACGCCACAATGAGCGGAATCCTTAAAATTGGAGTTCCAGTTGCAGCACAGGACGGCTTCATTCAGATTTCATTCATTGTAATTACGATTATTGCGAATAGACGCGGTGTAAATGTAGCTGCGGCTGTTGGTATAGTGGAGAAGATAATTTGTTTCTTGTTCCTGATTCCTTCCAGCATGCTTTCCAGCATCAGCGCGATCGCGGCGCAGAATATCGGTGCCGGTTATAATGACCGCGCGCGCCACACACTTTACGCTGGTACAGCCATAGCAGTAGGTATCGGTGCAGTTTTTGCAATCGCCTTCCAGTTTATTTCGCATCCGGTTATCAGTCTGTTTACCCGCGACGAAATTGTCGTAACTCTCGGCACTCAGTATCTAAAATCTTACGTAACCGACTGTGTACTAGCCGCAATTCACTTCTGTTTTAGTGGTTACTTCTGTGCAATGGGAAAATCAATCATTTCCTTCATTCATAATTCTATTTCTATTGTGGTTATCCGCATTCCGGGTGCCTGGCTTGCTTCTAAACTTTGGCCAGAAACTCTGTTCCCAATGGGCTGCGCCGCACCACTTGGAAGTTTACTTTCAGCTTTGATTTGTATTGGTGCTTATTTGTATCTGCGTAAAAAGGATGACGTATTCCCCAAAAACGTAGTATAATATAACTATGAGAATAGTAATTGTGGGAGCTGGATTCACTGGAATTCAGCTTGCCAAACTCTTGATTAATGAAAAAAATCAGGTTGCCGTTGTAGATAATGATGAAAATACAATCCGTCATGCTTCAAATCAGCTGGATTGTACAGTTATGTGTGCAGACGGTAACAATCTTGAAACGCTTGAAGAGCTTGGAATTGCAAAAGCCGATGCTCTTGTTTGCGTTACCTCTTCCGATGAAGTTAATATGATTACCTGCTCACTTGTGGATGCAGTGTATCCTGATATTTTGAAAATTGCCCGTGTGCGAAATTATGCCTACTACGTAAACACCGCCAAGGCAGAAAAAAAGCATTCAAATACCTTTGCCGGAAAACACCGTCCGCTTTATGGAATCAACTATATGATTCACCCGGATGTTGAGGCAGCAGATGCAATTGTACAGGCAGTAGAAAACGGTGCGGTTGGCAATGTTATTACTTTTGATAATTCTGACCTCGAGATTGCACGTATTACTGTTGCTGCCGGAAGTACTTTTGATGGCGTTGCGTTGAAGGAACTCCGTACAAAAACTGATGTAAAATTCCTTGTTGCCTATATCGAACAGAATGGCGAAACAATGCTGCCAAGTGGTGACACAAAACTTGTTGCTGACACTATTATTGGTGTTCTTGTTTCAAAGGATGACATTTCAAAAGTTGTTGAACTTTGTGGTGCAGAACAGAAAGAACTGCGCAAGGTTGCACTGATTGGCGCCGGCCGTATTGGAACTATTGTTGCAGAAAAACTGATGGGTGGTGCACAAAAGGCGAGCGGAATAGCACGTCTGTTCACAAATATGAAGGCCCGCCGAAATTTTGATTTTGTAATCATTGATTCAGATGATGAATTGACTAAGGCTGCTTCAGAAAAATTCCCTGATGCCCGGGTTATGCGTGCGGATGCAACTGATGAAAGCTTCCTCCGCGATGAGGGAATCGTAAACTTTGATCTTGCAATTTGTACAACACATAATCATGAAATGAACATGGTTCTTGCGGCTTACCTTGAATCTCTTGGTGTAAAGCAGACTGTAAGTCTTGTAGGAAGTTCTGCCTTTGCAGAGATTTCTCGAAAGCTTGGTATTGATGTTCCAGTTCCTTTGCGCGATGCGGTAGTTGATTCAATTATGAGTCACCTGCGCGGAAAGTCTGTAAAAGAGATTCACACTGTAACAAACGGTCAGCTTGAAATTGTTGAATGTGAGGTTACTTCTGATTCCAAGGTTACCGGCAAGGAGCTTAAAGAAATTTCCAATCCGGGAACCTTCCTTGTTCTGCTCGATAAAAAATCTGGTACAGAGCAGTATCAGATTGTAAACGGAAATACCCGTATTACAGCGGGCGATCACATTGTTCTTATTACCGTTGCCGAGAACAGTAAAAAAGTTCTGGCATATTTTGGAAGTGGGGCGTAATGTTTGTAATTTCATTTCTTAAAATAGCTTCCGTTCTCCTTTCAATCGTTGGTATTCTTTTTGCAATTCCTCTTGGCTTTGCATTTTATTACGGCGAAAGTTCTGTTTATCTTCCATTCATAATTCCAATGGTGGTCAGCTTTGTGCTTGTTGCGGCAGTTAATTTTCCAACCCGCAGATTCAAGATCACGCTGAATACCAGACAAACATTTTTAACAGTTGCTCTTTCCTGGATTGTAATCAGTTTTATGGGTGCAATTCCTATGTACGCTTCTGGAAGTATTCCCCGTTTTGTTGATGCGCTTTTTGAAAGTGTCAGCGGTTTTTCTACAACCGGTTCAACAATCTTAAGCGAAATAGAAAGTCTTCCAAAATCAATCAATATGCTGCGCTGTCTTACCCACTGGATCGGCGGTATGGGAATTGTAACTCTTACCGTTGCTCTGCTTCCTCTTCTCGGGGTAGGCGGATTTCAACTGATTAAGGCAGAAACTACCGGACCAGAAAAAGGAAAGGTAACTGCTCGTATTACAACAACAGCAAAAATCCTTTGGGCCATTTATTTTGGCTTCACCGCAGTAGAGACAATCGCACTTAAGCTTGCAGGCATGACTTTTACAGATGCTCTTTCTCACGCTTTTGCAACTCTTGGAACAGGCGGTTTTTCTACACGCAACTCTTCAATCGGTTCTTACAATTCGGTTGCAATTGATGTAATTATAATGATTTTTATGTTCCTCGCGGGAATCAACTTCAGTCTCTACTTTTATATTATTACAAGAAAATTCCGCGACATTACAACAAACTCAGAATTCAAAGCCTACCTGGTAATTGTAATCGCGCTCATTATTGCAGTTACAATTTCACTTCGAAGTGTTTACGGCAACTTTGGTGACAGCCTGCGTTTTTCTTCCTTCCAGGTTGTTTCGCTGATGACGACTACCGGTTTTTCTACTGCAGACTTTATGCAGTGGCCAGCCGTTACTCAGTTCCTGCTTTTTGTGACTTTCTTTATCGGTGGATGTTCGGGCTCTACTTCGGGTGGTGTTAAGGTTATTCGCTGGTTGGTTCTTGGAAAACAGGTTCAGAACGAAACCCGCAAGATGCTTCACCCTCACGGAGTTTTTGCAATCCGTTTGAATGGCCGTCCTGGACGTAAAGATATTGTTTTCAATGTTGCAGCTTTTATGGTTGTGTACTTTGGTCTTGTTGCGGTTACAACCTTTGTGGGCTGTCTTGGAAATCTTGATGTGTGGTCCAGCTTTACCGGAGCACTTAGTATGGTAGGAAATATCGGCCCTGGTTATGCACTGCTTGGCCCTACAGAAAATTTTGGATTTCTTCCTGATTTTGTAAAATACTGGTACAGCTTTGCAATGCTTGCAGGCCGTCTTGAATTGTATACTATGATAATTTACTTTTTACCTGTTTATTGGGATAAGTAAACAGATAAGGGGAGAGTAATTATGGACTTGAATCTTACACCAAATGACATTGCAGACTGTATAACAGCACTTATTGCCCGCAACAAACTGTGGTCTGGAAAGAGGGTCTATGCTTATTTTATTGTAAATAAAACAGCCGGATGTTTTACAAACTCTCATAAATCAGAAAAATATAAGGCTTTTTTTTCTAAGGTATTAGAAGAAACAAAGGTTCAGCCGCAGTGCGCAAAAGAAATCTCTTATAGGATTTTTTCTACAGAATATGCAGGTCATGCAAAAGATCTTACAAAGTCCGTAGTTTCGCAGCTTATTGCAACTGATGAACCAGATGTCGAAAACATCATCATAACAGCTGGTGGCGATGGTACTTCCCTTGAGGTTCAGACTTCGCTTTATAAATGCGCAATGGAAGGTCCAAAGCATCGAGACGCAATTATGAATAAGATTGCGCTCCTGCGTCTTCCGCTTGGAACTGGAAATGACGGAACTGATGGTCACTCAATTGAAGAAACTGTTCAGCTTTTGCGTGGTGGTCTTTTGTTTGTAAATGCCCGTGCTATCCGCGTATATCCTGAAACTACTCCGGATGAAGCTGCTGTTCGTGCCTGCGGAAAAAATCCAGAAAAATATCAGGATATGAGTTTTCAGGCTCCATGGTATGCCTTTAATATTGCAAGTATTGGTCTTGATGCCTACGTAGTTTATATGACCAACACTGTAAAGAAAAAACTCCCGGGAAATTTTTATCATCTTTGTGTGCCGTTAAGTGGAATCGTTTACGACAAGCACTTTCCAGTAGATAATCTAAAAATTGAGATTTTCAGCAATACAGATGATGTAACTCCTTCACAGGAGATAAATACAAAAATTACACTGCTTGCTTTTGGAGCTTCCGGCAACAGAGTTTATGGTGGCGGTCACAAGGTTTTGCCAAACGAAAACAATCTGTGCGTTTGTCCAAAAATCGGTTTGCCAAAACTCATAAAGGAAAATCATCGTTTTGTTGATGGATCTTTTGTTGGAACAGATCTCGCAAGCTTGCATACGGTTGATAAAATCAGATTAAGCTATAATAAACCGATTTTGATGCAGTGTGATGGCGAAACAGCAATGCTCAGTCCGGCGCATTTTCCACTGATTATGGAACTAACAGATCCATGCTTAAGGGTTTTACAGCCTGTAAATTTATAAAAATTGCATTAAAAAACTTATCATAAAAAAATTTTTACTTTTTTTGGTTTTCGGGTTAAAATAGTAATATTAATGATGAGCGAGTTGGAAGAGCAATTAAACTGTGACAAAGAAAAAATAAAAGTCTCGGTCAGCCTGCAGCTGCCAATAGAAATGACGACATATACGTTGCCTAAAAATACAGAAGTGTATATCCGTAACGTTATGGAGATATTTCTAGAGGAGTGTCATCAGGAGCATCTTAAGGAGTATCTGAACTTCTGTTTGAGCGAGCTTCTTACCAACGCAAAAAAAGCAAATACGAAGCGTGTTTACTTTAAGGAAAAAGGGCTCGACATAAACAATCCGGAAGATTACGAAAAGGGTATGGAAAACTTTAAGATGGATACCCTTACCAATATTGATCATTACCTTGAACTGCAAAGAAAAGCTGGCCTTTATATTAAACTTGCCCTCCGAATTCAGGCTGATAAAATCTACATAGAAATCAAAAATAATTCTACACTTACAGTATTTGAGCGTGAGCGAATCCAGCAAAAGTTAGACAGCGTTCAGCAGTATAAGAATATGGATGAGGTTCTTACAAACGTTCTCGACCAGTCAGAAGGTGCGGGACTTGGAATCATCATCATCATTCTTATGCTCCAGAAAGTTGGGCTTTCAAAAGAAAATTATCAGGTAATTTCTGATGATGACGAAACAATCACAAGAATCATTCTTCCTTGTAATAAAACTGTATTTGCCGGTGTAGAAATGCTTTCTTACGAGTTTGTAAATCTCGAAGATAATTTGCCAATCATAAAATCAAGTTTTGAACAGGCTGAAAAAATTGTGAATTGTGATGGTCCTGTAGACCGCAATGCTCTTTATGATGTAATCCGAAAAGATATAACACTTGGCCTTTTGATGTTTAAGGATGTGCTTGAAAAAGACAAAAAATGTTTTAGTCTTCCAAAGGCAATAGCTTTGCTTTCTGATTATGATTTAAAATTTATTTATAATGTAAGTAATCCAAGAATTCGTTTTATAGAGAATAATGAAGTTGCTGAAAGAATCTGGGAACATTCACGACGTGTAGCATATTATTCTTATAACCTTTATCAAAATAGTAAGTTCAAAGATACATTCCCGGAAGATGAAGAATATATGTATCTGCTTGGTCTCTTTAATAGCATTGGAGGCTTTTTGATTGCCTGTGCAAGTGAGGCGCAGTTGTCTTATATCACAGAATTGAGTCAGCAGTATATTGAATATGGCGATAAGATTCTTGATATGTTTATGCACAGAAATGCTTCTACTTATCTTTCAATGGTTGCCTCTAGAAATTATGGATTTGATATGAATGTCTGCTACGACCTTGTAGGCTGGAATGGGCTGGCAAAAGTTCCGGAAGCTGCAAAGAAGCGTGTAGGCATTCTCCATCTTGCAGAAATGTGCGATTTTTATGATCGTGGTATTATAGATTTCTATCAGATTGATAAGCAGGTTCGTAAAGATTTTGGTATTGAAACCGAAGAACAGTTAAGATTCCTTGTTAAGCAGCTGAAAGAAGGTTTTTCCGAATAAATTATTATTAATAAATTTTTCTTGTCGGTCATACGGTTAAACTGTTATAATTGATATTATGAAAGCTTCTACAACTAAAACTGAAAAATCTGAAAAACCGGTAAAGACTGTCGGTATTTTGACTTCTGGTGGAGATGCACCTGGACTCAATGCTGCTATTCGTGCACTTTGTATTTCTGGGAAGAATAATTACGGAATGAAATTTATTGGTATTCGCAACGGATACCGCGGCCTCATCGATAATGATACTTTTAAGATGGACGAAATTGATTTAGAGCCGCTGATTTCTCAGGGAGGAACCATTCTTGGAACTTCTCGTGTAAAGCCTTTCAAAAATCCGGTGCCAGATCCAAAGACAGGACTTTTGCCTGTAGAAGGAATAAAAGAAACTTTCAAAAAAAATAAGCTTGATGCCCTTGTTTGTCTTGGCGGAAACGGAACAAATACAACAGCATCTCTTTTATCAGAGGCTGGTTTTAATGTAATTGGGCTTCCAAAGACAATTGATAACGATATTGTTGGAACAGATGAAACTTTCGGTTTTCATACAGCAATAGATGTCGCAACTCACGGAATTGAAGCAATAAGAACTACTGCAAAGAGCCACAGTCGTGCTATGGTTGTTGAAATAATGGGACACAAGGTTGGCTGGCTCGGTTTGTATGCAGGGCTTGCCGGCCGTGCAGATGTAATTCTTCTCCCTGAAATTCCTTATGATATTAAAAAGATTGCAAAATACATGAAGGCAAAAAAGGCTAAAGGCCAGAACTATTTTATTATTGCCTGTTCAGAAGGTGCAATTGATTTGAATGAAGCTGCACTTGGTAAAAAAGAATTTAAGAAAGCTCGTGAAGCAATGCCACAGAGCGTAGGTTTCCGAGTTGCAAAAGAGATTGAAGCTGCAACTGGAATTGAAACCAGAACAAGTGTTCTTGGTTATTTGCAGCGGGGTGGAGATCCTGCTCCGTATGATATGATTCTTGCTACTAAGCTTGGAAATGCTGCTGCAGATTTTCTTGCAGAAAAACGTTTTGGAAATCTCGTTGCAGTAAAGAATGGTGGAATTGTTGCAACTCCACTTTCTGTAGTTGCTGGAAAAGTAAAAGAAATTACGGAAGAAGACCCTGTACTTAAAACCGCCCGTGATTTAGGAATTTGTTTTGGCGACTAATGGTGATTTGAAATGCCACCGCTGCGCTGTTTGTGACGGTTATGGTTGCCCTGGAATGCTTCCGGGACTTGGCGGTGTTTTTGAAGGAAAAAACTTTCAGTTAAATTATGAAGGCTGGCGTGAACTTTTAGAAGAGGCTGTTGAAAACGGAGCTGGTGAAGAAATCAGCAATATTTCGGTGAGCCCTTCTACTCTGCGCTGCGGCCCAGTGACCGGTGCAGTTGAAAACATCGGCTACACAAACGAGTCAGATTTTTATTTGCCGTATTTGCAGAATGCAGTACAAGAGGGCCTTGGACTTTGTGTAGGCGATGGTTGCCCGGATGAAAAACTTAAACTTGGAATTGCAGCCGTAAAACAGCTGGGGCAAAAAGCAGCCTTCTTTTTAAAACCATATCCTCAGGAAAAATTATTTGAACGCGTGGAATGGATTCGCCCTTACGCATCTCATATAGGTATTGATATTGATTCATATAATATTGTGACAATGCGAAATCTTGTGAATCTTGAACGCAAGACTTCGGCTCAATTACAGGAGTTTCGTGAGCATACAAAACTTCCTTTTGTAATAAAAGGTGTGTTTACTCCAGAGGATTTGAAATTAGTTAGTTTAGTTCGCCCTGACGTAGTTTATATTTCGAATCACGGTGGCCGCGTTGAAACCCGTATTGGCAGTACGGCGCGCTTCCTGGCAGAAAATGCCGGTGAGCTCAAAAAGTATTGTAAGGAAATTTGGGTTGATGGTGGAATTCGCACAAAGCAGGATATTCAGACTGCACTTTATTATGGTGCTGACCAGGTAATTCTGGCACGTCCATTAATAAGGGCAACTTTTGATGACCACTACACTGAAACTGTAAAAGAACTTTTGCAATAAAAAATCCCCGGCTAGCTGAAGTCCGGGGATTTCAATTAATGATTAAATGTGAATTGAGATTAAAACTTTACCTCATAACCACTGTAAGTAGCCAGCAGACTGATACGGTCTTCAATGCCTACAATAATAAAAACCTGATGCATTCGGTTTTTTAGAGTCCCTACAGTAACTCCTGAATCAGCTGCAATTTCTTCATAGCGCTTTTCATCGAGAATCTGTTTCAGCCATTCTTTATCACGCTGGGTGAGTTCAGGATATTGAGAAAGATCCCATACTCGGGCATGTTTGGTAGTATAAAGGAATCTGAAAAAATTAGTAGCAAAGAATAGGGTAACAAAAAATACCAGAGTATAACCAATGGCATAAATAATTGAATTAATCAGGACATCTACACCAAATCTTATGCTGTGGGCAATAAGAATATAATTTATCAGAATTGTAGTTATAATTTTGGGTAGCCTGTGGTATCTGAAAAGGCCAAGATAAACAAGGCAAGATGTTCCCATCAGATATAAAAGCTGTCCAATAGGATATTTTACGATTGTATCAATAAGTATGATTTTAAATGAATATAAAAACGATATTATTGAAAATAAAATAAAATGTTTTGGAACAAAAAGAACAATAATAAAGAAAATCAGACTAATAAAATCTACTATTGCCGTATTCAAGTCTGACATTAAAAAAGTATGTAGATTAGTAATTTCCTGAATTTCTAGTGTAAAGCCGGTCCGTAAAAATAATCGCAGAATACCTAAAATTTCTACGATTATTCCGTCAATACAAAAAAACCTGATCAGGTTTTTCGACGATTTTGAAAAAGCGATTTCTCTCATATTTTTAATTTCCCTGTATTTTTTAGTCTAGTTTAACGGAAAATTTAAAAAAAAGCAAAAAAAACTTGACATCTCTATTGTATCACTGTATTATGTGCTTAATACAACAATACAAAATAAAATACAGGCCATTTTGGCTCTTATAGGAGTTATATGGAATATCAGTTTACGAATGATAAACCGATTTATCTTCAGCTTATAGACTATTTTAAGTCGCAGATTATTTCCGGTGAACTAACGGAAGGTAGCAGACTTGAATCAGTCAGGGACCTTGCAGTTAAGGCTCACGTAAATCCGAATACTATGCAGAAGGCTCTCTCTGAGCTGGAACGAATGGAGCTGGTTCGAACCGAAAGAACTTCGGGTCGTTTTATTACAGACGATAAGGAAAAAATCAAAGCTATGAAAGAAGAAGTTGCAAAGAACGAAATAACAGCATTTCTTGAAAAAATGAAATCACTCGGATTCGATAAAGAAGAAGTTATTAAAATAATTGAAGAAGAATAGGAGAGCAACATGGAAACAGTTTTGGAATGCAAAAATCTGACAAAAAAATATATAACAAAAACTGCTCTTAAGGGAATTGATTTATCTGTTCCAAGTGGTGCAGTAGTTGGTCTTCTTGGCCCAAACGGAAGCGGCAAAACAACTTTGCTTAAGCTTGCCGCAGGACTCTTAAAACCTACTTCCGGCGAGATTCTGGTATGTGGGCTTAAGCCTGGTGCCGAATCAAAAGCGATAGCAGCTTATCAACCGGACCGCGTTTACCTCAACGACTGGATGACAGTAAATGACCTCGTTCAAATGATGGCAGATTTCTATAAAAATTTTAATAAAGATAAAGCTTATGAAATGCTTGCAAATCTGAAAATTGAAAAGGGAGAAAAATTAAAGAGCCTTTCAAAAGGAACAAAGGAAAAGGTACAGTTGATTTTGACAATGAGCCGCGAAGCTCCGCTTTATATGCTCGATGAACCGATTGGTGGTGTAGATCCTGCTGCCCGCGATTATATTCTTAATACAATTATTTCAAACTACAGCGAGAATTCTACAGTCATAATTTCAACACACTTAATCAGTGATATTGAACCTGTTTTGAATTATGTTCTGTTTTTGAAAGAAGGTAACATTATTCGCCAGGGTGATGTTGATGAAATCCGCGAAGAAAAGGGAATGTCTATAGACCAGCTTTTCCGCGAAGAGTTCAGATGCTAACTAACGATAGTTTGTTTTTAAGGAGATATAAAATGGAAAATAAAAAGACTATAAGAAATCCATTTCCTTGGATTGGAAAAGTTTTTAAATATGAGATGAAACATTCGGTGAGAATTCTTCTTCCGGTTTATATTGCCATTATTGCCATTGCATTAATTACCGGATTATTTATTCCTTTAAATAATGACGGTAATCTTGATTTTAATTTTTCGTACAATATTGATGGCAACGAAAATGTAATGAATGGTTTAGCCGGTTTCTTCTTTTTGATTTATTGGGTAATCATAATAGTTGCCGGTGTTGTTACAATAGGTGTTATTTCAAAACGCTTCAAAAATGGCCTGCTTGGTGATGAAGCATATTTGAATCTTTCTTTGCCAGTAACAATAGGCGAGCATCTTTGGGGAAGAATTCTAATGATTATTGTATGGGGAGTTATTTCATTAGCTGTAATGCTGATTTCATTTATTGCTTTGTGCATTAAGAATTTGAGCGTAATACACTTTGAAGTAGACTGGATTTATATCTTTTTCGGAATTATTCTTTTTGATTTGTCTTGGAGCCTGTGTATTCTCTTGTTTACTTATCTGGTTAATGCAATAGGTCATCTTTCAAAAAAGCATAGAACTATGGTAAAACTCATTGCAATTATTGCGATTATAAGTTTAACATCAAGATTAATTGGTGGAATTACGTTTAATTATCTTTCAAATTCTGACAATCCTGGCAGCATACTTTATTGGAACGCACTTTTTGCAGTAATTATTTCTGCAATTTTTGGAACAGCAACTTACTTTATTTTGAAGTTGAAGTTGAATCTTGAGTAATTAATAATACGCGATAGTGTAACGCCCGCATTCTTTGAAGCCGAGTTTCTGGTAGAGTGAGAGTGCGGGCTTATTTTTTTCTTTTACAAAAAGTACTGCTTGTTTTTGTGCTCTTGTGGCCCGGTTGCAAAGGGCCTGGATGAGAGCTCCTGCATAACCATTACGGCGGTAGAGCGGGTGAGTGTATACGCCGCCAATCTGAACACAATTAATTCCAATTGCATTTGTGTTTGCCTTTGCAACTATTTCACCGTCTACAGTCATTGCAAGGCAAATCTGATTTTTGAGTATCTGGCGCAGGGTGATGTCTACTTCGGCATCTGTGAGGGTGCGGCCAGGAACTGCAACTTCATCTTTTAGATAATCTTTTTGAAGTGAATGAAGAAAGTCCATATCATGTTCTGTACAGCGGATTATTTCTTCGCCGCCAGAAAGCATCGAAACCACCGAATCCTGCGTGTTCGACCACCTCATCATTTTATACGGATAAACCTGTTTTGGATTCGGGAAGAACTTAATAAGGTAATCTGTAGTTGCTGTTTCACCACTTATGCAGCGAACTGGTTTTTGCAGAAGATATGGAAGATCTTCGAGCAGAGATATTTTATCAATTTTAGTAATATCAGGAATACAGTGATAGAGAGTGGAGTCCAGATTTAGGATTCCGACAGGTTCAACAACCGAACTTTCAGATGTCGAAATAAAAACAAGTTTGTCAGATTTGCGCCGCACGAGCGAAGCTAGTGAAACACAGGTTTCTTCGTGTGGTCTCACAAATTGTTCTGCTAAAGAAAAAGCTTCTGGAGTTTCTATGGGAATCAGTTTCATATTTTTTGTTTTATGGTTCCATCCTGACTAACTGTCATTTTGGAACCATCAGGTCGTGTGTATTCTATTTCGTCATCTCCAATTGGATAGACATAAGTACCACCATGACCGTCTGGTAGCGCAATACAGGATGATAGCAACATTGTTGTAAGAACAAGGGAAATAATGAGAACAAACTTTTTCATAGAAACTCCTTTTTATTAAATAGAATTACGGTCTGTTTGGCTTTGCTTTCTTGGTTGTTGTATTTTTTGAGGTAGTACTTTTTGTTGTATTACCAGGTCTGTTAGGTTTCTGTTTTTTCTCTGGCTCTGAATAAGTGTAATCTGTATCCTGAATGTCGCGAAGGACAATGCAAGAAGACATCATCATTGTTGCGAGAACAAGGGAAATCACAAAAATAAGTTTTTTCATAAACGCCTCCATTAGTTACGGAACGAATGAATTGGGGCAGGGATGCGGCCACCACGGTTGATGAAGTCTGCACAGCCGAACTTGCTTACTGGCATTACAGGACAACCACCAAGTAGTCCGCCGAACTCTACCCATTCACCAGCCTTCTTTCCAGGTGCTGGAATCAAGCGACAGGCTGTAGTTTTATTGTTTACCATACCAATTGCAAACTCATCAGCGAGGATACCGGAAATTGTAGTTGCCGGTGTATCACCAGGAATTGCAATCATATCAAGACCTACAGAACAAACTGTAGTCATTGCTTCAAGTTTTTCAAGGCAGATAGAGCCCTTCTTTGCTGCTTCAATCATACCTTCATCTTCAGAAACTGGAATAAAGGCACCACTCAAACCACCAACGTTTGTAGAAGCCATTACACCGCCTTTCTTTACCATATCAGTGAGCATAGCAAGGGCTGCAGTTGTTCCTGGAGCACCACAACCATCAAGACCAATTTCTTCGAGGATGCGGGCAACAGAATCACCAACGGCTGGAGTAGGAGCGAGTGACAGATCAAGAATACCAAACTGAACGCCAAGACGTTTTGCGGCCTCACTTCCTACAAGCTGACCCATACGGGTAATCTTAAAGGCCATCTTTTTAATTCCGTCAGCGAGAACATTGATTGGCTGACCTTTATATTCCTTTGCAGCAGCCAGAATTACACCAGGACCAGATACACCAACGTTGATTACACAATCAGCTTCTCCAGGACCATGGAAAGCACCTGCCATAAATGGGTTATCTTCAGGAGCGTTACAGAAAACTACCAGCTTTGCACAACCGTTTACTTCGCAGTTCTTTGAAACTTCTGCAGTTTTTACGATTGTTTCACCCATCAGCTTAACTGCATCCATGTTGATTCCGGATTTTGTTGAGCCAACATTTACGCTTGAGCATACAAAATCAGTTGTAGCGAGGGCTTCTGGAATTGAGTCAATCAAAATGCGGTCTGCGGGAGTAATACCTTTCTGAACCAGGGCAGAAAATCCGCCGATAAAGTTTACGCCAAGCTCGTGAGCACATCGATCGAGGGTTTTTATATATGGAACATAATTTTTGGCTTCACTGGCTCCTGCAACAAGTGCAATTGGAGTTACAGAGATTCGTTTATTGATGATAGGTACACCAAATTCCTTTTCAATATCCTGACCTGTTTGAACCAGCTTACCGGCCTTGTGCATAATCTTGTCGTAGATTTTGTCGCAGGCACGTTTGCTGTCCGAATCAGCACAATCCAAAAGTGAAATACCCATTGTAATACAGCGGATATCCAGCTTCTGGCGCATAAACATATTTACAGTTTCTTGAATCTCATTTGGTGAAAAAATCATATTGTTATCCTATAAGTTTAATATTTCTTATATTATACAGCGGAATTAAAGGAATGATAATAGGGGGTGATGTTTATTGTCATTCCCGCGCTTGACGCGGGAATCTGTATATGACATGTCAGTTAAAGATTGTCGGGTCAAGCCCGACAATGACAGCTTTTAATATATATTACGGACGATTAGGTCTTGCCTTTGGGCGGTTTGGTCTGCTTGGGCGGGAAGGAGTTACGTAAACTGTGCGTGGTGGAGTTGTTACTGCATGGAAAACTCCTCCGATAATGCTTCCTACAACAAGTGCGCCAAGAACATCGTCGGCATCAACTGTGTCTTCTACAACAACTGTCTGAACTTTTACGTCGGTTGGTTTTTCTGCGTAATAGTCCTTTGGAACTTTCTGCTTTGCCTTGCCGATTACTGTATCATCATAATTATCAACAAGCTTTGCACTGATGATATAGTTTGGACCGTCTGCTTCGATTTTTCCGGTACAGATATAATCTGCTTCATCTGATTTTGATACTACTTCAAGAACATCTGAACAGTAAAGCGAGAACTGAACAGATTTAGAAATCTTTTTGCGTTCATTGTTTCCCAAATCAGAAGTGAAAACTTTTACGGCAACGGTTGCGCCTTCATCATCAAAATTTTTCAGAAGTTTTTCAACAAGACTGTCGAAAGGATCTGGTGTGCTCTCTGCAAATATGAGGCCTGCTGAGACAGTAAATAAAATTAATAAGATAGAAAGAATCTTTTTCATGTTTTTTCTCCTCTATATGAGATTTTTGTCTCTCTAGATATTATAACACATGAAAAGGGAAAAAGTGTCACTTTAAATACAAATTGTCATCCCGAACTTGTTTCGGGATCTTATAAATAGATTCTGAAACAAGTTCAGAATGACGTGCTTTATTTTGAAATCTTTATCCAGTTCCAGAAACTTGGATCTTCCTGGCCAATGCGCCAGAAGCCCATTTTTTGAATGCCTGCATCTTCGTAAAGGCGGGCGAGCTGCAGAACGGACCAGGTGTCGTTGAAGTAGCCTGTGACTTCTACCTGTGCGGTATATTTGAAGGTTGGGATATCATCAACATAAGTAACTTCCGGAACCTGATGCTCTGTCATGATGCGGTTTGCGCCGCTGAAGTACCAGGCACCGGCTGTGGTTTCGCTGGCCCAGGTGCGACCGTAAAAAGGCAGACCCATAATCAGCTTTTTCTGAGGGATTGATTTTTGTGCATATTCCATAACTTTACGGCACCAATCTATAGAAGCAACTGGACCTGGACGGCTACCAGACCAGTGTTCATCATAAGCCATTACAAAAACGCGGTCGCAGTAATTTGCGATTTCTGAATATGGGTAAATATCTTCTGAAAGCAGCTTGAAGCGGGCTGGAACGCAGACTGTAAACCATTTTGCTTTTCCAAGCATGTAGCGCAAATCTGAAAGGAAGTTGATAAAGTTTTTACGATCTCGTGCTGGGACAAGTTCAAAATCAATCTGAACTCCGTCGTATGGGGCTCCGGCTTTTACAATTGCTTTAAGAAGATTGTTACGCACTTTGCTTCCTGGTTCAAGAATAAAGTGGGTGAGCGATTTGCTGTCGCAGGTGATTACGAGATGGCAGCGTGCGCCATTTGTATTGATTCTGGAACGGTTTGGGATACTGGTGAGTTCACCGTAACAGTTTACTTCGGCAGAGAAAAAGCATACGTCGGTTAGCGGAATATTGTTATCGTATTCGTCTAAGCGACTTTGCATTACGTAGCCCCAGCTTTCACGGAGCTTTACGGGGTTTCCGGTTGCCTGATTCAGGGTGTAGAGCGGGAGGAGTGGCTTTTCTTCTTCAGGTTCAGTGGTTACAACGGATGGTTCGTCACCTTTGAGTGCGATTTCTACTTCTTCGGTAGGAACTTCATTATCAGCTTTTCCGCGGGCAAAAACAGCGCTGCAAAAAACTGAGAGGATTTAAGCTGATTCTTTTCATAAAGAGATTATCGGCAATAATATGATGAAGATGTACTAAATATGTGTTATTGAAGATAAGATCCTCGGGTCAAGCCCGAGGATGACACTATTTTACAATGATTTGATACATTGGCTCTTCACCCGGGTGGAGTTCGAGAATGTGTTTTTCACATGGCAGGACTTCGCTCGGATCATGAGTTACGTGCAGCATTGTTGTGGTGCCGCCGTTACCAATTAGCTCCATAAGATGAAGGATTTTTGTGCGGTACTGTTCATCCAGACCGTGGCAAGGTTCGTCCAGAATGAGGATTTCTGGGGTTTTTACGGCTGAGCGAAGAATGAGAATAGCACGCTGTTCGCCGTAACTGAGGTTGCCGAAATTTTCTGATTCACGGCCTGCAAAACCGCCGAGAGCGAGCCATTTTTTTGCTGCGGCTATTTCCATATCAGTTGGAGCGCCATAAAGGCCGATGCTGTCTCTGAAGCCGCTTACAATAACTGCGAGAAGGGAAGTGCCACCCAGCATACGGTATTCAACATGCATGCGGTAAGACACAATTCCGAGGCGTTTTTTGATATCCCAGATGGTTTCACCAGAGCCGCGGCGGTTGCCGAAGATTTTTATGTCGTTGCTGAAAACCTGCATATTGTCGCCGGTAATCAGTTCCAGGAAGGTGGTTTTGCCGCTGCCGTTTGGGCCACGTACGAGCCAGTGTTCTCCACGTTTGAGTGACCAGGTGAGGTCTTTCAAAACAGTGTGGCCATCCCAGCCAACGTTTACGTTGTTCATTTCTACGAGGTAGTCTTGTGGGGCGGCTGACTGTTCGAGGTCTTTATCATTTTTCGTATCGGCCGGATTTTGGGTCAGTTCAGTAAAACCTTCTGTAAAATCCTGTTTTGCTTTTTCAGCTTGAGCTTCTTTTTCAGTTGTGCGATCTGCCAGCAATTTTTCATAATCAGCACGGGCTCCACAGAAGGAAACTTTTTTATCAGTAAACTCAAGAACGTGGGTAATTGCATCCGGAATTTCATGCCAGCGTTCCATTCCCAAGATGATATGAGGGTGGGCACTACCAGAGCGTTTAGCAATCGAATCAAAAAAGTCTAAAAGAATTGTGCGGCTTTGAATATCAAGGCCGGCAAAAGGGTCTGACAAAATTAAAAGTTTTTTACCCGAAACAAGAGCACGGGCAAGAAGGGTACGGCGGATTTCTCCAGTGGACATATATTTTAATCCGCGGTCCAGAATTTTTTCAATACCGCATAATTTTATGGCCGGGTCGTTATCAAGATAATTCAGATTATCGGGAAGCTCACCACCTTTTTTCAGCTGGGGATTAACGCCCTGAGCAATAAAAAGACGACCGGTACGGCCGTGGTCAACACCACCTTCAAGATAATCACTTTCATCATTTTCGCGTTCTTCCTGAATCAGGCGGGCTGCGCGTTCCAGAGAAACCAGTTCAACAGAATCAGAATAAAGGTTTGAAAAAAGCCCTTCAGTATTCGGAATGATTTTGAGACTTCCTTCGAGTGCATTCAACAGGTCGGCTTTTCCTCCGCCATTTGCACCGGTCACAAGCCATACTTCGCCTTCGTTCATTTTCCAGGAAAGTTCGGGAATAACAACACTGCGGCTGTTTTCAATTCTACAATTTTGGATTGTAATAAGATTCTGTTCAGACATAGGGTGATTTTAATACTTTTTTTGAATCTTGTAGAGTGGGTATAAATCTTCAATATGATAAGAAAAAGTTCTGCTTGAAGTGTAATTAAAAAACAGATAGATTAGAGGGCTAAGAGGTAAAAAATGATTCCTAAGGAACCTGCGAAAATTACGGATAAAAAATTTAGATTTGATTCTTTTACAAATGGAAAAGCTTTTGAGGGAAATAAAAAAGGGCGACTGCCTGCAATGGGCTGGAACAGCTGGAATGCTTTTGGAAGCGGAAATACAGAAGCACTCACTAAGGTGATGGCTGATAAGATTGTAGAGCTTGGTCTTGATAAACTTGGATATAAATACCTTGTTCTTGATGACGGCTGTTATAAGTCTGAGCGTGAGGATGGAAAACTTGCGAATGAGCCTGTAAAGTTTCCGGGCGGATTTAAGGCGCTTTCTGATTATGTGCATGCTCGTGGTCTGAAGTTTGGAATGTACAATGACATTGGAACAAATCTGTGTGCGGGTGCGGCGGTTGGAACCTGTGGTTTTGAGGATGCTGATGCTCAGTCTTATGTGGACTGGGGCGTTGATTTTTTGAAAATTGATAACTGTTACTATCTTTGGGATAATGCAACTTTTTCGAACCCGGAAAATGCACGTTATGTTTTTGCACCTAATATTAAGGGGATTGAAGTTCGCAGTGCGGGTGAGCAGGGGAAGTTCAAAAAAACATTCAAAGCGACTGAGGGAAAATTAGTTGGCCGCGGTGCATTTGTAAAAAATGATTATGTAACTGGAATCGGAACGTTTGATGGAACTAACACGGGAACAACTCCGGTTGGAGATATGAGTGGAGAACTGATGTTTGAACTTGAAGTTCCGGCTGAGGGTGAATATGAGTTAGTTGTTACTTATGCGACAGGACGAGTGAATGGCTGTGGTGAGTGGCTGCAGGTAGCTGTTGGGGAAGAGGTTTGTTTTGATAATTTGTTAGCGCCTACTAATTCATCAGAAGAGTTTGTGGAATCTAATGTGATAAAAGTTATGCTGCGTTCGGGGCTCAATAAAATTCGTTTGATGAATCATCGCCGCCAGGAAAATACTTTGTGTTCTTATGCTGCTATGTTAGCCGGACTTAACAAGGCTAAGCCCGGTCACGAGGTTCTGCTTTCTTTGTGTGAATGGGGAAAGACTCAGCCGCAGAACTGGGGTTACAAGGTTGGTGACTCGTGGCGTATTTTGAATGATATTACCTTCCGTGTTGGTCGCGATGGAGATGCAGGTTTTGGTGCATGGACGGATCCGGGAACTCCAAGTGTAACTTCTCAATATAATAAGGCAGTTGTAATGGATGAGTTTGCGGGGCTTGATAAGGGCTGGAATGATCCGGATATGTTGATGGTTGGAATGAATGGAATGACGACTCAGATGAGTCAGACTCATTTTACCATGTGGTGCATGATGAACTCTCCGCTGATGCTGGGGCTCGATTTGAGACGGGTTCAAAAGGGTGATGAGCTTTACAATATTATTGCTAATAAGGAATTGATTGCTCTGAATCAGGATGCGCTTGGCTTGCAGGCTAAGAGAATTTTTACTACAGCAAAGACTGTGTGTGGTGGTGGTCAGATGTCGCGGCCGGATAAGGATTACATTACCGATTGTGACAGAGTTGATGTTCTTGCTAAGCCGCTTAGTGATGGAAGTCTTGCTTTGAGCTTTTTGAATTTGAGCCAGGAAAGGAAGTGCGGTGAGTTTACTGTTGAGCTTGAGCTGATTAAGAAGTATTTGGGCGAGAAGCTGCCGGATGATTTTTATGAGGCGAAGTCTTTTGAGATGACGAACTTGTGGAGCGGTGAGAAGAATGATGTTAGTTTTGACAAACTAAGTGATGTTGTATTTGCTGTAAGAGAACTTGATGCTTGTGGAAATGCCACCTTTAAGGTTGTTGCGAAGTAATGCAGAATCACGCGGATGAGGAAATAACAATCGGCGAGTTTGTGGAGATGGTGTGGGGGCTGCGCGCGGGGTGTGGTGGCGCGACACTGGGGGAGGGCTCGGCCGCTTCGCTTACACTGAGCGAGCTCCTGCGCTACGGGCACTTTCGCGGCTGGCTTGAAGATAGCGATGAACGACACCCAGAGAATTTTCTGAACCGGCAGACTGCTGCTAGAATTATTCATCAGTTTATGGTGGTGGAACTTCATATGTCTGATGTTGCGGACATTAGTGCTGCGGAGAAGCTCCGAGATCTCTACACCTGCCGTGTGTGTGCGAATCACATTGCGCAGGTGTACGCACGGGGGATTATGGGGGCAGAGGAAGTTTTGTCTGGTGACGCGGCCGCCACGCAAAGTATTTTAATTTTCAATCATTTGGGGCGGATGTCTTTCAACGAAGCGCGTGAGGCTATGGAGCGCCTGCGAAGCAGTTCCGAAGGAATGAGCAAATAGCGAAGCGCGGAACAGCCGACGGCAGCTTGCTGCCGGCACGCCCAAAAAATCATTTCTACTATTAAGAATCCCATGTTATAATTTAATAACGGAGAAAATATGCTCGACGATATTAAACGCTTTGACATGGCCGCTGTTCCGATGAGGCAGCATCTTTTGCCACTTATCTGGCTTCTTTCTATGCCTGCGGTGATTTCGCATAAAAACAAGCTTACTAAAATCAACATGGAAAACATTAAGCCGCCTTATCTGCTTTTGTGCAATCACAATGCCTTTATGGATTTTAAGGTTGCGACTAAGGCTGTTTTTCCTCACCGGGCAAATTATGTTGTGGCCATCGACGGATTCTGGAAACGTGAGTGGCTGCTGCGACTTATTGGCTGTATCTGCAAAAGAAAATTTACGAATGACATTTTTCTGATTCGTCAGCTTAAGAGGGTGACTGATCGCGGAAACATTGCGGTGATTTATCCTGAAGCCAGATATTCTCTTTGTGGCACTACGGCAATTCTTCCTGAGGCTCTGGGTAAGCTCGCCAAGATTTTGAAGGTGCCGGTTGTTACTTTGATTTGTCACGGACATCACGTAAACTCTCCCTTCTGGAATTTGCCGGATCACAAAGTGAAGGGGACTGAGGCTACGATGAAATGCCTTTTTACACCGGAACAGTTAGCCTCACTTAACAATAAAGAAATTATGGAAGGCATTCGCCGCGAGTTTGAATATGATGATTTTAAGTGGCAGAAGGAAAAAGGTATTCACATAAAATATAAGGACAGGGCAAAGGGACTTCATAAAGTTTTGTATAAATGTGCTTCGTGTGGGGTAGAGTATAGAATGTCATCTGGTGGCACTGTGCTTCGTTGTAACGCTTGTGGCAAAGAATGGCAGATGACCGAACTTGGTGAACTTGAGGCTGTGACTGGTAAGACAGAGTTCAGTCATATTCCAGACTGGTATGAATGGGAACGTGATGAGGTGCGCAGGGAAGTTGAAAAGGGAACTTACGGAATTACCTGCGAGGCTCAGGTTGATGCTCTTCCGAATGCCAAGCGTTATATTGATATTGGTAAGGCTAAACTAACTCATGACATGTCGGGCTTTACCTTGTGTGGTTCTTACAAGGGCGAAGCTTACACGGTAAAGCTTGAGGCAGCTTCTCAGTATTCTGTTCATATTGAATATGATTATCTTGGGAAAAAAGGCGACTGTGTGGATTTGAATACGATTAATGATACTCTGTATGTTTACCCGGAAGGTTCAGATTTTTCAGTAACAAAAATGGCTTTAGCCACGGAAGAACTGTGGAAGTTCTACCAGACTAAAGCCTGATTTATCAAATACTCAGATTTTTATTTTGTAACAGGAACGAAAGGAACGATAAAGCACTGGTCTAGCACACTTCTTTCTGTAAGTGGTGCTTCTTTTGTTGTTTCCTTTGCTGCTGTAAGTCCGCCCTGGGTTGTAAAATTCTTAGCGTTTCCATTTTTCATGCATTGCCAGACCAGTTCAAGTGCTGTTGCTGCCTGTGCATTTACATCCTGGAGAACAGTTCCATAGAGCTGATTTTTTTGAAGAGATGCCATACCGCCTTCTGTTGCATCAATTCCAAGAACAGGGACTGTAAGGGCTGTTCCATCTTTATCTGTATCAGAGGTTGGATCAGCAGGATTATCTACCATTCCGTGATTTAAAAGTGAATCAACTGCACCAAGTGCCATTTCATCATTTTGTGCAATGATTACATCAAAAGCAGGATTGTCACCTTCAAGCCATAAATCAAGATACTGGCGGGCACTGGCTCTGTCCCAGTTAGCGCCAAATTCCCTTAACACGGTAACCTTGTATCCAAGTTTTGAAAGTTCTTCCATAACACCGACTTTTCTGTAAATCTGAGCAGGATGTCCGTATTCACCGTTAAAATACAGAACTCTTAGATTTTTGCCCTGTAATTTGCCAGGATTATTTTTAAAGTAGCCGTCGATTATTTGTGCCTGGAATTTTCCGGCATCTGTTTCTGGAGACGAAGCATAGAAAAAGTTTTCTCCGGCTTTTAATGCTTCTACTGTAGGGATAATATTTGAAAATGCAGCCGAGCCACCTTGAGAGCTGATAATTTTTGTCATCTGTTCTGTAAGGTCTGAATTGTAGGCTATGAATACAAAATTTTTTACACCATTCAGTAAAAGAGTTTTCAGCTGATCTATCTGAATTGCAGCATCATTGTTTGCAGAATAAATTTGAACCTTGATATCATTCTTTTCTGCAAAAGCTTCTATTCCCTTTCTGTAGGCACTCAAAAACACTTCGCTGTCATTACGCAAAAGAACTCCAACTACCTGTTCGTCTGAAGTTGTTTTTTGACATGCACTAACTGTAAACAAAGAAAAAGCAAGCAGCAAGCCTGCTGTAATGTTTATAATTTTTTTCATTCCTCTGCCCCCTGACTTTTAAACCTTGAACTGATCAACCTGATTTCCAATTTCAAGAATGGAATCATACATAATCTTTGTAATCTTATCCAACGACTGACCTGTTTCGGTAATCTTTTCTGTTGTGCTGGAAATAATATCCATGCTTTCTTTGATTGCAAAGGTTGCTGTCTGCAACTGACGGATTTCTGTAAGAATTGCCTGATTCCCTTCTGACATTTCTTTGGATGCTGTTCTAACTTCGAGAGTTGAGTCATTCATAACGCTGAGGGCATTACCAATCTGACGGGAACCTTCGGCCTGTTCTTCCATTGCGCTTTTAATATGATTTACAAGTTCATCAGTACTCTGGATTTTATCTGTAACAGAAGTAAAAGCTTCGCTCGAGGCTTGGGATGCTGAAACTACACTTTCAATTGAATCATGAATTATCTTAAGCTGATTTCCGATTGTCTTTGACTGGTCTGTAGATGTTTCGGAAAGTTTTCTGATTTCATCTGCAACAACGGCGAAGCCTTTTCCTGCTTCTCCAGCGTGGGCAGCTTCTATTGCAGCATTCATGGCAAGGAGATTTGTCTGTTCTGCAATGCTTGCGATTGCTTCATTTGCTTCCTGAAGCATAACAGACTGCTGTTCAATCTGATTGATTTTTTCATTTACATCCTGCTGGCGTTCTGTACCAATTGCAGAGGTCTCTTCCAGTTCAACAAATTGATCTGCCATTTTACGTACAGATCCGTTTACTGAATCGATATTTCCAATCATTTCTTCTACAGCAGCAGATGCCTGAGAAACACTCATAACCATCTGTTCAATCATGTGCTCCAGAGACTGAATGTTTGAAGCAATTTCATTAACTGCACCAGCTGTCTGATCAACACTCGCAGATTGATTTGAAATACGCTCTGAAACGGTTTCAATATTTGTCAGAATTTGATTATTTGAATCAGCCGTTTCCTGCGAGCAGACATGCATTTCTTCTCCTGCTGCAGCAAGCTGATCTTTTGAATTTTTAAGTTCACGGACAATATTCTGAAGTTTTTCTGAAAATTTATTAAAGCCATCAACTACAGAACCAATTTCTGTTTTTGAATCAATCTGAATTCGCTGAGTTAAATCTGCATGTCCGGATGCAATTTCATTAATTGATTTTTCTACAACGCCAAGAGGTTTGAGCATCACTCCTGAAACAAGAAGAGTAAAAATTGCAAGAATTATAATTGTAAGAAGAGATATTACTGCATTTGTATTTCTTAAAGCATTTCCGGTTTTATAAACCTGAGATTCTGAAACTGAGAAAACAAGAATCCAAGGGGTATATGCAATTGGAGTGTAGGCAACAAAAGTATTTCCTTTTATGTTTGCCCAGTTTTTTCCCCAGCCGGTACCAATTCCTCCATTCACTGCTTTTTTCATAATCTGGAGTACGCTAGGATCATTTGATGAATCCAGAAGATTTAGGTTCATAACATTATCGTGATTTAAGTTTGCAACGATTGTACCATTTTCAGCGATAATCCAGGTTTGGCCACTTTCTCCAAGACGGATATATTCAACCATATTTTCAAGATTTTCCAGTGGAACAACTGCAGCAAAAAGTCCGAAAATTTCTCCGTGGAGTTTGGCGGCACAGGCAATGTGAAAAACTATATTTCCATTTTTATCTTTTACAGGATTATCGATATAGCTTGATTTTCCGTTTTGCATAATTTCTTTGTAAAAATCAAGATTAGAAACATTTTCTGTTTCTCCAATATCGTTATAACCTACACCACTTTTTCCTGCATACATTACAGAAGAAAAATAAGTTTTTCTGTTTCCGTTGTGCTCTCTCAGCCAGGTTATAATCTGCTGGTCATCTGCTGACGAAACAATATCGGCGTTAGAATAGAATGTCATTTGATTCATATATTCGCTGATTTTATTTGCGATTGCCAGTGAATATGCGTTTGTAATCTGAGTACAGTCCATAGCATAACTTTCTGCTGTAGATTTTTTTGTAAAGGAAGAAATAAGGATGCCCTGAATGATATTCATAACAAAAATCAGCCCTACAAGTACCCAACATAAAATTACTGAAATCTTAAAGCGTTTTTTGGCCATTAAATATAACAACTCCTATATAACTATTTTACACGCGTTTTTGTAATCGTGCAAATAAATGCTATATAGGAGTTTATTATAGAAGAAAGATGAAAAATGATTAAAATTCAACCAGTTTAGGTTTTCGGTCTACATCAAAGATTCCCCAGTGCTTTTCGGCTTCGCGAGGATTGTCACCGCCTTTCCATGGTTCATCAAAAGCTTCGAACATGTAGGAAATGATTTTTTCGCTGTCTGCCCAGGCCCAGAAATCTTTGTAATATTTTTTCTGATTTTCTTCGTTAGGCTGACCTTCCTTCATCTGAGAAAAATCAACTGCATCTGTAGCCCAGCCGATTTCAGAGAAGATAACCGGCTTATCCGGATAGAGTGCTTTGATTTTTTTGTACCACTCTTTGTTTACCTCGAGGGCTTCATCAACTGTGTTTCCATACCAGAGCGGGTAGGAATGTACGCAGATTATATCCAGATGCTTTGCAAGTTCTGTGAGGGCAGGCCATTCAAAGGCACCTTCATTAAAAGTTACCGGCTGTTTGCAGCCTGCCTTAAGACGGTCTGCAAAAGTGATAAGGCGTTCAACTGGAACATTGTTGGCTCCCCAGCTAGGAGTATTTTCGTTACCAATTGAAACTGCATTGATGATATCCTCATATTCATTTGCAATTTTGATAAGGTCATCAATTCGACTATCATTCCATTTAGCACGCTCAGCAAGTTCTGCATCTGAATAATTTGTCTTGAGCCATGGACAACCCGGATTATTGACTTCAGATTGAATGCCAGGGCCTAGCATCAGCTTCAAATCAAAACCCTTATCGCGGATAATCTGGCATGTAGTTCGTGCGTACTCTACCGGATCATACATGCGGATATACTTAAATCCTAAATTAACTAAAATCTGTAAATCTTCTACAACCTGATCATAAGTAGGGTAGGTACAATTTACAGGTGACTGATTTCTTCTGTAACCAGAATAACAAATTGCTTTACCGTATTCGAACATAAAAAGAGTATAGCATAAAAAATCTTTGAATGGGAAATTAATTATTTATTAATCGCCTCAATTATATCATTTACATTCTGGATGATAGCGCGGGCAATTTCGGGTTTGTTCATGGTGTAGATGTGGATTCCGCGGATGCCGTTTGAAATAAGGTCGATTATCTGGTCGGTGGCGTAGGCGATTCCGGCTTGCATCATTGCTTCCGGGGATTGCGAGGAGTTTGCGGGGAATGTAAGCGTTGGATAAGTCTATCATTCGGCTTATCTGGTTTGCATTTGTTATTGGCATGATTCCTGCAAGCACGGGTACATGAATTCCTGCAGACTGCAGACGATACAAAAATGAGTAAAGCATATCGTTATCAAAAAACATCTGGGTTGTCAGAAAATCTACACCGGCATCTACCTTGTGTTTGAGCAGTTCGATATCTGCTTCATGACTTCTGCTTTCAGGGTGACCTTCCGGGTAGCAGGCACCGCCAACGCAAAGACCCTGCTTTTTTAAAATTGTTACCAGATCAGAGGCATGTGTGCAGCCGGAAGGAAAAATGTTTTCGCCTGTTACGGCGTCTTTTGGAAAGTCGCCGCGCAGGGCAAGTACATTAGAAATCTTTTTTTCTTTGAGATTCTGAATTGAATAATTAAGTGCCTCGGTAGTTGAACGAACACAAGTCAGATGAGCTAGTGCTGTTGTTCCGCTTTGCTCGATTGCCTCCGCAATTTCTGCGGTGTAGCCTTTTGTTGTCCCACCTGCACCAAAGGTCACGCTGATAAAATCAGGTTTTAGTTCGGTGAGAGAGCAGGCAGTTTTTTTTATGGATTCGAGGGCTTCTTTTTTCTTGGGAGGAAAGACTTCGAATGAAAGCGAAACTTTTTTATTCTTCAGAATCTCAGCGATTGTCATTAGTTACCTTCCCGTAGAATTTTTGCAGCTGCAACTAGGTTTTTAAGACTTGCTACGGTTTCTTCTTCGCCACGGGTTTTGAGACCACAGTCTGGATTTACCCAGAGTTTTTCTTTTGAAACTTTTGTCAGCATCTTTTTAAGTGCTTCCGTAATTTCTTCAACTGAAGGAACTCGTGCTGAGTGAATATCGTAAACACCAGGTCCAACCTCTGTTCTGAAGTTTGCTTCTTTGAGGGCATCCAGAATCTTGAGGTCTGCGCGACTTGCTTCAAAAGTGATTACGTCTGCATCCATTGCATCTATGTCGCGGATGATGTCGTTGAACTCGCTGTAGCACATGTGTGTGTGAATCTGTGTTTGTGGCTGAACTTTTGAATGAACAAGACGGAAGGCTGGAATTGCCCAGTCAAGATATTCTGTGTGCCAGTCGCTACTGCGGAGTGGAAGTTTTTCGCGAAGAGCAGCTTCATCAATCTGGATGATCTTGATTCCATTTTTTTCGAGATCAAGAACTTCTTCGCGGATGGCTAGAGCAATCTGTTGTGTCTGTTCTTTGAGGCTGATATCTTCTCGTGGGAAAGACCAGTTCAAAATTGTTACGGGGCCTGTAAGCATTCCTTTCATGATTTTTTTAGTCTGGCTCTGGGCGTATACTGACCATTCAACAGTCATTGGTTTGTTTCGACTAACATCGCCCCATACTACAGGTGGTTTTACACAACGGGTTCCGTAACTTTGAACCCAGGCATTCTGTGTAAAAAGGTATCCGTTTAGCTGGCTTCCAAAATATTCAACCATGTCGTTGCGCTCAAACTCGCCGTGTACAAGAACATCAAGGCCAAGCTCTTCCTGAAGCTTTATGCATTCAGTAATTTTTTTCTGATTAAACTCGACGTATTGTTCGCGGGTAATTGTCCCCTTTTTGAAGGCTGCACGGTTAGCGCGGACTTCCTTTGTCTGTGGAAAGCTTCCGATTGTTGTAGTTGGGAAGAGAGGAAGCTTGAAAGTTTCATGCTGGATTTTTTCACGTTCTGCAAAATCTGGTTTACGGACAAAATCTGCCTCTGTGATTTTTGCGAGAGCATTTTGAACAGTTTCGTCTTTTGCAACACGCTCTGTTGCAAAAAGTTTTTTGTTTACTTCGAGGGCAGACTGATCTCCAGATGCAAGTTCATTCAACTCCTGGATTTTTTCTTCTGCATATGAGAAGTGTGAAAGAATATCAGCTGCGAGTTTTTCTTCTGAAGCGGTTGTGTATGGAACATGCAAAAGAGAACATGAAGTTCCGATTACAATATTTTCGTCAGCAACTGTAATCTGCACGCCAGATATTTTTTCCGTTTATAAGACCTGCAATCAAAAGAGTGTTCTGTGGAAATCCTGATTTCAAAAGTTCCAGAGATTTTTTTCCTTCCACAAAATCTAGTCCGATTGCATCAAAGCCAAGCTCACAAGCTTCTTTGTACACATCGCGAATATCTCCAAAATATGTCTGAAGAGTGATTTTGATTTTTGCTTCTGAATGGAGTTTTGTAATCAGTTCTTTATAAATCGAAACAAACAGATCTTTTTCTTCTTCACTAACATCAAAAACAAGAGCTGGTTCTGCAAGACTTATCCATTCAGCGCCGGCTGCAGAAATTGATTTTGAAAGTTCAATGTAAGCAGCAATTATAGATTCTGCAAAATCACGAGCCTTCTTTGTTCCTGTATAAGTTGCAAGATGCAGGAAAGTGTATGGACCAATAAGAGTTGGAACAGTCTGAAAGCCAAGAGACTTTGCCTCATTAAATTCTGAGAGGGCTTTGTTCTGTGCAGAAACTTCAAGCACCATATCATCAGAAAGTTCTGGCACAATGTAGTGATAATTTGTGTTGAACCACTTTTTCATTGGAAGCGCTTTAACGTCACCAGCTTCTCCCTGATATCCGTGTGCTGCTGCAAAATAAGTTTCAAGCTGACACAATCCAAGAGTTTTATAACGAGCAGGAACAGCACCAAGCAAAAAGGCTGTATCAAGCATATTGTCATAAAAAGAAAAATCATTTGATGGAATAAAAGTGATTCCTGCTTTGGCTTGTTTTTTCCAACCGTAAGCACGAAGTTCAGCTGCAGTTTTTTCAAGTTCGTTTGCAGAGAGTTCTCCCTTAAAATATTTCTCACTTGCAAATTTTAATTCACGATTTTTTCCGATTCGAGGAAAACCGATTACAGAAGTTTTTAGTGTCATATGCTTTTACCTACCTTTTTAGTATATTAAAACAAGGCTAGTATATGATTTTTAATGACTAAAGAAAAATACTATTTACAGGTGGATGACGATAGGAAAAAACTATGGCGGAATTATAACCGATCCATTAAAATAATCCATTTGCTCTCTTATATAATGCGTGATATATTCTTAGTGGAGTAGATTTATGTATTCAGATTCGTTGATGAATTTTTTTCAAATCACGGAAGAACTCGGCCTACAGCAGGGCGCAGACAGTCTGATGGAAATGGAACAGAATGGAGTTTCATTTGCATTGGATAGCGGCGTTCATGTTGATGACATCTGGGCTCGTGCTGGCCGTGCAGAAGAATGTCTGGATTTGATTGATGACGAAAATCAAAAAAAGCACATTCAAAATATGATGTATTTTACTGCTGGTGTAATGCCAGATCTGGATTCCGTTGATAATCGTTTTGAAATTATAGAAAATCTTGAAAATGTGATAAATGATTTTAAGGCAAGTGACAGTATATTTGCGAGTCACCTTGTTGGAATCGGTCCAGGCGGAATTGATCATGACTGGGATTCCGTAGAGTTTAAGGGCCGTGATCACGAGTATTTCGACTACGACACAGTAAGTGACGAAAAAGACTTGTTCGCCCTTCAGCTTACACTGGCCAAAAAACTAAACATGCCTTTTGTTCTTCATAGCCGAAAAGGTTTT
>CADANN010000017.1 GCA_902789325.1 uncultured Spirochaetaceae bacterium
AGTCTTTGGAAGATTTTTCAAATAATCAACATATTCAGGAACATCAGCTGAAGTTCCATAAGGACAAAGTGCAGAGTTAGCGATTGCCCACTTAGCAGCATTTTCACGGTTCAAGAAGAACTTAACAAATTCGTAAGCACCTTCATCAACGGCATCATTTCTGTGAAGGAAGATAGGACCACGGTTCCATGCAGTATAGAAGTCTCCAGAGATCCATTTAGCCATTCCAAGCTCACCCTTTCCTTCTACCATCTGAATATACTGATCGTTTACACAAGAACCAGAGAATGAAGCGATATCACCATTTGCAAGGTCTTCAGAAGAATAGCGGCCGATTGTGTTGAAAGAGAAATATCCCTTCTTACAGTTATCAGCATACCACTGATATATTTCTTCAAGTTTTGGACCACAGAAAGTTACGCGTTTGTTAGCAACATCAATGTAGCCAAGACCGTTATGCATAATCAATTCCTGAATATTGTCTACAAGACCATCAGAATGGAAGCCAGGAATACCTTTCTTTTCATAAATTGTTTTAGATACAGCAACAAGTTCATCCCAGTTTGTTGGAGGATTCAAACCAAGTTCGTCAAAAATTGTTTTATTATAGAAGAGAACCGGGCCAGTTGTACAACCTGGAAGGTAGTAGATTCCACCGTCTTCAAAACCAAGAACATCTGTTTTCATTGCTTCTGGAAGAGAATCAATGATGTTCTGCATTGTCTTATCGCCTTTTTTGTTATCTTTTTTAATATATTTACGGATATCAATTGCAAGACCTTCGTTAGCATAGTCTACGGCTGTTGTACCATAATTGAAAATGATGCTAGGTCCAATTCCGTTTGCTACAGCATTGTAAACTGTATCAGCAAAACCTGCATAATCCTGATTCTTTACTTCAACCTTATATTTTTTCTGTGAAGCATTAAAACGGTCTGCAGCATCATTGAGGGCTGCTGCCTGTTTTCCATTGTAAGTGTGCCAGATTTCAACAGTAACACTTTTGTCTTTTGATTTTTTACCGGCTGCAAAAACAAGCCCAGTAGCCAGTACCATTGAAACTAAGATTGTGATGATTTTTTTCATGAAATACTCCTGAGTCCACGAATGTGGTAATTATGTATCGCGTTGCTGTCGTAACAGCAGGGAAAGTGATGTGGAGTTCATCACTGCGGGAATGGCCTATAATAACATTAAACTTTTAATTATTCAATTAAATATCTTGTAATAATTTTATATAAAACTAAAATTAAGGGCGTTCCCCTACGGGTCGCTACGTTACGGGTTCCGCTATCGCTACAGCCGCTTCCCTCGCTTTGCTCAGTCCAGTGGCCGCTTCGCGCCCTTCACATCGCTAACGCAGTTAATAACACAATTTTATTTCCATACATTAATCATAATTGTTATATTTAAAAATATGAAACAGACAATCATATTAATCTTATGCGCAGTTTTTGTTACTTCATTACTTTTCTCCTGTGCATCAACAAACGCTAAAAAAACAAATCCAACTGGTCTGAAAAATCAGACATATTCAGAAGTTATTTCTGTTACCGGCGGTGATATTCGTGGAATCTTAAATAAGGAAGGCAATGTAGAAATATTTGCAGGAATTCCTTTTGCTGCCCCACCAGTTGGAGACCTCCGTTGGAAAGAGCCACAGGATGTAATTCCATGGACTGGAGTTAGAGACGCTGATCGTTTTGCTCCAATGGCAATGCAGAACGAAAACGGAAGATTTTTCCAGACTCTAATGAATATATATACCGGTTCAAAAAATGACAGAACTTATAAAGGCCCGATGAGTGAAGATTGTCTTTATTTGAATGTATGGCGGCCAGTTGGAAAAGCTCCTGAAGGCGGCTGGCCTGTACTGGTTTATGTTCATGGTGGTACCCTGCTTACCGGTCAGAGCTGGTACGAAAAATACGACGGTGAAAATCTTGCAGCAAATGGAATCATTGTTGTAAACATAACTTACCGTGTCGGAGTTTTCGGTTACTTTGCAGATAAAGAACTTGCCGCAGAATCCACACATGGAACAACCGGTAACTATGGTCTTTTAGACCAGATAAAAGCTCTTGAATGGGTTCATAATAATATTGCAGCCTTTGGAGGAGATTCCGGAAACGTTACAATAGCCGGAGAATCAGCAGGTTCATCTTCTGTAAACGCCCTTTGTGCAAGTCCGCTTACTAAAGGATATTTCCGCCGGGCAATTGGAGAAAGCTCTTCTGTAGTTCAAGAGACTCCTCCACATACCTTCCGAACAATGGAAGCGGCACTAAAAATGGGGAACGATATCAAAAAGGAATTCGGCTGTAAAAATATTGAAGAACTTCGTGCCTTGCCTGCTTCAAAACTTATTAAAACACAATACAAAAACAGCTCTATGACAGTTGATGGATATGCGCTTCCTGCAACTCCTTATGAGATTTATCAGAAAGGCCAAAATCACGAAGAAGCTCTTCTCAATGGTTTTAATGCCCGCGAAGGTTTTGGCTTTGCCTTTTTTACTAAAGTAAATAAAAAGAATATTGCACAGCTTCTTGAGCCAAGTTTTAAAAATAAAACTGCAGATTTTCTTGAAAAATATGGAAAGTCAAGCAATAAAGAACTCAAAGAATTATACAACGACGTATTTACTGCAGTCTGCTTCAGCTATCCTCATGAAGTTTGGACAAGAACCGTAGAAGCTCAGGGAAAGCCAGTTTATGAATATTTCTTCAGCCGCGAAAATGGAGAAATCGGAACTAACCATTCCGGAGAATTGATTTATGCTTACCGCAATGTTCCTCGTACTAAAAATTACAAAGCCCGCGATTACGAACTTGAAGAAATCATGAGTTCATACTGGCTGAACTTTGTAAAATATGGAAATCCGAATGGTAAGGATACTAAGGGAAATGAACTTCCGCAGTGGCAGACTACCAGTGAAAGCGGCGGTCTGCTTATGGATTTTGGCGATACCTGTAATATGATAGCAGATCCTTTTTTTTATATATATAATTATTTACAATAATTGATTGCCACATCAACTTCAGCCTTTCCAATGACATTCAGATCCATTCCTTTATAATGGAAGGGATAGTTTTTTAAATTTTACAAATCCCAAATACTGATGGATAATATAAAGATATAACACCATTTTAGTATTTTGGAGATTTGTATGTCAGGATTAAAGGATTTTGGTAAAATATTTAAGCAAAAAAAATCAAAAAAACTATTCTATGGAATGCTGGCTCCACTTTTATTAATTACTTTTTCAGCATGTACATTTTTCTATTATGTATCGAATGCGATACTTAAGGAATATATGAAAACTCAGCTTGAGCTTTCTGTTGAAAAACTGAATTCCAAAGTTTCAGAAAGTATGGAGCCGATTATCCTTAATGTTGATAACTTTGTTACCTTTTCTTCTGATTATAATGATGAAGAAATTCTTACCCTTCTTTTAAATGCCTTTTCCAGTAAACTAGATCAATATGCGTCCATGCTGTATTACGCCCCGGTAAAAAAACTTTCTGAAGGAGGTAAATTTCTGAATAATACAGGATGGATTCCGCCTGCTGATTTTGAGCCGACAGAACGTGTTTGGTTCCAGGAAGCTGTAAAAAATCAGGGAAAAACAACCTTCTCTACTCCTTATGTTGACGCTAATACCGGAGAACTTTGTGTCGCAATTTCACAGGCAGTGTATAATTCAAAGGGACAGTTAAACGGTGTTATTGGCTGTGATATTCTTCTGGACAGTCTCGTAGCTTCTATAAAAGAAATCCAAATCTCTAAAAATACAAAATTAAATCTTATTACTAATGACGGATATTTTCTTAATCATGAAGATGCCTCAAAGGTCATGAAATTAAACTGGTTAGACGTTACAGCTTATCAGGGTGATAAAGAGGAATGGTTAAACGGAGAAACTAAAACCTTCCTTGACAAAAAAAATTATTATGCAGTTTGCAAAATCGGAAATACTCCATGGTTTGTTGTTGTAGAAGGTCCTGTGGCAGATTATAAAGGAGTTCTTGCAAATGTAATTATTTCTTTCGAAATCCTGTTAATAATTGCGAGCCTTATTTTCTCATTTATAAATATTGGTGTAATAAGCAAAATGCGCAATGATGAACAGAAGCTCGCAGAACAGCTGTTTGAAGATGCTCAAAGCCTTGTTGTTTCATCAAAAGAAAATTCTGCTACTGCTCAGGATCAGAGTGCGGCCGTAAAAGAAATCGTTGCAACAATGGAAGACAACACAGCCCTTGGTGAAGATATTTCACAGAAAATTAAAGATGTTTCAAGTGTTGCTGTTAAGACAAATAATATTGTTGCAGAAGGTGTTTCATTTATAGAAGCTAATGTGAAGCAGCTTCAGGAGATTGCAGCAACAAATCTCAACACAATAAACGGCATAAAAGCTTTGGGAGAAAAAATAGAAAATATCTGGAGTATTGTTTCTCTTATCAATTCTGTTGCAGATCAGGCAAAAATTATTGCCTTTAATGCCGAGCTCGAAGCAAACAATACAAACAGCAGCGGTAAAAACTTCCATATCGTTGCAAATGAAATCCGCCGCCTTGCAGATGGAATTATTGAGAGTACAAAAGAAATCAAAACAAGAATTACAGAAATTCAGGAATCTTCGGATGATCTTATTCTTACCAGTGAAAATGGAACAGAAAAAATTCAGTCTGGTGTTGAAAATGCAAAGAATCTTGAAACCCGATTTGAAAGCATAAAGAATGCTTCCGAAATCACTGCGGAAAGTGCAGCAAAAATTACAGAAATAATTCAACAGCAAACTATTGCCAGTGAACAGATTCTCATTACCCTTAAACAGATTTCTGCCGGAGTTTCAAACTTCTCAATGGCAACGGAGTATATTTCTCAGGCTTCAGAAAATCTTAAAACTGTTGCTACCGAACTAAGTGATACAAAAGACAGAACAGATGAAGCCGATGACGATGAAGATAATGATGATGGCAACGAAAATTCTGAAAAAGCAGATTCAGAATAAGGGAGACAGTATATGAACGAAGAAATTATCGAAGAGATTGAATCTAAAAATGAAATTAAAACTATCACTATTGATGATAAGTCACTGACCACCTGGCTGATATTTTTAATAGCTGAAAAAAAATATGCAGTTCGTTCCAGCGACGTTGTTGAAATCATAAGCGACCTTTCTGTATATCATATTCCCTTTATGCCAAAATATATTGAAGGAATATTAAATCGTCGTGGAGAGCCATTTACGGTAGTAAATCCGAATTCAATTTTTGATGATGATCCGAATGCTCCTCCACCAGATAAATCCCTCTTTATGATTTTTAAGAGAGACGATGATCAGCTTTCCCTTCATATTTCAGATATTCTTTTATTTACAAAAATTGAAGATTCTGAACTTAAGCTTATTCCAGATGTAACAGAAGAAAGTTTTTTTCTTGGTACTGTTGCATATGAAGGAGAAGAAATTCCTGTGTTAAACCCAAATGCCTTTGAAGTTCTTATAAGGAAAGATTGTGGAAACGTCTAATCATTTAACCTGCTTATCGTATGATACAATCGATTTTCTCATATTAAGTAAGTATATTCTTTTTGGTATTTATATTGGAACAAATGATGATGGAAAAAGAATAGACTTTGAAAATGAAGTTTTACCAAAACTTAGCATTGGAAGCTTTCTGGAAAAAGAATTTAACTGCAAACATACAGAAGACTGTAATGTAATGCTGGTCATGAATAAATCTGAATTTGACGAGGAAATCCAAAAAAAGATTGTAGATTATACGGGTACAGCCTTTCCGGCAACAGGAAATTTTGCTGTATCAGTAAATACTTCTGTCGCAAGCAGAATTATGGACATTTCCTATTTAAGATTAATTCCTAAGGGAATAAGAAAAAGATTAAATGACTGCGGTTTAAGTGCCATTGGTTTTACAGAAAAAAGACAGATTCTTCTTTCGCCTGACAATATATTGCGCAGCTTTTTAAGAGGTCGTATATGAGAATAATGATAGCTGATGACTCCGCCGTTGTACGAACAATTATTTCTCAAGGTTTTGCAAAGAACAAAGATATTGATATCATTGCTTCGGTTTCAAATTGTCAGAAGTTATTGAATAATATAACTGTTCAGTACCCGGATGTAATAATCTGTGGTAATGAGATTTCTGAAGGTGTTGAAAAAGAAGCGTTAAATACAATTACAAATAAATACATTATTCCTGCATTAATTCTTGAAAATCAAAATTTTTCAACACCTTTTATTTCAAAGCATATAGAAAAACTTCCGAAACCAAAATTAAGAGAATATAATAAGGAGTTTTTTGAAAAACTTATTCAAAAACTGAAAACTCTGGTTGAAGTTAAACCTCATGAAGAAATACAAATTTCCACAGGAAATAAAAAAATAAAGCTGCTTTGTATTGGTGCGTCTACGGGGGGACCAACAGCAGTCTCTGAAGTTCTTGCTGGTCTAGGAAATCAGTTTCCACTTCCAATTCTTTATACTCAACATATCGAAATCAAACAAGATAAACCTCTTGTGGACTGGCTTAATCAGGTTTGCAAAAACATATATGTAAAAATTGCTCAAGATGGCGAAGAAGCAAAACCTGGAACAGTTTATATGGCACCTGCCGACAGACATCTTGTAATAAGTCATGTAAGTAATTTTGGAAATCCAATACTAAAAATCTCTGATGAAGAACCGGAAAGATATCTACGCCCTGCTGTAAATAAATTATTTAAGTCTGCTGCAAAAATATATAAAGATTCTGTTCTTGCGGTTTTGCTTACCGGAATGGGTGCAGATGGCGCAAATGGCTGTAAAGAAATTTGTGAAAACGGTGGCTGGACAATTGTAGAAGATAAATCAACCTGTGCTGTTTTTGGAATGCCGGCAGCCGCAATTGAACTGGGAGCGGCAAAAGAAGTTTTACCCCGCACAGAAATTGCTAAACGGATATTGGAAATGGTGAATAAATGAAAGCAGTTGAAAAGATTGTTCTTACAGAAGATATTCTCAACACGTTTATCAGCATTCTTACAACGTTAACTGGTATAATTCCACGTGCCAGTCATCGCGATGGAATAAAATATTTTATAGAAAATAAAATTTCTGAAAATAAATATTCAATTGATGAATATAGAAAACTTCTTTTTACTGACAAAAATCTTATATCAGAATTTGTAAATGAATGTACTGTAAATGAAACTTATTTCTTCCGCGAAGAAAAACAATTTTTACTACTTCAAAATCAAATCTTTCCTAAATTGCGTTTTCAGTTACAGGAAAAAGAAATAAATATATGGTCAGCAGCCTGCTCTTATGGCGAAGAGGCATATTCACTTGCAGTTATGGCTTTAATCAGTGGCCTTACTCCAAAGGTAACGGCAAGCGATATTAATTCAGAAGTAATTGAACATTGTAAAGCTGGAGTATTTCTTAGCACATCCCTTCGTTCTGTTGATGGGGTTTCTTATCAAAAACTTGTTTTACCCTATCAAAGAGAAGACAGAAAAATTGCCTTTCCGACGGATATAAAAAAACATATAAATACTCTGCAAATAAATCTTGCAGAGCTGGATTCTCCAGAGAATATTTTGAAACTACCAAAAAATCAAAATATAATTTTTATAAGAAATGTATTTATTTATTTTTCTATAGAACTTCGTAAAAAAATATTAAAAACAATTGCAGATAACTGCCTTGCAGAAAACGGATATCTTTTTGTTTCAATGAATGAAATTGCTCAATTAGATTCATCTATAGTTCCAAAATCACTGGAAAAACTTTCCGACGGGAATGTTTTTTATTTTCACAAGATGAGTAAGGCCACTGGTGGCCAGTGATAATATAAGGAGGTTGTAGAATGCCCCAAATCTCTAATGACATAACCGAAAGCTATGTTTCCGAAGTAAAAGAACTGCTGGAATCAGTTCAGAAAGATATAATTGCTCTCAAATCAAATGAAGATAATTCAGAAATTTTAGGCCGTCTTTTGAGAAACCTTCATACAATAAAAGGTAATTCCCGAATGCTGGGCTTTACTACAATTGAAAGACTGACTCATGCTATCGAAGACATTTATAAGAGCATAAAAGATAAAAAAATAAAAAACTCTGATCGTTTAATTAAACTTGTATTTGCCGTAACAGAAAAAATTCACGGTTGTGTGTCATGCATCAGCCGTCGTGGAACCGACAAACAGGATGTAGATTTATACCTTCAGTACTGCGATAAACTTGCGGCAGGAGAACTTATTGATGTTGATGCCTTTATAAAAGAAATCAATAAGAAAAACGGAATTTTGTTTGAAGAAGAGGATGAAGATTTAGATGAAAATATTAGCGACATACAGTCAATCAGAATAAAACTCTCCCGCATAAACGAAATTATTTCTGATTTTGATACCATGATTACCCGGGAGTTCCATTTAAAATCTCAGCTTGATGAACTTAAAAAACTCGAAGAAAAACTTGGAAGTCGCGAACTTGCAAAAATCAGAAAGTCCTTTGAAAACGATATTTATTCCCTTGAGACTTCTATTTTTAGTGTACAGGAAAAAGCCTTTGATTTAAGAATGCTTCCAATCAGCATTGTGCTACGTCCTCTTGAAACTACAATTGCAATGGAGGCAATGAACCTCAACAAAAAAGTAAAGTGCGAAATTCCAGATACAGATATTGCTCTTGATAAAGTAATTCTCGAAGAACTGGGCGATATTCTTATGCACATAATAAGAAACGCTCTCGACCACGGAATTGAAAGCCCTGCAGAAAGAAAGAAGGCTAAAAAAAGCGAAGAAGGAACTATCAGCATTACCTGTGTTCGCGAAACCCGTTATATCGAATTAAAAATTAGCGATGATGGTCGGGGTCTTGATTACGATAAAATCCGCTCAAAGGCAATTACTCTTTACCCGGAACGTACAGATGAAATAAAAGGAATGAACGACCGTGAACTTTCTCAATTCCTCTTCCAGTCCGGTTTTTCTACAAAAGATGAAGTTTCTGCTCTTTCCGGCCGAGGCGTTGGTCTTGATGTAGTCTGGTCAAACGTTGAGAAAATTAAAGGCCGTATAAAAATAGAAAGTGAAGCTGGTAAGGGAACTTCTTTTATCCTACACTTCCCGCTTTCACTTTCTACCCTGCAGGGATTGTTTGTCTACTCTAACAAAGAAAAATATCTCATTCCCGCACAGCATATTGTTGATATCATTTATCGCAAAAAAACAGATTATATAATCTTACAGAATCAGAATTACATAAGATTCGAAGATCAGCTGGTTCCATGCTTCCCTCTTTCAACTTTGTTTGAAGACAGAAAAGCTGGGCTTGCTCAGGAAGAAGAACCAATTCTTATTGCTGAGTACATGGAGCAGCGTATTGGTATTATTGTTGAACAGGTTGAACAATATGTTTCGCTTGTCGTAAAACCAATGCCGGAAGGAATCAGAAACTGTTCAATTCTTCAGGGAATTGTTTTTGATGAACATTATGATATTGTTCCAATTCTTCATGTGCCGGATATTCTTCAACGGTTTAAGTCTCTTCGAGGTTATGACATTAAAAAGTTTGAAGCCGCAACTCAGAAAAAAAATATCAGGATTCTTGTTGTAGATGATTCTTCGACAACCCGCGAAATTGAAAGATCTATTCTTGAAGGAGCCGGCTATGTTGTTGAAGATGCTTTTGACGGTCTTGATGGCCTGGAAAAAGCAAAGGAAAAATACTACGACCTGATTCTTGCAGATCAGGAAATGCCAAGAATGACAGGACTTGTTCTGCTTGATAATCTGCGCCGTCTTGACCAGTACAAGGAGACTCCGGTAATTGTTGTTTCAACAGATCAAAGCCGTCAGACAATAGAAGAATTCCAGCGACTCAAAGCCGGAGCAATTATTGCAAAGAGTGAGTTCAAGCGTGGAAAACTGCTTGAATCAATTAAAGAACTTTTGGGAGAAGAATAATGGCAAAAAAAATACTTATTCTTGAATCTTCCGCTACAATGCAGAAGCTCTTTACAAAAACCTTAGACTCAAAACAGTATTCAATTAAATTTGAATCAGAAGCAAAAGATATTTTTTCAAGCCTTGCTGAAATTTCGCCTGACCTCTTTCTTTTGAACTGCAACATTACAGAACCTGGAGCCTTTGAAATTGTAAAACTTATCCGTGTCTTACCAGGCTTTAATGAACTGCCGGTTGCCCTATATTCAAATCTTCCGACTTCTCTTGATGAAGAGTTTGCAAAGGAATGCGGAGCTACATCTTTTATCCGCCTTGATGCAGAAACTCTTGTTCAGAATATTGATGAGCTAGCAGAGGTTGATGCAGATAAATCAGAAAAAACAAAAGCCGGAAAAAGTAAAAAACTAGATAATGCCCTGCTCTTTTCTGCCGCTGAAAAGCTTCTTAATCAAAAATCATATAATACAATTATGATTTCAAAAATTGCAGGGCTTATTGCAAAGTTAGATAATCTTGAAGAGATGATAAAATCTTATCTGTTTTTGATTGCTCAGGTATGCGAAGTACCTCTGGCTGCTATGTACATTCTGGAAAATGACGGGCCTCACGGTTATTACGTAGCTTCACAAAATATTTCCCAAAAGGACATTTCAGATTTTCTTAATGTCTGTGAAAAAGATTTTGATAAAAATATGTCTGGTGGTATCAGCGCCAAAAACTGTGCAAAGCAGATTGAATCAGATAACAATCTGGAAAGATTTTATAGCAGCGAGATTCAACTCTCCAGCTATGAATACAGAGTTCTTAAAACAGATTCTTCGGTTTTTGCTACAGTTCATATTGTTGCCCAGGGAAATATAATAAGTGAAAAATTAAACTATCTTGATTTCTGCATTAATAATGCAGTTAAAGTTTTTGATAAAGCTTTGATAGTTGAAAAGAAAATCTTTTTTGAAAAAAGAATCCGCAGGGCCTTCAGTCGTTTTGTCCCTGAGCAGATTATAGATAGTCTTGTAAAACAGGCTGATGATACCGACCAGAAGGTTGGCGTTGGAGAAACCCGTTCTGTTGCAATTCTTTTCAGCGATATTCGATCCTTTACAAATATTAGTGAAAAAAACAGGGCCGATGTACTGGTTTCTTTTTTGAACAGATATTTTTCTACGATGGTAGAAATAATCAAAAAGCACGGTGGAACAATCGACAAGTTTATAGGCGATGCAATTATGGCAGAGTTTGGTACACCTGTAAGCTATGAGGATAACTGCCGGCGAGCAGTCATGGCAGCCTATGAAATGCGAGATGCCCTTCCATCAGTTGAAATGGGAGATCTTGTAATGCCTGATGGGATGATTTTCAACATTGGAATAGGTATTCACTATGGAGAAGTAATTGTAGGTTCAATTGGTTCAAAAGATAAAACTGATTATTCTGTAATCGGTGACAACGTAAACCTTGCTTCCCGTCTGGAAGGACTTACCAAAACTTACGGTACTCAAATTCTTGTCAGCGAAAGCGTTCGTGCCGATGCCGGAGAAGATTCTTTCTGTTTCCGTCATCTTGATGATGTTCGTGTAAAGGGAAAGAAAAATGCAGTTCCAATTTATGCCGTAGACCGCAGCCCTGAAGAGTTCCCAGCTGAATATAAAAATGCCTATATAAAAGGTATGGAGCTTTACAAGCAGGGAATCTGGCATCTTGCAAAAGACTATTTTGTAAAAGCACTTCAAGCAGTAGCAAATGATAAGGCTGCAAAACTTATGCTGGACCGCTGCGAAGAATTTATAAAGAATCCGCCGGAAAATTGGGATGGCGCGATTGCATTTATGACTAAGTAAATATCTGACAAAGTTTCATACAGGAGGAAGACATGAAAACTTTTAAGAAATATTTTTGTACAATCTTTGCGTCAACTTACATAGGAGTATTTTTCCTTAGAATTTATCACTATGGATTCATTTACGAAACTCCAGGAAAAATCATATTGGGCTGCGTTCCTACTGTTCTAATTACACTGGGACTTATTTTAATCTGCTCTTTATTTCAATGGCCTCTTCTTAATAATTTTGATGAGATTATTGAGAAAGGTAAAAAGAGCAAAGAGGCTATTACTAAAAAGGATATTGCAAGATTAAATAAGATTTACCGCAATTATGACATTATAATCATCATTGCTCATATCATTGGTTTTTTAGTTGGATCCGGTGCTACGGCACTGATTGAAGCAAAAAAAGGAGTTCATCCATTTAATCCTTATTCTTTTACTTTGATGGAAATGCAGTCTCTTGCAACGGGCTTTATGTGCTATACCGTAAACTATGTTCTTGTAAAAAGAATCCATATGGCAGGCCTTATGCGAGAAGTTGGCATGAAGATGAGTGAAAATCTTTTCCGCGTTCAGAATGTTGCAATGTGGGCTTCTGTAGATGCAGCAATCATTAACATGATGACAGTACCTTACGGCATTATTGTAAATTCCAAAATGCCGGGTTCTCATTTTGATAGTTTCATCACTTACAGTTTAATCGGCTGGTTTACGAGTCTTGTTGAATTCTTCATTGTATTCAAGGTTATTACAAAACGCATTCAAAAGACTCAGAAAAACATAAGTGATAATCTTCTTACAGAATCTACAAATCTTGCAGAAGCAACAAGAGTTTCTGCCGCCAACAGCCAGAATCAAAGTGCCGCAGTAAAGGAAATTGTTTCTACAATGCATGATTCAACAGAGCTTGCAAATAATATAGGAGAAAAAATCAAGGAAGTTACTACCCTCGCAGAACAGTCACGCGATGCAGTTATTTCAGGAAATCAGGCACTGCAGAATAATGTAAATGAGCTTATAAATATCAAAAATACAAATATGCTCACTATAGACGGTATTAAGGAACTGAACTCAAAGATTAATGGTATCTGGGATATTGTAAGCATCATAAATAATGTTGCAGATAAAACAAAAATTATTGCCTTTAACGCTGAGCTTGAAGCTTCTAACTCAGGAGAAGCCGGAAAGAACTTCCATGTCGTTGCTACTGAAATTCGTCGTCTTTCTGACAACATCATTGATAGTATTAAAGAAATTCGTGAGATTATTACTGATATTCAGAAGGCTTCAGAAGCTCTTATTCAGGATAGTGAAAAAGGAACTGCACAGATTGATAACGGTTGTGAAAGTGCTAAATCTCTTGAAAAGGAATTTGAAAGCATCATGCAGTCGTCACAGTCTACAGCAGACAGCTCTAATCAGATTATGCTTAATGTTGAACAGCTTACTGGTGCAAGTGAACAGATTTTTGTGGCCCTACAGGAAATTGCAAAGGGCATTGAAAGCTTCTCTCAGAATATTTCAAGTGTTTCTACTGCGTCGGAATCTGTTAAGGATATTGCAAGTTTGTTATAAAAAGACCCCGAAACAAGTTCGGGGTGACAGTGTCATGCTGAACTTGTTTCAGCATCTACTTGATATCTTTACGCATAATTTTACCGCTGATTGTCTTTGGCAGACTGTCTCTGAATTCTACGATTCTTGGGTATTTATATGGCGCAGTTGTCTTCTTTACAAAGTTCTGAATATCTTTTACAAGCTCATCACTTCCTTCATAGCCCTTTGCAAGAACGATTGTTGCCTTTACAACCTGACCACGTACAGGGTCAGGAGCGGCTGTAACTGCACATTCTACAACTGCAGGATGCTGCATGAGAACAGATTCAACTTCAAAAGTACCAATGCGGTAACCGGAACATTTGATTACATCGTCATTACGGCCTGTAAACCAGAAGTATCCGTCTTCATCACGCCATGCGTTATCAGAAGTGTGATAATAGCCGTCGTGCATTACAGACTTAGTTTTTGCAGGGTCGCCGAAATATTCCATGAAAAGACCAGGGAAGTTTCCGTTTTTCATATCAACTACGATTTCACCAACTTCACCGTCTTCTACTTCGTTGCCTTCTTCATCAATCAAAGTAACATTATAGTAAGGAGCAGGTTTTCCGAGACTGCCCGGTTTAATGCGTTCGTTGCCATAATTAAAGAGGCTGAGCGTTGTTTCTGTCTGACCAAAGCCTTCACGGATTTCTTTTCCAGTGATTTCCTTCCATTTGTTGAATACTTCTTCTGAAAGTGGTTCACCTGCTGTCGACCAATGTAGACAACTTGAGAAATCGTATTGAGTCAAATCTTCCTGGATAAGGAAGCGGTAGATTGTTGGTGGCGCACAGAAAGATGTAATGTGATGTTTTTCAATCTGCTTAATAAGGTCGATTGGCTTGAACTTATCATGATAGTCATAGATAAATACACAGCATTCAGCAATCCACTGACCATAGAGTTTACCCCACACTGCCTTACCCCAGCCTGTATCAGCTACAGTAAGATGGAGTCCGCCCTTCTGAACCTGCTGCCAGTAGCTTGCAGTAACAATGTGTCCCAGCGGATAAAGGAAGTTGTGAGAAACAAGTTTTGGATGGCTTGTTGTTCCTGATGTAAAGTATGCAAGAAGAATGTCGTCGTTCTTGCTGATTTCTTCACGCTTGAGGGCGTGGAAATCTTTAAGAGCAGCTTCGCTCACGTTGAGATAACCTTCTGTAAAGTCCAGCCATGCAGGATGCTTTGCCTTGAACTCAGCACTCATGCCCTGATCAATTCCAAAAGGAGGAACTGCAACAAGAGTTGTAAGTGAAGGACATTCCTTCTGAGCTTCTTCAATGTAAGTAAAGAGTTCGCGATGGTCAACTGCCACTACGGCCTTAATATAAGCGGCATTACAGCGGAATACGATATCTTCCTTTGTAAGCATATGAGTTGCAGGAATAACTGATGCTCCAATTTTGTGCAAGGCTACAATAGAAAGCCAGAACTCATAACGGCGCTGCAAAATCAGCATAACAAAGTCGCCGCGCTTAATTCCGATACTGCGGAAGTAAGCAGCTGCCTTGTCTGTGCGTTCTTTAAGTTCGCCAAAGGTCATAACAAGTTCTTCGCCGTTATCATTACACCATACAAAGGCTTTTGCATCCGGAGTGCGCTGTGCAAGAACATCAACTACGTCATAACCGAAGTTGAAATTTTCCGGTACCTTTATTTTATAATTCTCAAAAAAATCTTTATAATCTTTAAACTCAGTTCGTTCAAGAAAATCTTCTAACATAAAAAATCCTTAGTACGTCATCCCGAACTTGTTTCGGGATCTTTTTGTAGATGCTGAAACAAGTTCAGCATGACATTATTTCTAAATAATTATCGCTAAAAACTTTGCTTTCTGGTTATTCAACGCCTGCATTCCGTGCTGTTTTGTCGCATCAAAATACACGCTGTCTCCCTCTTCTAGAGTCATTTCTTTTCCATCAACAACAAGCTTCATTGAGCCTTCAATCATATACTCAAACTCATGTCCTGGATGTGAATTGAAATGAATCTCTTTTGTCTCTTCAGGTGTGATTGTAACTATAAAAGGATCAGCTTTACGGTTCTGGAAACCTGCAGCCAATGCCTGATATTTATAGTCACTGCGTCTATCAACAGAAAGTCCTTTATCCTTCTTAGTCAAACAATAAGAATGCATATGAGGTTCTTTTCCGGAGATAAGTGTTCCAAGATCAATGCCATACTTCTTAGACATTGACTGTAAAATTCCAACAGGAATATCAACAGTGCCAGTCTCATACTTCTGATACTGCTCAATAGAAATACCGCAAACACCTGCAGCTTCTTCAACTGACACGTCCATAATTTCACGCAGACCGATTAAACGGTCTGCTACTGCTTTAATCTCCTCGTTCATATTGCACCTCATTTTATAGATTTCCGAACTTAGTCCGGAAATGACAGGGCCTGTCATCGTCGGGCTTGCCTCGACAATTATATAATACAAAACTTTGTTTGAATAATCAATAGAAAAGTTAAAATATAATAAATATATTTAGTATTATTAAAGTTTGTTGTTCTGAGCGAGTCTAACAGAATTTATTTATTAATGCTTTGCGACTTTTGCAGTTTGAAATATTTAAAATATAGCTTACATAGTTTTCTATAGTGTGAAGCCCAAGGAAAAGTTCATCTTTTATCTGGTCATTTGATTTTCCCTGTAAAACAAGCTCAAATACCCGCCTTTCATTTAATTTTAGAAATGGAACTATAGAATCCAGCTCCTTTTGAATGGAAGGTTCGTTTTCTTCAAAATATGTACCGCCATTTTTAACGGTATTTAGACAGGTCACAAGCTTTTCATCACTGCTGGCCTTTGAAATAAAACCTTGAGCTCCTAAATCTTTTGCCTGCAGCTTAAAGCCCAGGGTATCAAACATAGAATAGATTACGATTTTGACTTGGGGAAATTCAGATTTTATATGACTTACAAGGTCAAAGCCAGATTCTTTACCAAGCTGAATGTCTATGATTGCAATTTCTGGAAAAGGCTCCGGGGGATTTCTCTTTTTGAGTCTCTGCAATTCTTCAATGCAGGCTTTTGAATCCGTAAAAGAACCTGTGATCTGCCAGTATGTTTTTTCTTCAAGATATGCAGAAATGCCCTTGCGTAACATTGAATGGTCGTCTATCAGAAAAAGATTGTGTTTCATTTTGTGCTTCCTTCTGACTTTTCGGTTGCCAGTCTGCTGCAGGGAACTTTCAAAACAATATTCATGCCCTCGTTAGGTTTTGTGTAAAATTCAACCTTTCCGCCAATAAGGTTCATGCTTTCTATGATATTCCTTACACCAAAGTGGTGCTTATTTTTTGTCATTTCCTTTTGCTCGCAGCCGATTCCGTCATCAATTACAACGATTTTAAGCATTTCTTTATCTTCCAGTTCTTCATTGCTTATCAGAATATTGACAGAAGTTGCAAAGGAATGTTTTTCTATGTTTGTAAGAATCTCCTGGAATACGCGGATAACATATTTTGAAACTTCCAGCGAAAATACAGGTACATAAAAGGCTGTGTCGGTGTTAATGGAACATGGTATATTTGTTTTTTGAGAAAACTGCTTGCAGAGAGTATCTATTACAGAAAGAAGTTCCAGATGATTTGTTCCAGCCCCCTGTCCGTCTTTATTTTCTGCAAGGCTGATTTCGGCAGGACTCAGATTGTAGCAGATATTGCGCAGAAGGATTACGGTGTTTGTAATCTCTTTTACTATCTGTTTTTGTTTTTCCAAATCTTCTGGCTGGACTTTCAGCATTTCTACATCTGTACGGATTGCCCTGACTGTCTGAACTACAGAATCATGAAGGTCTCGCGAGATTTTTGTGCGTTCCTTATTTTGAATTGTGAATATAAAGCGTTTGTCTTTTTTGTTCAGGTGCTGCTGATATTTTTTAGATTGTAGGGTGATGATGAGGATGATTGCCAGTGTAAGAAGAATGAATAAGATGATAGAGATGAGAAAACATATGTTACTTGAAGATGATGCAGACAGAGTTTGTATTTTATCAGCAGGTTTGTATGCTTTGTTTAATTTGTTTAAATAAGAAATCATCTCTTGATAGCCATCCTGCTTAAAAAGATTTTCTTCCTTATAGGCCCACCAGCTTTCTCCATTTATATCACGCAATAAAAGATAACCTTTATAACTGATTACGCTTTGTTCAATATCATCCATTGTTTTTACAGGACAGATTTTTACAGTTTTCAAGACCTTATTTTCTTCTGCTGCAATTTTTCCGTCTTTATCTTCCAGTAAATAAGGCGTCAAATAATCTATAACCCATTTTTCATATTGATTTCCTGCTCCATCTGTTGCAGTTTGGGGATGTGAGTTTTCTTTTATAAGCCATATTCCATCGTCTGATTCAATAAAGGCACAATCATAAAGGGCTTTTTTACAAAGGGTATCTTTTAAAAAAGGATTTCCGTTTAGTGTATAAGCTGATTTTTCTGTGATGTTGCCATTTTCAATTCGTTTTAAATAATTGTGCAGAAAAATGTATATGTCTGTTGAAAAAAAATACAGATTGTTTTCACGTATGTATGATAGTGCCTCTTTGTCTGTAAGAAGCTGTCCATTTTCTGTTTTTACACAGAAAGATTTTTCACAGGAATCTGAAATTGAATAAACATAATCCAGAAATAAGTTGTAGTCATCATACTTTTCAAAGGAATCCCAAAGGGAAAAAAACATCCAGTCTGCAGGAAGAAAATATCTTTTCATCCCTTCTTTGCAGAATTTGCCCTTTACTTTAGAAAAAGAATAAAGTCCTGCATCATAATAAATATTATGATTGTTTACATACTGTGGACTTGCATTAATATTATAATATAAGGTTTCAGATTTTTTACTGTAATACATTTCTGAATTATAATAAGTATAATCTGGTTTGCTTTCAAAAATTACATTGTATTCAGACCTTTTATTATTTACATAAAGCAGAATATTTTGCTTTTTAAGTGTAGATTTTAACTCAATGAAGTCATAATGTTTATCAATATGTATGATTTTATTTACAGAGTATTCAGGAAATTCTTCATAAAAAGAGTTTTCCTGAGCATAAACATTTAAAGTAGAGAAAAAAAATAAACTTATAAAGCAAAACAAAAAATTCTTGAAGTTCATAATGATATTTTATTGATATTGTGCAGCATTAGTCCAGTCATAAGCAAGAATCCCCGGTATATATTTTCCGTTGATTTGCAGGAATAAGTCTGACAAGTGAAAATCAAGAATACACATTCCGTATTTTCCTGCAAGTTTTGCTAAATCAGATAAAGGAGGAAGAACTTCTTCGGCAGTAAGGACGTGTCCCAGTTTGTATGGAAGACTGTCTTTATTGTTGATATCAGCATTTGAAGTAGGCCCGATTTCTCCAATTACAACAGGGATTCCTTTTTCTACAAAGTTTTTATTAAGGTTTTCAAAAGCCGCTTCCAGGTCTGGATAGTCATTTTCTTCTTCTTTCCATAAATGATCCCACATTGGGTATTTATGTACAGTTAGAATAAGTTTGTTCTGGGCTGTGTCAGCCGGCATTTTAAATACATCAGCTTCCAGACTTACATCATTATATAATCCGCTATCAAACTGGCAGCAAACATTTGGAATTAAGACAAACCGTTTTGCATTGTTTCCACCGCTTGCACGGATTGTATCAAGAACAAGCTGATTGTATTGATTTACAAGTCTTGCAGAATCCTGGCAAATTGAACATCCCTTTTGAACTCCCCAATGCTCGTGTCTGTTTCCCGGCTCGTTCATTGTTTCAAAAATAAGGTGCTCATCGTAGGAATTGTTAAAGGCTTTTGTGATTTGTTCCCAGATTGCTTTTAAGAAACGTTCTGATTCAGCAATGTCGGCAGCAGTGTTTCTTGCAATATAACCTTCATGATATTTTAATGGTGAGTTCATATTTGGTCTTATATCATGGTGTGAATTCAAAATTACATAAAAGCCCAGCTCGTAAGCACAATCAACGGCTTGTTTTACAGTTTCCATCCAATTAGGGTCAATAGTGTATTTATCGTCAATAATATGATTGAACCAGGTTACGGGAATGCGGATTGATTTTGCATTTGATTTTCCATTTGAATCTTTTCTGAACTTTGCTGCCAGATCTTCTATAACATCTTTTGACATTGTAAAACTCTTCCAATACCCTGCTCCATCCCAGTAAAGATAGGCATCGGCATCATCTTCCATGCTGTTATAGGCTTCGTAACAGTTTCCAAGATTAAAGCCTACACCCATATCTTTTACCAGATTGATTGCAGAAATTGAATTATCAAAACTGACTGGAGAAGCGGTATCAACTACGGGCTGCTTTGTTTCTTCGTCAGCAATATATGTTTTATCTGTAAAATAGATTTTCTTGATTTTTATTTTTGCTTCACCATCCTTGTTCCTGCGGTGCAGTTTAATTTTAATTTTCTTTGATATTTTCAGATTTGATTCTTCTAATCTAAGGTAAGCCTTTGTATCAGCAGCTTTCAGGGTAAGTGTGGAGTCGGGATTTCCTTCATTGTAAAAGTTGTTGTCTCCTTCATCGTATATTGCGCACAAAATAAGCATTCCTTCCAGATTTTCATATTCAATACAAATATAATTTCCCTTTGCTTCATATTCTGGAGTCAATGCAAAATCTGCATACTGTTGTGTAAGCTGTAAAGTCTGCGTGTCTGTATCATAAGAGCCCTGTCCTTCTGCAATCCAGAAATTATTACCAATTATGATTTCATTTTCATCTTCATTTGTTTTGGCTGTTTCTAAATATTCATTTACCAGGCGTTTTGTAAAGTCCAGATTTCCAAGTCCGTATTCACGGGGAAACATAATCACAGACATACCGTACTTTGCGGCAATTTTTGTAAGGTCGGAGCATGGGGCATAAGCTTCTTCTTCTGTAAGGGGACGTCCAAGGGCTTTTTCAATACTGTCTGTTCCGCATGGACCGATTTCTCCCATGACAATAGGAATTCCTTTTTCTATAAATTTTTCATTTAATTTTGAGAATTCTTCTTCCATAAGAGATAAATCCCAGCTTTGGCTTTTCCATAAATGGTCGTTCAAAGGATAATGATGGAGTGTTAAAATCAGTTTATCATTTGCAGAGCTGATGTCGGCTGGCATTTTAAAATCGTTATCATCCAGTGCAGAACGGTGGCTGTCTGCGGCATTTGGAATCAGTACGAAACGTTTTGCATTGTTTCCGCCACTTTCACGGATTGTGTCCAGACATAGCTGATTAAAGCGGTTTGCCAGTTCTATTTGATTTTCACATTCAGGACAACCTTTTAGACAGTCCCAGTGAGTTGATGTATGGTCAGTATTTCGAGGTTCATTCAATGTTTCAAAAATCAAATGTTCATTATAGCTGTTGTTGAAGGCTGTACAAATCTGTTTCCAGACAGCCTTTAAGAAACGTTCAGATTCTTCAATATCAGCCTGGTTATTCCTTAAAATATATCCTTCGTGATATTTAATCGGGCTTGTCATTTTGTCATGCACGTCATGGTGTGTGTTTAGAATTACGTAGTATCCTTCGCTATAAGCCCAGTCTACAACCTCTTTTACCATTTTCATCCATTGAGGATCTATAGTGTATTTATCATCAATTATGTGATTGAACCAGGTAACAGGAATACGGATTGTTTTTACACCGCTTGTTTCCAAAGATTTTATCATATCTTGAGTAGTAAGCGGCTGTCCCCAGTCAAGACAGACTCCAAGACCATCTGTAAGGGACCCCCAGGAGTCAAAATAATTACCCAGGTTTACGCCGTATTCCATTTTTTTTACGAAATCTTTTGATGATATGCTGTTATTAAAGGAAACTGGTGTCGCTGTTGCATCAACTACTGGTGAATCTATACTTCTTTCATCTGAAAAATATATTTTGTTGATTTTAACTTTTACTTTTTCACTTGTGCAGTAAAGCCAGATTTCTTTGACTTTTTTTGTTCCAGATAGAGGCAGTTGAACTTTTGAAGTCAACTGACATGAGATGCTGTCGTCTGTGTCATCATCATATTTTGCGCCAAAACGCAATCTGCCTTCTAACACTGTATATTCAAAGCAGAGATATTTTCCTTTTGTTTCAAGATTATCTGTAAGAAGTTTTGCTCCCTGCCATTCGCCTTGCATTTCAAGGAGTCCTGTTTCTTTATTGTAAGAACCTTTTTCACTTGGCCAGATGGAAAACTCATTTATCTTAATTTCCATCTTTTGAGTATTTTCAATCTGTTCATTTTCTTCCTGATTATTTTGTTCAGGTTGATTTTCCGGTTCTTTTGTTGTGTTTGGAGACGGGCATCCCGTTAGACTAAAAATTACTAAGAAGATTGATAAAATAAGTTTTCCAGTTTTTTTCATATATACCTCGTTCTTTAATTTTACATCAAGAATGAGGCTACAGATGGGAGAAAAACTCCTTTTATTTATGTATCGAAGTCTTTTTAATTCCAAATTCCCCGTTAATAACCTTATCTCCCCAGTCAGAAAGACGGCTTCCATCCCAGTCTTCTGTCATATCAAGATATTCTACCCCGCCAGAATTGCCCTTCCAGCTCCAGGCAAGCCAGCCTATTTGATTTTCCTGACAGTATTTCATGAGGTAATCTTCTTTTACGTCTCCGTCTGAGTGTTTCCAACCAAACTCACCTACACAGACACAAAGATTCTGTTTTGTAGCACCTTCAAGATTAAAACGGATGAGCCAGTTAAAGCGGCCAGACATTCCGTACATGTGAACGGAAAACATTGTATTTTTAAGAGGATCTGAATTAAATACTTCTGCACCGTATTTACGAATTGAATATCCGAACTGGCCCCAGCCTGCTGCATCAACCATAATGGTATTTTTGATTCCAGCTTCTCTTATTATAGGAATGACTTTTGTGTACCCGTCACGCCAGACTTTTGATTTCCAGCCTCCACACCACTCATTGGCTATATTCAGAATACAATAACTTTCTGTACCAGCAAGTACATCAGCCATTTCACACCAGTATTCAGCTATCCGGGTAAGAACATCTATATCATCTGAACCTGTACCATCATGAACTTCTACAATTGGAAGCATTCCACGTGAGGTTGTAGCTTCAATAGAATTTCTGAGAGAGACCTTGTCATCTTTTTTCCATCTCTGGCCATCAGAAAGAACGATTCTTATAGTGTTTGCGCCTGTAGAAGCAATTGAGTCAAAAGCAACTTTTTCTTCATTTGGAAACCAGTTATGACCATGATTTATTCCACGCATTATAAACGGAGTTCCATCAGCCGAACGCAAGGTGGTACCATCAACATAAAAGCCTGTGTGTTCTAGGTGTGAATCAGCACCAGCAACCTGTTTGCTTGAGGAACATCCGATATATAACATGAAAGTAAAGGCGAAAACAAAAAACTCAACTATAGGGAATAATCTTTCTTGCATATTCTTATTATACCATAAGTTTTAAACAAAAAAAGACACAGACTGTTAATCAATCTGTGTCTTCTCGATAAAGATTATCCGGTCAAGCCGGGTAATGACACGACTAGATTATCTACCGAACTGGCAGTCGTTGTTACCAGATGTAGAAATCCACATTTCGAGCATGTTGATTGGGTCGTTGAAGTCTGCAATCCAGCCTTCACGTGCAATGTCGAAATTTCCGTTCTTGCGTTCTTCAAGGAATACATTCCAGTCCTGAACCTGAATTGTCATCTTAATTCCGATTGAAGAGAAATCCTGCTGAATAGATTCTGCAATTGCAATGTGTGCAGAAGTCTGGTTTGTAAGATATTCAATTGATATAGGAGTTTCAGAAGAAAGCTTTCCTTCTGCATCAAACTTAAAGCCTGCAGCCATAAGAAGTTCTTTTGCTTTTGCAAGTGTTCCTTCCTGATCATTACTGATTGCACTTGGATCATAATATCCCTGCTTAACAGCATCAGACTTGAATACTCCGTCGTTACCATCAGCCATTCCAAGTGGAATGAATGCATTTGCAGGAACCTGACCTGTCTGAGCAATGTTTTCAACAATGTAATCACGATCAATGATAAGAGACAAAGCCTGTCTCATACAAGCAGCCTGTTCTGGAGTTTTACCTTCAAAGAGCTTTGATTTAGCATTGAATGCAACATAATATGTTCCAAGTTCATCTACAATGTGGAACTCTGAGTTCTTTGTTTCAAGAAGTTTTGCAATTTCATCATTTGCAACTTCATCAATGAACTCAAGGTTACCTGCGTTGTAAGCAGCGAAGATTGCTGTATCATCAGCAGAAAGCATGAACTCAAGTTTTTCAACTGTTACTTTATCAGCATCGAACCAGTAAGGGTTCTTTTCATAAGTCATAGAAACATCATGTTTCCAGCTTGTACAAACATAAGCACCGTTACTTACAAAGCCTGCGTTTGTACACCATGCACCAGGTGCTTCTTTTGTTGAATTAGCTTCAACATACTTTTTGCAAACTGGATAGAATGTTGGGAATGCCATAAGATCTTCAATGTATGCACATGGTGCTGAAAGAACAAACTGAAGTGTTGTATCATCCAAAGCTTTTACATTCAAGTTTCCGTTATCGTATCCGTCAAAACCAGAGAACATATATTCATAGTCTGCTGCTGTGTCTGGAGATACAGCACGTTTCCAAGAATATTCAAAATCTGCTGCTGTAAGAGCTGAACCATCAGACCATTTAAGGTTCTTCTTCAAAGTAACTGTATATGTTAATCCATCATTTGAAACAGTATATTTTTCTGCACAAGCTGGTACTGTTACACCTTTTTCATTATATGTGTAAAGTCCAGAGAATGAGTTTGCAGCAAGACAAGCACCGTCTACAGAAGAGTTCAAAGCCGGGTCAAGATAATCAGGCTCTGAAGCAAGCTGGATTCTAAGTGTTTTAGAACCATTGCTGAGTTTTGAATACATAAAGAATTTTGTAGCGAATGCATTTGCATAGATACCGCTTACATAAGGTTTCTGCATGTAAACATCATTGTAATAGTACAATGGAATTACACAGTAGTTAGACATAAGAATGTCTTCTGCTTCGTGCATTTTCTTTGTACGAGAATCATAATTTGTTTCTGCCTTGATTTCCTTGATAAGATTGTCATACTTTGACCAGCCTGTAATCGGGTCAATGAATGCTTTGCTTACAAGTGAAGAAGCATCAGAAACTTTTGTTGTTGTTGCAGCTTCAGCCTTTGGTGCAGCTGCTTTTTTTGAACAACCGGTGATTGCGAGTACAGCAAGTGCACTTGCAATAAAAACTAGATTTTTTTTCATAAATATTTCTCCTCTAAAATATTTGCATAATTAATAGGCCACTTATTTATTGTGGCAGGCAGCAAAGTGTCCGTTGCCTCTGTCTGTTAACGGTGGCATTTCTTTTTCACACTTCTCTGTCGCATATTTACAGCGGGTTCTGAATGGACATCCTTCCGACATAGCAAGCGGACTCGGAACATCCCCTTCGAGTACAATACGCTGTCGGCTTCTTTCCAGTTTTGGATCTGGAATAGGAACTGCAGAAAGCAGGCTGATTGAATATGGATGGATTGGGCTGTTACAAACTTCATCTGCATCTCCAATTTCAACAAGCTTACCAAGATACATTACTGCAATTCGTTTTGAAATATGCTGAACAACAAGAAGGTCGTGAGCAATAAAAAGATAAGAAAGACCAAGCTTTGCCTGAAGCTCTTCAAACATATTAATAATCTGAGCCTGAATGGAAACATCGAGCGCAGAAACTGGTTCGTCGCAGACAATAAAATCTGGTCTTACAGCAAGTGCACGTGCAATACCAATACGCTGTCTCTGACCGCCAGAGAACTCATGAGCATAACGGGTTGCATGCTCTGCGTTAAGTCCAACTAACTCCATAAGACTCAGGATTTTTTCACGGCGTTCACTGCGGCTTGAATAAAGCTTATGAACATCCAGTGGTTCACCAATAATGTCTTCAACTGTCATGCGAGGATTCAAAGATGAATAAGGATCCTGGAAAACCATCTGCATTTTCTTTCGCATTTCGTTGATGTTTTTATCAGTTATTTCCTGGCCTTCAAAAATTACTTTACCATCAGTTGGTTTATAAAGCTGAAGCAATGTGCGTCCAACTGTAGTTTTACCACATCCAGACTCACCTACCAGACCAAGTGTTTCTCCACGATTAATAGTAAAAGAAACTCCGTCTACAGCTTTTAAGGTCAGCTTTTTAAATCCTGATTTTACAGGAAAATATTTTTTAAGATTTTGTACTTCAAGAATTACGTTTGAATTGTCGCTCATTACTGTACCTCCGGATTTTCAGACATTTCTTCCAATGCCTCTTTTACGTTCATCCAGCAGGATGCAATATGATTATCATTAATGAATAATTCCTCAGGTGGTTCTGTAAGACAAATCTTCATTGCATTTTTACAACGTGTACAGAAAGAACAGCCCTTTGGAAGATTCAGAAGATTGATTGGAGTACCTGCAATAGGCTCCAGCTTCTGATTCATATTTGTTGTATTTGGAATTGATTTAAGCAAGCCTTTTGTATATTCATGCTTTGAATTATAGAAGATTTCATCAGCAGTTCCGCGTTCGCAAACCTTACCGCCATACATAACGATAATGTCATCACACATGTTTGCAATAACACCAAGGTCATGGGTAACAAGAATTACTGCCATACCCATTTTCTTTTGAAGCTTCTGAATCTCTTCAAGAATCTGTGCCTGAATTGTTACATCGAGCGCAGTTGTCGGTTCATCAGCAATAAGAACATCTGGTTCACAGGCAAGTGCCATTGCAATCATAACACGCTGGCGCATACCACCGGAAAGTTCAAACGGATACTGCTTAAGACGACGCTCTGGTTCGTTAATTCCAACTAGCTCAAGCATCTCTATAGCACGCGCATGAAGTTCCTTGCCTTTTTTATCTGTATGAAGTTTGATTGCTTCTTTAAGCTGATTTCCAATTGTAAAAACCGGATTCAAACTTGTCATAGGATCCTGGAAAATAATTGAACAGCATTTACCGCGGAACTTTCTCATTTCATCAGCAGAATATTCAAGAATATTCTGACCCTTATACAAAACTTTTCCGCTTTTTACAGAACCATTATCTGCAAGAATCTGCATAATAGAATATGCAGTTACACTCTTTCCAGATCCAGATTCACCTACAATTCCAAGAATCTCACCGGCATGTAAATCAAAAGAAAGTCCGTTTACTGCCTGAACTTCACCTTTGTCGGTTTTAAATGTTGTATGTAAATCATCAACTCGTAACAAAATCTCTTTCATATTACATACACCTACTTATTTAATTTTGGGTCAAAGGCGTCTCTTAAGCCGTCACCAAGGAGGTTCAAGCTAAGAACGATAAGACAAATCATAAGAGCTGGGAAAACCAGTTTATATGGATAGCTCTGAAGACCACCGCGGGCAGAGTTTGCAAGGGAACCAAGAGATGGCATTGGAGCCTGAACACCTAGTCCAACAAAACTCAAATAACTTTCTGTAAAAATTGCAGAAGGAATCTGGAGTGCTGTAGAAATAATGATTACAGAAAGACAGTTTGGAATAATATGTTTTCTGATGATATGACCTGGCTTTGCCCCAATTGAACGGGCTGCAAGAATATATTCGTTTTCCTTAATTGAAAGAATCTGAGCACGGATAAGACGAGCCATTCCAACCCAGTAAAGAAGTCCGAATACAATGAAAAGGGAAATCATGTTTGACCCCATTCCTGCGAGGAAAGAGTTCGGCTTAAACTGAAGTACATTTGAAAGCACTACAGAAAGCAAAATTATGACAAGCATGTCGGGCAGCGAATATATAATGTCGACTATCCGCATCATTATCAAATCGACCTTCCCTCCTGCATAGCCAGAAATACTTCCATAAATGATTCCAATCAAAAGAACTATGAGACTTGCAAAAAAGCCTACAACAAGTGAAACGCGGGTTCCGTAGATTACGCGGATAAAGTAGTCGCGGCACTGTTCATCTGTTCCAAAGATATGTGGAAAGCGGAAATTACCCTTTTCAATATAAGCCTGTTCTGCCTTACTGTATTCAAAAGGGCGCAGGTTTTTTGCACCCTTATCACGCTTTCCTTCTACAGAAAGAATTTCTTCATAGCTGTATGGAACAATGTGTGGAGCTACTACGATGGTTACAATTACAAATGCAAGTACAATAATACTTGCAACAGCCAATGGATTCTTGAAGAGCTTTCTCATACCATCCTTAAAAAAGGTTGTACTTTCGCTCATTACATCCTGCTGCTTTTTTTCTTCATCAGTTGCCTTTTCGAATTTGCTCAAATCCATCTGAAGGCTTAAGGCATACTTTTTTGGTGTTTTATTAACGTCAAATGTTGTCATGTTTTACCTGCTCTTATTCGAATCTCGTTATTCGTATTTAATTCTTGGGTCAACAACTTTATAAAGCAAGTCGCAGATAACGTTTGCAAATACCATAAGTGTTGCAAGGAAGATTGTTGTTGCCATAATCATTGTATAGTCGCGGTTTGAAATTGCGCTAACAAATTTAGAACCAATTCCACCAACTGTGAATACAGTTTCTACTACCATAGAACCAGTGATAATGTATGCAATCTCCGGTCCTGCATAAGTAATGATTGGCAGAAGTGAATTACGCAATGCATGCTTAAAGATTACCTTATACTTAGAAACACCCTTTGCTTTTGCAGTGCGTATATAGTCCTGACTAAGAGCATCGAGCATACTTGTTTTTGCAAGACGTGTTGTATAAGCCATTGGATATGCTGCAAGAGCAATTACGGGTAGCAGATAATTTGTGTTTTCTGCTGACCATACCGGAATCCATCCGAGTTTAATACTGAATACTAAAAGAAGAAGAGTTGCTAGAACGAAGCTTGGAACTGCAGTAAATAAGGTAGAAAAGAAAATGATTAATCTGTCTGGCCATTTGTTACGCATAAGAGCTGCAAGACTTCCAAAAATTGTACCAAGAATCAGGGCAACAATTACAGCTGAAAGACCAAGACGGCAGGAAACTGGGAATGATTCACTGATGATTCCTTTGATTTCCCTTCCATTTTTAAGGCTTACACCAAAATCTCCATGAAGAAGATTTTTCATGTACATAAAGAACTGAACATAAAGAGGTTTGTCCAGATTGTAGCGTGCGTTCAATGACGCGATGGTTGCTTCACTTAATGCTTTCTCTTTGTTGAAAGGCCCGCCCGGAATTGCATTCATCAGGGCAAATGTAATAACGCAGATAAGAAAGACAGTAAACAAAGCAAGTAGAATACGTTTAAGAATATACTTCCACATCACTTTTATCCTATCAATTTTTGAGCATCCTTGTGATAGTACTACTATTACCCAAAAAATAAAAGTGCTTATGGAGAAAAATTAATACTTTTTTGTAAATATTAGGGAAACTTCTCTAGTCTTCTACCTTCAAAACTTCGCGGCGGTATTTTGTACCGATTTCTGTAAGCTTAAATTTCTGGATTTTACCAGAACCTGTCATAGGGAACTCATCCATAAACATAATGAGCTGTGGCCACTTAAACTTAGAAAGCTTGTCGCGGCAGAACTCAATTACGTCCTGATCTGTAAGAGTTTTTCCTTCATGAAGAATAATAAAGGCACCTGTGATTTCGCCATAGCGTTCAGACTTAACTGCTGCTACCTGAATGTCTTTAATTTCAGGCATCTGTGCAAGAAACTCTTCGATTTCGCGTGGATAGATGTTTTCACCACCACGAATAATCATATCTTTAATACGGCCAGTAATGCGGTAGTTGCCGTTTTCATCTTTTACACCAAGGTCTCCGGAATGAAGATATCCGTTAGCATCAATTGTTTCAGCTGTAGCTTCTGGCATCTTATAGTAGCCCTTCATTACGTTCCAGCCTTTACAGCACATTTCACCTTGCACTCCAACAGGACATTCTTTACCAGTTTCAGGATCAAGAACTTTTACATCAATTCCTTCAAATGCGTCACCTACAGTTGTGGCACGAACTTCAAGACTGTCGTTCCAATGGCTCTGTGTCATTCCAGGGCTTGTTTCAGTAAGACCGTAAACCGAAGTAATTTCCGGCATGTGCATTTCATCATTAACGCGCTTCATCAATTCAACAGGCACACCAGAACCTGCCATAATACCAGTACGCAGAGAAGACAAGTCAAACATACTGAACATAGGATGATTAAGCTCTGCAATGAACATTGTTGGAACACCGTAAAGTGAAGTACACTTCTCTTTCTGAATTGATGCAAGAGCTACAAGAGGGTCAAAGCTTTCGAGCAATACGTGAGTACCGCCATGAGTCAGACAAGCCATAACTCCAAGTACAATTCCAAAACAATGGAAAAGAGGAACTACAAGACAGAGTCGTTCATTTGCTGTATAGCGCATACGTTCACCAATAATAAAACCATCATTGATGATATTGCGGCTTGTAAGCATAACACCCTTAGGGAATCCTGTAGTACCGGAAGTGTACTGCATGTTTACAACATCTTCTGGAGTAACTTCAGCTTCAATCTGATGAATGATTTCAATATCAATATGCTGGCCGAGCAAAAGTAATTCCGGAGTTGAATAAAGGCCACGATATTTTTCCGGTCCCATAAATACAACATTTTTCAAACAAGGGAATCTGGCTGATTTAAGGCAGCCGCGTTCGTATTCATCGAGTTCTGGAACAAGTTCCTTAATCATGCTTACATAGTTTGAATCTTTTACACCGTCTGTAAGACAAAGTGTAGTTAAATCAGACTGTTTTACAAGGTATTCAAGTTCGTGCAATTTATAAGAAGTATTTACTGTAACTCCAACTGCACCAAGCCGTGCACAGGCAAACATATATGTAAGCCAATCCGGAACATTTGTTGCCCAGATACCTACATTGTCACCCTTTCTAACTCCGATTGCATATAGACCACAAGCCAGATCATCAACGCGCTTATCAAACTGCGCATAAGTAAAACGTAAGTCACGGTCTGCATATACCATAAATTCATGCTGTGGATCTTCAGCTGTCTTTTGACGTAATAACTGGCTTAATGTTAATTCAATCATATGTAGCACTCCTTATACATATAGTATAAAAAAATGCTTATTTATTCAATATAAAAATTAATAAATAATAAATATATTTAGTATAATTAAACTTTGCCGGCTTTCCTGAAATAAAACATTTGACTATTTAAATGTTACGTAAGAGCCAGATACTTTTTTACTTTCATATACACCACTATCTATAAGCTTATAGTTGTCTCCAAAATCGGCTGGTTCTCCTGACTTTATAATTGTAGCACCAATACTTGCAGTAATTGCAGTTTCACCAATTTCTGGTATGACAATAGTTTTAAGATTATCTATAAAGCGATTAATAATTGCTTCTGCTATCTTCTTGTCATGAACTTCAGCTGCATAGGCAGAAAATTCATCTCCTCCTAAGCGGAAAACAATGTCATGTTCCCGGAAGGCAGTTTTCAGACAATTTGCAACATTTATGATTACTTTGTCTCCTACTCCATGGCCGTAAGTGTCGTTAAAGCTCTTAAAATGGTCAATATCCAGAAGAATGAACAAACCACCATTTCCTTTTTTCAGATTATCTTCAACTTTTAATTCTCCACTTACACGATTCAAAAGACCTGTCATTCGGTCAGTTTCAGAAAGAACAATAAGTTTTTGTTTTTCTTTTGCATCATTTACAATTTTATCAATATTCATAATACCGACAATAATTGTATCAGAATTGAGTTTCATATATTTGAATTCGTAAAAATGAAGTTCACCTTTATCATCAATACGATAGCTGGAAGAATATTCATCAGACTCATTAAGTTTTTTAATTATAGTATCAAGTGTAATTGCTTCATTCATAAAATCTCTGTCTTCTGAATATACCCTGTGTTCAATATATTCACTAAAGAAGGTATCGTATGAAGAGTCTGTATTATAATTTTCCATAAAGGATTCAGGAACATAGCCGCCAAGCTTTATAGGTTTTACTGTTCTTGTTGTAAGATTTATTGTTAAAATATTTGCATAATCACGGCTAAGTGCATTTACAATATTGAATTGTTCCATAAGATTGATTTCATTTCTTTTGTTTTCATCAATATCAGTAAAGAGTCCTACATAGGTTTGTGGTTTACCATCAGGACTGCGGATAATATTTCCTGCTGCATGATACCATTTCCAGCCGTTATTCTTTGTTAAGAGCCTGTATTCAACATCATAAACTGTATTACCGCTTGTATCATTAACAGTATCCCAAAAGGCTTTTAATACAAAATTTTTATCACTTGTATGTAGTCTGTCTGACCAGGCTTCAAGTGTATTTGGAAATTCTTTTTCAGAATCAAAACCTAGCAGTTTACGGAAGGTATCAGACCAGTTACATTTTGTTATCTGTCCGTTTTCATCAAACTCAATTGTCCATGGACCAGAAGACAAAACTGAGTGAATAATCTGCATGGCATTAGTTTCTTTATTTAATTTTTCGTATGCAAGCTGAGTTCTTTGACTGACTATTTTTTCCTGCTGAATTTTAAAATGTGAAGCATTTCGAATAATCAGGATTAATCCTATAAAAAGGAAGAATAATAAGGCAAAAATAAAGAAAACATGTGTTCTTGTTTGCTGCATGAGTGATTCAATGTTGGTACTGATCTGTTCATCAATTGCATGTTCATAAACAAGTATTGTAAGAACCCAGCCGGTATTTTTTATAGGAATATAAAAGAGATGTGCTTCCTGATCTCCATCTCCAATTTTTGCAAGACCCGTTTCACCTGTTTCAAAATCATTAATAATTTTATTAATTTTCTTTGAATCACTCTCACCTGCAGTAATTACGGAAAGAAGATTCAAACCCGTTGGAATATTTCCAAAATTAGAATTTGTAAGACTCTCTCCATTTTTGAAATAAAGATTAAAATATGTTTCCATATTATCATAGCGATAAGCCATAGACTTCATCATCTGATTGATATTAATCTCTACAAAGCAGGCAGTTATTTTTGAATTCTTGAAATAAACGCCGGTAACCGGTACTGCAAGAAAGAGCTGTTTTTCGCCTCCATAATTTAATACAGTTGAATAAATTGGCTTTGTAATTTCTTCTGCAAGGAAAGGATATCTTGTCTTTCCAGAAAAGGTAGAGTGCGATGTATAAACAAGACCATTTTCATCTACAAGAGCAAAGGTGTCCATATTAAAGAGTTTGCGCATATTACCCAGATAATTTCTGAGTGCTTTTGTCGATTCAAGATCTTTTTGAGTAATAATATCAAGAGCGTTATTTACGTAATTATATTTTTTATCGAGCTCATTAGAAATAAGAGAAGCGCGATTCTTTGCAATTTCTTCTATATAAAAATGACTAATTTTATCAATAGCTTTATCGGTAACTTCCTTAGTAGTATCTGCAGTTAATAATGACATAATAAGTAAAAGGACGGTCATTATTATCATGCTTGAGGCTACAAGTATATGAATGATATGTTTTGTAAGTTTACTCACTGCAGCCTCTCCTATTCCATTATACCGTAAAGCGAACGAAGCAGACCCGCTGCATCTTTTTGATAAAAGACTGTTGTAGTTTCTTCTGTTTTTTCCGGGTATAGACTTCCAGGTTCAATACCATCAGCAATTTTGATTGCAGTTGTAATTGTATCAAAACCAATAGAATAACAGTCCTGAATAGCAAGCGCATAAATAACACCGTCACGAAGATATTTTATCGCCCGCTCATCGTGATCCATTCCGACAATAATTACCTTTCCTGCCTTTCCCGCTTCTTCAACGGCCCGGCCTGCACCAACAGGGTTACTCATATTACAGCAGATAATTCCATCGAGTTCAGGATAATATTCAAGAAATTCCTTTGTGAAATTATAAGCATTAAAATCACTGTCTTCGTCATATTTTACATCAACAAGATTTATTCCATCATATTTTTCAAAAACAGCTTTTGCACCACTTGCTCTCTCTTCATGGCAAGGGGCGCCAACATTTCCAACCAGCATAGCAATGTTACCTTTGTAGTTTAGGTATTTGCAAAGTGCTTCTGCGAGATCTTGTCCATCTTTATAGTTATGAGTATTTCCTACATAGGCAATTCTATTACAGCCATTTTCCTTTCCTGAATCTGAGCTGGAAAAGGTCATAACTTTGTGACCATCTGCAATAATCTGATTAATAACTGGAGTAACAATATCTATATCTGCTACATCAACACCAATTACGTCATATTCATTTAAGGCTGCGGCTTTTTTTATTCTCTGAACCTGATCAAGGGCAGACATTGCCTCTGGAGCGCGGTAATCATAAGTTATATGAATCCCTTTTGCTTCATACTGGCGTACTGCATCTTCCATTCCAAGAGCTACGGCATCCCACCAGGCATGAACTATTTTATAGGTAAAGTAAAAATTATATTCTCGCATCTGTGGATTATAAACATCAAGTTCTTTTTTCTTAATTACAGAAGAATCTGCAATGGAAGTTTTTAAATGACTTTCGTTTTGAGAAGATAGATTTGTATTTTCTTTTTTTTGATTTTTATTTTTTGATGTTTCAGATGTACAGCCTGACATTACAAGCGCAAAGGCAAGGATGGTCAAGCTGAGAAAAAATTGAATTACTCTCTTGGTTCTCATATCTTGAATTCCATATATCAATTTATAACAATTATTTTAAATCCAAATATATGAAAAAACAAGTAAAAATAACAAGAATTTTTAATTGAAAAAAAAATATCGCAAACTGCTCTGAATCGATATATAATATTTATTTATGGAAGATTTATTTGAGAGAACAATTCTGATTGTAGATGATGAGTCAATTAACCGTGAACTTCTTGGTAACATAATTCAATCTGAATATAAAGTTATATATGCATCTGATGGAAAAGAGGCTTTAGAAAAAATTCATTCGGAAGGCAACACAATTTCTCTTGTCTTACTTGATTTACTTATGCCAGTTATGAATGGAAATGAAGTTCTAAAGACTATGAATGATGAAGGAATTATTAATGAGATTCCAGTAATTGTTCTGACTTCTGAAAAATTAAGTGAAATTGAAAGTCTTAAACTGGGAGCTGCAGACTTCCTTACAAAACCATATGATTTGCCTGAAGTAATTCTTGCACGTGTCCGCCACTCAATTCAGCTTTTTGAACATTCAAAAATCATCCATGCAACGGAATTTGATAAGCTTACCCTTCTCTACAGTCCGGAGTTTTTCTTTGAATATGCTTCACAGTTCGATCAGCGTTTTCCAGATAAAGTAATGGATGCTGTTGTTGTAAACTTCACACGCTTTCATCTTTTGAATGAACTAAAGGGGCGTAGTTTTGGAGATGAAATTTTGAATGCTATGGCCGATGGTATTCGAAAAGCTCTTTTAAAAACTGGTGGAATTGCAGGCCGCAATGAGGCTGACTTTTTTTATCTTTATGTTCCACATGATGAAAATCACAATATTTTACTAGATAAAATTAAAGAGTCTCTTTCACCTCTTTTAAAGCCTTCTGAAATCCGTTTACGTCTTGGAGTTTATTCTGATTCGGAACATAAGTTTGCCATGACACAGCGTTTTGATCATGCAGTTCAGGCTTGTAATTCACTTCGCAATAAAACTTCGGGTGACAGTGATATTTGTATTTATGATGATAAGATGGCTGAAAAAGAAGTATTTGATGCACACCTCTTGCAGGACTTTGAAGCCGCAATTGAGCAGAAGCAGTTTCAGGTAAATTATCAGCCAAAGTTTAATATAAAAGGTAATAAACCTGTTTTGTGCAGCGCCGAGGCACTGGTAAGATGGATTCACCCTGAACTTGGTTTTGTTCGCCCAGACCTTTTTATTCCGCTTTTTGAAGAGAATGGTCTTGTTACTAAACTAGACCGTTATGTTTGGGAAGAAGCTGCCCGCCAGATAGCCGCATGGAAAAAAGAACTGGGAGTGACAATTCCTGTTTCTGTAAATGTTTCCCGTGTAGATATTGCCGCTCCAGATATGACAGATTTCATTACAAAGATTGTAAAAGAAAATGGACTTTCTGCATCTGAATATATGCTGGAAATTACCGAATCTGCCTATACTTCAGATTCAAAACATATTGTAGAAGTCATAGAAAATCTTCGTAAGCTTGGCCACAAGGTTGAGATGGATGACTTTGGTTCTGGCTACTCTTCCCTCAATATGCTCACAGCCATGCCAATTGATGTTTTGAAAATGGATAAGGCCTTTATAAGAAACATTCAGCCGGGCAATAAAGAAATGAAGCTTGTAGAACTTGTGCTTGATATCGCAAAAAATCTTGGAGTACCTGTGGTTGCTGAAGGTGTAGAAACTGAAGAAGAATTGAATATGTTAAAAGCTGCTGGCTGTGATATTATACAAGGCTATTATTTTTCTAAACCAATTCCACCTTCTGAAATGGAGAAGTTTGTATGATTACGTTAGAAGAATTGCGGGCTCTTGGGGCTGATGTAGAAACAGGCCTTTCTCGTTGCATGGGAAAAGAAGATTTATATCTTAAGCTTATTTCCATGGGGCTTGGAGATGCAAAGTTTGAAGAGCTTGGAGCAGTACTTGAAGCAGGTAACCTTTCAAAGGCTTTCGAAATCTGTCATGCCCTAAAAGGTGTAATCGGAAATCTTGCAATTACTCCTTTATACGAAATCCTTTCTACTATGACAGAAAAACTCCGTGCCAAGGAACAAACTGACTATAAGGCAATGTATTCAGATATCCTAAAAATCCGTTCTAAATTTTGGAAACCTCAAACATGAAAAAAAAACTTATAATTATTGCTAACTTTTTGATAGTCCTTTTTACAATTTTCTTCGTTTCACTTTATGTCAGAAATCAAAGTTCTTTTATGCGGGGGTACAATACTGAAAACTTTATAAATATGTCCATCGGTATGGAACAGGTTACCACGAATTATCTTGAAGGTGAACAGCGGCTTTGCGATTCCTGGGCAGCATGTATAAACCGCAAAAATATGAATATGTCAGAAGCAATGGATTATTTAAAGGTTGCACAGCGAATTCCAAATATTTCTGCTCATATTGTTATTGTTGATTCTTTCCAGGGCTTTTCAAATAAACCTAAAATAAACAATCCTGAAGATTTTAATGTTTCCTACAAAGAAATTGATATATTTTCTTCTTTGAATGAATTGCTTGGTCAGCAGGATCAGGTTCGTGTTACACGTTCTTATACGAATCCAATGAATGGTGTACAGTCTATTGCCTTCTGCGATCTTCTTGAGTTGAGAGTTGATAATTCTCAAAAAAAGCAAAGGGCTATTTTAATGCGGGTTATTCCGATAGAAGTTCTTGCCAGCAAATGGGTCTTCCCTTCAGAAAAATACAGCGATGCCCAGATTTCAATTATCGATCGCGATGGAAACTATATCATCAAAGGAAAGTCTTTTAAAAATTCTAACTTCTTTGAATTTTATAAATCCTATAATCAGATTAATAAAGATTATTTAGAAAATCTTCAGGCTCAGATTCACGAAACCGGCATGCTTACAATGCAGAACTCAAAAGCTGAAAATTGTCTTATTGTTCATGTTCCTGTTAATACTTCTTTTGACTGGACTCTCCTAACCTATATCCCTATGACAGATATTACTAAGAACAATATAGACTGGCCTCTAGTTATTGTAGTTTCTTTCTGTCTTTTGATTTTACTTGTTTTTGATATTCTTGTGATTATGAGATTTAACAGAAAGCTTGCAACTGCCGCTGAAGCAGCTGATTCTGCAAATAAAGCTAAAACAGACTTCCTTTCTACTATGTCACATGATATCAGAACTCCTATGAATGCAATTATTGGACTTACAACAATTGCAGAAAAGAATGTAAAAGATTCCCAGTATGTTTCTGACAATCTGAAAAAAATTAAGCTTGCAAGTAATCATCTGCTAACTCTTATAAATGATATTCTTGATATCTCTAAAGTTGAGCGTGGTAATATATCTCTTTCACCTGTCACCTTTTCAATTGTTGATTCTGCAGAAAATCTTGTAAACATTTCGCAGCCAACAGTTCGTCAGAAAAATATCGATTTCAGGTTCAGAAGTAAAAATATTAAACACGAATATCTTTATGCAGACCAGCTTCGAATAAATCAGATTTTTATAAATATTCTTTCAAATGCCTTGAAATATACTCCGGCTGGTAAGCAGGTTTATGTAGATTTAAGTGAGTCTCCTAGCGATAAAAAAGGCTTTATAAAGTTAGAATATAAAGTGACAGATACGGGTATTGGTATGTCCCAGGACTTTATGGAAGTTATGTATCAGCCTTTTATCCGCCAGACAGACAGCCGAATAAATACAATTCAGGGAACTGGTCTTGGTCTTGCCATCACAAAAAAAATGGTTGATATGATGGGAGGCAAGATAGAATGTCAGAGCAAGGAAGGAGTAGGAACTACCTTTACGGTTACGCTTGATATTGAAGTATCTTCAAAGGCTGAAAACGAACAAAAACTTCCTCCTTTAGAAGTTCTTGTTATTGATGATGACGAAGTGCTTCTTGAAACTGCCTGCGACACACTTACCGCTCTTGGAACAAATCCGGAAATTGCAGAATCTGAAGAGACTGCCCTTACAAAACTTCTTGCAAAAAAGGAAGCTGGAAAATCTTATAATGTAATTATTCTAGACTGGAAAATGCCAGGTACAGATGGAGTTCAGCTTACTAAAAAAATCCGCCAGATTGGTGGAAACGATATTTCTATCCTTCTTGTTTCTGCTTACGACTGGACTCAGATTGAAGAGGCTGCAAAAGATGCCGGTATAGACGGTTTTATTTCAAAACCTCTTTTCCGATCTTCTTTGTTTAAGAAGATTAGCGAGGTGCTTGGCCTGGAAGATAAGGCTGCTTCACAGGAAGAAAACAATTCCGACTTAGCTGACATGAAGGTACTTGTTGCAGAAGATATGGATGTAAACTGGGAGGTTATCTCTACCCTGCTTGATATGTATGGAATTAAATGCAGGCGGGCGGAAAACGGAAAGGTTGCTGTAGATATGCTTAGAAATATTCAGCCTGCAGAATATGACCTTGTATTTATGGATATTCAAATGCCGGTTATGAACGGACTAGAAGCAACACGGCAGATTAGAAAACTGGAAAATCCTTATGCAGCCGGAATTCCAATTATTGCCATGACAGCAGATGCCTTCTCGGAAAATGTTGCAGAATGTCTTGAAGCCGGAATGAATGGTCATATTGCAAAACCAATTGACATTAATAATGTATTAAAAGAGCTTAGAAAAATCCGTCAGGCAAAACCTGATTTTACAAAGAGAGAGGATTATGAAGAATAAACTAACGAAAATTATTATTGGACTTTTATTTAGTTTAAATATTCTGTGTCTGGTCAGCTGCAAAAAGAAAAATGAAATTGAAACATTTTTACCCCGTCTTGATACTCAAACAAAATGCAAAATTCAAATTGCAGGACGTTATCAGAATTTTGAAGCCCTTGAAGCAGAGTTTGACCGCTTTAATGAGTTCTATCCAAATGTAGAGCTTTCTTATAATTATCTGGATAATTATAAGGTAACTATTTCCACTGCCCTTGCTGGTCTGGATGCACCTGATATTTTTATGACCTTCCCCTGGATGTTGGATAAAACAAATTATAATCCGCTGTTGGATAACGCGGAAAATCTTGCAGATTCTGCTAAAACTGGAATTGACCTTTCAGCAATTAATAAAAAACTTTTGTTTTATACAGAAAATACATCCCTTCCAATGGTTCCTGTTTTAGGTGTAGCCAACGGTATGCTTGTAAATGAAGATCTGTTTAAAAAAGAAGGAATTGAGATACCAACTAACTATCGTAAGTTAGTTGAAGCTTGTAAGAAATTCAAAGAGGCTGGATATAAGAGTCCTATACTGGCTGAAAATTCTGCAACTTCTATTATGCCATCTTTGATTTATGCTATGTTTACAAAAGAAGTTATGAATAATCCGGAGGCTATATCAAAATTAAATAAATTAGATCCAACTCTTGAATGGCTTGAAGAATTTAAGAAAAATAATTTTATAGATTTAGAAGAATGCAAAAAGATTAAGGATAATTATTCTGCTGTTATAATGCGCTTTTTTGAAGGTGATGTCCCAATGATGCTTGCTTCCGCCGATATTGTTTCTGGTACAAAAAAGCGGGAGGCTCTGTCGGAATCCTTTACAAAGTCACCTTTTAAATACAGTTTCTATGCTGTTCCTGTTATGGAAGATGGCTCTGCTGTTCTTGAAGTTCCTTCAGTAGAATTTTCTGTTAACAAAAACAGTAAGAATCTTGAAATGACAAATGAGTTTATGCGCTTCTTGTTACGCACTAATGAATTAAATAATCTTGCAATGATAAAACGTCTTATCACCTGCTCTACAGTTTATTCATTTGATGATGTTTATGCACCAATGGGAAATACAGAACATATTTATCAGCTGGAAATTGGTATTCTTGATAATACATATATGCAGCTTAGAAATGCAGCCTATAATGTTTTTACAGGTAAAATGACAGTTGATGAAGCGGTAAGTAATTACGGGAAGTTTAATTAGAAGAATCCGAATCGTTCTGCTTTTCTATAAGCATTTCGGCGTCGGCCCGGCCCTGACGCAGTTCGAGTGATGTAAAAGTTTGGGCGTTATCCGGAAGCTCTGTTTTCTGAGTTTGGGATAACGCTTTTTTTGTGGAGTTTTTCTTTTTAAGAATTTGCTGCAGGTCCCACGAAGAGGACCTGTTCATTAAAGTGTAATATTCTTTGTCGTCCATAAAAAACTGTCACCCCGAACTTGGTTCGGGGTCTCATTTATAGATGCTGAAACAAGTTCAGCATGACATTAAGCTGGTGTATAAACTACCGCGAGGATTTTAGCCTTATTCTCTCCATGCGAATGTACATGGTGCGCAACAATCGATTCATAATAAATCGAATCGCCCTGCTTGAGCTCATACTTGTCCTTGCCGTAGATTATTTCTACTTCACCTTCTAGAACGTAGATGAACTCTTCGCCTTCGTGAGTTGAAGTTTTGATTTCTTCTTCTGAAGATGGGAAGATATCAATGATGAAAGGATCCATGTGGCGGCCGGCTTTGTTCTGGGCAAGTGTGTAGAAGTCCAGGTCAGAATTAACTGCGTTTCCGCGGTCGCTGAAGCGGGTTACTTCCTTCTTGTCCTGAGCACGGGTAACAACAGGTCCAAGGTTTTCATCATCGTCCATAAAGGTTCCCAGGCGAACACCAAGAACACGGGCAATCTTAATAAGCGGTGTGAGGTTTGGAACAAGAGAACCGTCTTCAATGCTCTGAATCTGAGCGGCAGGAAGATTTGTGCGCTCAGAAACATCTTCAATAGAAAGCTTGCGGTTTTCGCGAACCAGTTTTACCTTTGCACCAATTTTATTTTTTTCACTCATAGTATTTCCTTTATATGAGACCCTGAAACAAGTTCAGGGTGACACATTATGCTGATTTTTAAGTTCAGTTGACACGTCATGCTGAACTTGTTTCAGCATCTATTTTATATCGTAATCTTTATTATAAGCCGCTTCAATTGTAGCAATATTTATCGGATTGAACTTCTTGTTTCTTGCCGAAATTGCTTCATCAAGAGCGTACTCAAAAGGCTTAACTCCGCTGATCATGCCAGGGCAAACCTTTGCAAGACAACCGAGAACAACCATGTTTGCACCGCGGGCATTGTTTGTTTCTGCGGCCATTTCGTTAGCAGGCAAAGCAAGTGTGCGGATATCTTTACGAGTAGGTTCAATATCAATCAAAGAAGAATTGTAAATCAAAAGTCCGCCCGGCTTAAGCCACTGTTCAAACTTAGTCATAGAAGGCTTGTTGAGAGCAACTACTACATCCGGCTTTTCGATAACAGGGGATGCAACTTCTTCATCACTTACGATTACAGAACAGTTAGCAGTACCACCACGCATCTCAGCACCGTATGAAGGAATGTGAGAAACGTATTTGTCTTCGCTCATTCCGGCAAGTGTAAGGATTTTTCCGGCAAGGATAACACCCTGACCACCAAATCCGGCAAAAATAATTTCTGTTGTCATATCTTATCCTCCCTTACCTTACTTTGTAACAACGCCGGCTACAGGAGTAGCAGCTTCCGGAGTAACTCCGCCTGGAACGTCGCGGAATACACCAAGAGGATAATAAGGTTCCATCTGATCCTTTACCCAGTCAGCAGCAACAGTTGGAGCAACACCCCAGTTTGTAGGACACATAGAAAGAACTTCAACAAAGCTGTAGCCCTTTCCTTCCTTCTGATATGTCAAAGCCTTTTTAATTGCGGCCTTAGTTTTATTAATGTGTGGAACATCGTAAACGGCACAGCGCTCAATATACTTTGGCTCAACAAGAGTATTCAAAAGCTCGCAGGCACGGATAGGATATCCAACTTCATCAGCATTACGTCCGAAAGGAGTTGTCTTAGTAACCTGACCAACAAGAGATGTTGGAGCCATCTGACCACCTGTCATTCCGTAAATTGCATTGTTGATAAAGATTACAGTAATGTTCTCACCGCGGTTTGCAGCGTGAACAGTTTCACCTGTTCCGATAGCAAGCAGGTCTCCATCACCCTGATAGCTGATAACAAGCTTATCCGGATGAACGCGCTTCATACCAGTTGCAACTGCAGGAGCACGACCATGAGCGGCTTCGCAGGAATCAACATTAATATAGTTATAGGCATAAACTGCACAACCAACAGGAGCAACTAAAAGTACATCCTGCTGAATATTCATTTCATCAATAACCTGTGCAATCAATTTGTGAACGATTCCATGACCACAGCCACCACAGTAGTGTGTAGGAACATCATTCATTGATTTTGGAAATTCATATTTCTTACTCATAGCTCTTTACCTTCTCAATAACAGCATCAACTGAAGGAATGATTCCACCAGGCTCGCCATAGAAATCAACATCCTTTACACTACGTCCGCAGTTAAGCTTAACGTCCTGAACCATCTGACCCATAGACATTTCTACAGTCAAAATCTTCTTGGCATTCTTGCAGGCAGCTTCAAGCTCTTTTGCAGGGAATGGCCAGAGTGTAATAGGACGGAAAAGACCAGCCTTAATACCCTGTTCGCGAAGCATCTTTACAGCCTTCTTGCAGACACGGGCACAAGTTCCGTAACCTGTAAGAATGTAATCAGCATCATCACACATAAAGGTTTCAGACATTGTTTCATTGTCCTGAATCTTCTGATAGTTTTCAAAAAGTGCCTTTGTGTGAGCGTTGAGTTCACCGTCAATTCCGGAAAGCTTCAAAGACATAATCTTGTTCTGCTTGCGATCTGGAGTTTTACCAGTAAGAGCCCAAGGCTTAGCAGGGAACTCTTTAACGAACTCTGGGAGAACACAAGGCTCAGACATCTGTCCAAGGTAACCGTCACCAAGAATCATACACATAACGCGGTACTTGTCGGCAATCTCAAAAGCTTTGAGAGTACAGTCAGCCATTTCCTGAACAGTACCTGGAGCAATAACTACCACATGGTAGTCACCGTTTCCACCACCGCGGGTTGCCTGAAAGTAGTCACCCTGAGCACCGGAAATGTTTCCAAGACCAGGACCACCGCGCATCATGTTTACAACAACGGCAGGAAGCTGAGCTCCAGAGATATAAGAAATTCCTTCCTGTTTCAAAGAGATTCCAGGAGAAGAAGATGAAGTCATACAGCGAGATCCGGCAGCCGAAGCACCCATTACCATGTTAATTGCGGCTAACTCAGATTCTGCCTGAAGGAAGGTTCCTCCTACTTCTGGAAGACGTTTTGCCATATAAGCCGGAATTTCATTCTGCGGTGTGATTGGATATGCAAAGTAGAAACGACAGCCGGCACGAACCGCAGCCTCGGCAATTGCTTCGTTTCCTTTCATCAAAACTTTTTCTGCCATTATTCAGCCTCAATTTCAATTACGCAGTCCGGGCACATAGTTGCACACATACTGCAGGCAATACAGCTTGCCTCATCAATACAAACAGGGAAAGAAACTCCCTGACCATTGGTTTCTTTAGACATTTCAAGAATCTTCTTAGGGCAAACGCGGATACAAAGTCCACAGCCCTTACAGCGTTCCTTGTTGATTAAAGGTCGTCCTTTAGCCATATACCTCACCTATTCTATACTCTTATAATGATATATATGTTGATATAATATATAAAAAGAGCGCTTTAGACAATACAGTTTCACTAAAAAAATGAAATATTATTAAAGTTTTTCAGTGTGATTAAAAAGCCTTTGCAATCTGTTCTGCCACATAAAGTCCGGAAGCAGAAGACTGACTTAAAGAATGAGTCCAGCCAGAACCATCACCAATAAAGTAAAGACTATCAAAACCTTTTGCCCGCAGGTGTTCATCTACATCAACAGTGTTGTTATAGAATTTACATTCAACGCCGTAAAGAAGGTTATCATCATTTACCATACCAGGAACCAGATGGTCCAGTGCCTGAATCATTTCGATAATATCATCAAGAATGCGCTTTGGAAGAACAAGGCTCAAATCACCAGGTTCTGCATTAAGGGTTGGTAGTACAGTGTTCTCTGCAATGCGGCTTTTTGTAGAACGCTTTCCGCGAATTAAATCTCCGTAACGCTGAACAATTACACCGCCCCCCAGCATGTTAGAAAGTTTGATGATTGCTTCACCATATTCAGAAGAGTCATCAAAAGGTTCAGTAAAGGTTTTGCTTACCAGAAGAGCAAAGTTAGTATTGTTAGTTTTAAGAGCAGCGTCTTCAAAAGAATGACCGTTTACAGTAATACCGCCGTTAGTATTTTCAGTAACAACAGCACCAGAAGGATTCATACAGAAAGTGCGGACAAGATCTTCATAAGTTTTTGTGCGGTATATAATTTTACTTTCGTAGAGATCCTTTGTAATATGATTCCAGATTTCGTCAGGACATTCAAAGCGCACACCTAAATCAACACGATTTGAGCGAGTATGAATCTTGAGTTTTTTACAAACATCTCTAACCCACTTACTGCCAGAACGGCCTGCCGCAACAACAACCTGATTTGTATAGATTTTAAAATCAGCAGTTTCAACCTGATATTTGAAATCTTTTTTTGCCTCTTCCTGATTAAGTATAATAGAAGACACTTCTGTATTAGCGATAATTTCAACTTTATTAGCCTTCAAAAAATTAATCAGCTCCTTGTAAATAACCTGACCATAGTCAGTTCCAAGGTGACGGATATCAGCATCCAGAAGATGTAGGTTATGCTGAGTACAGATTTTCTTAAAGAAAGAATCCTTAGAAGTATAAAGGCGTGGGAATTCCAGATTTTTATTTTCACGCGAAGAATAAAGTTTGAAAAAGTTTTCGTTACAGTTATCAACTGTCCGCATCAGTTCAAGGGCCTTTTCCTTCCCGATTTTTTCCCAAAGGTTTCCGCCAAAATCATTAGTAATAGGAAATTTACCATCAGAAAAAGCGCCAGCTCCACCTTCCCCATCCATAATCGAACAGGTCTTACAGCGAACACAGTTAGTCTTATTCTTGATTGCAGGGCAAATACGTTTTTCAATAGAATTGCCCTTCTCAATAATAATGATATTAAGTTTTGAATTCTGTTTAACAAGCCCATAAGCCGTATAAAGACCAGCCGGGCCAGCTCCGATTATTGCAACATCATAATTTTCTTTCATATTTAATTCCTGATTTTATTATATCGTTTTTTCAAAACAAATACAGCATGGAGTCGAGGTAGATGGCTTCGCGAAGTTCGAGCTGATGTTCGGGTTTTGTCATGTAGTAAAGTATGAATTCTAAAAGGATAGCAGAACCGAGTCCGCGACCTTCGAGTTTGAAGTTTGTAAAGCCCATTGGAAAGTATGTTTGCTGAATATCTTCTAAACTGATGAATGCGGGATTTTTCATGGCTTTGGAGAATTTGTAGCCACCATGACCTTCTGGTGAACTGCAATTGTGGTCAGGGATATTATCTCCAAGATTTTTATGGCTTACATTTTCGTAGCAGGCTTTGCGCGATTTGCAATTGATGTCGCAGCATTCGTTGCATAAAAATTCTACTTTGTCTTTTTCTTCTTGAGACAGGCTGACAAGTTGGTCAAAAGCTTTATTCAAGCGGAAATCTGGTACTACGAATTTGAATTCTTGTCGATTGAGTTCTGTTTTGAAATCATCAAAATCTGTAAGAACTTTTGTAGTCGAAGATATCAGATATAAATCCGGATATTTTGATTTAAGATAATCAACTAGTAAATCTGAATGAACGATTACACCGCTGGGAGTTTTAGAACCTTCAAAAAGTCTGCATAACTCATTGCATTTTTTATCAGTAAGATGTTCTTCATTTAATAAGGAATTACTGAAAGTTAATCTTGCGGAGATTCCATATTCTTCCACCAATGCGAGAACATCTTTTGCATCAGCTTTTCCAAAACTAGTTCTACCACCGCCCCAAAGAGAACCTTCTGGTGCACCATATATTGATGCGATATCACACCATTCGTAAAACCACTCACGGTGTTCGCGCCAAAGCGGCAGAAACTCGCAATAGAATTCATAAAACTCAAAAAGCCCAGGAAGATGATAATGTGCTAAGGACATATCACATTCCGAACCACTGGGCTGCAGTCTGGTCTGCTGTCTGCAGCAGTACTACGAGAGGGTTCTGCAGGAAGTTGGAATAGTTAAAGGTTTCGCTGTCTGACAAATCAGAAAAGCCCATGTGGCGGCTGACTGCTTCAATCACCATTCTGTTGCCAATCAAAGAAGGCAAAATCTCCAGCATCATCAAAACTGATTCGTTTCCGTGGCCCAGGTTGCGGTTCTCGTTCTTTGTTTTATAGAAAGGCTGCTTTACCCAGTTACCGGTAATGTCTTTTGTATTGCGATACTCTACTCCATAAAAGCCTGTCTTACAGAAATCGTGGCAGAGTGCAGCAACAAAAATGTCGTAGGCACGCACTGTGTATTTTTCTGCCTCAGGTGAAGCAAAAAAGTTTTCAAGCATGGGGTGTGCAAACACAAGTGCCTGTTTAATAACCATAAGTGTATGAAGCGAAAGTCCACCTTTGAAGTTTCCGTGGAATCTTGTAGAGGCCGGTGCTGTCCAGAAATCTGTACGGTCAAGCCAGTCTTTCATGCTTGCAGCTTCGGTTGCGTCCTTCATAATATAATCAATCATTTCTGTAATGCATGGTTTGATTGATTCCATTGCAAAGCCTGTACCACTCTGATTAGCTGCAAACTCATTAAAAATATCAAGCAGCTCATTTACTTCAATATATAAATCCTGTCTTTCTGTATCTGTCATTTTTTACCTCATTTGTATTGTATCACAATCAATCCAAAATTGTAATTTCTACACGTCTATTTAATGCTTTTCCTTCTGGAGTTTCATTTGAAGCAATCGGCTTTTTGCCACCACTTCCCTTGCAGATAAAGCGTTCGCTGCTAATTCCTCGGACTGCCAAAGCTTTTGCGATAGAATCTGCACGCTCTTTAGAAAGCTTCATTTCTCCAGCTTCATAGCCAGTGCTTGCAGTGTGGCCTTCAATCAAAAACTGTGCACCATCTGCAAGTCGTAAGATTTCAGCAATCTGGTCCAGTCGTTTTTCTTCACCAGGAAGCAATTCTGAACTGTCTGCCTTAAACTGAAGATTTTGAATTGTCAGGCGGATGCCAGCTTCTGTATTATCTACAGAAATTGGTGCCGTCTTGTTTTTTTGAGAAGTTTGTTTTGACTGATGTTCTTCAATCTGTTTTTTAAGTTTTTCAGTTTTTGATTTTGTATCTTTTTCGATTGAAGATTTTTCCGCAGTCGAAGTTTTATCCTTTTTATTTTTATCCAGATTTCCCTGACTCACCCATTCACTTGTATTTACAGATTCCCAAGTATCATCATCTTGTTTACTTACTTTTGAAACAGATTCTTTTGTACTTCTATCATTATCTTTTTTCACTGGTCTCTGAAGAAGTTTTTCCGCTTCTTCATCATCAAGAAGTTCCATTCTCTTTAGAGCTGCTATCAGTTTACTTCTATCAATTGCCGGAGGATATTCTGTGAATAGTGAAATAGTTCCTTTATACTGATATTTATTTCCATCCTTATAAACAAAGGTTTCATCTACAGAATCACGAATAACTAGAGCAGCACCAGTCTGTTTGCTTACTATTATAGTAGCCTTATGTCCTCCCTGTGCATAAGAAAGATCCTTGTCGCCACCCCAATCAACATAAATCGTTGTTCCGCCAGTGTTGTAACGTGTAGCCCACTGAGCAGAAATCAGATAAACTTCTTCTCCATTATAAATATCATCTCCGGTATAAGTATACTGAACGTAAATAGGCATTTTTGTGATGATTCCCTTAGAAAGCGGGTCAACAGCACGCATTGCTTTTGCTTCCCAGATATCACCCTTTTTGATTTTTTGGGAAGAAAATGCTGGAAAGCTTCTGAAACTTGGATATCCGTTATCAACAAGCATAGTCAGGTTACCATCGCTATTTATTATAAACGATGAAGGAATTGCTTCATGTATTCCAAGTGCAACCTGAGCCTTATTACGATTTGTATCCTGATCTACAAAAAAGTCGCCTTCGTAAACAAGGCCTTTTTCAGATCTGTCTGGAATAATAAAAGCCGAAACAATTTTACTTTGCAGCCCTATATATTTCCCATTTTGATAGACTCTAAGATCACTGCGTTCAGTAAATTTATAATTCCGGCTTCCTTTATATGAAATTGTCTGAGTATCATCCGTAAGTTCTCCAAGCGGATGATTTATTGCAGACTGTCCCGTAAGCAAAAAGGTAAGAAAAAAAAATATAAAAAGTGTAAAACAGATTTTTTTCATAGTAAAGTACATGTTACCCCCCGAACCTTCGCAGCGTAGCTGCTCGGAGACTCGCTAAAAACAGTCCACCGGACTGTTTTTGCCCTGCTACGCAGTGCCGCTCCCTAAGTTCGGGGTGACAGTTGGTTAAATACCAAGATCCTCACCAACGAGAATTACTTTAATGCGTCCATCTGGCTTACAGATTCTGGTCTCAACAAACTGAGCACAAATAGACTGTGGACTAAGACAGTCGCCGCACATACCAGTTTTTGCACAAGGTGTAGCATCACAGAAACGCATAGCATTAATTGGTGAAGTATAGTTACGAACCTTATCATAAGCTGATTCCATATCAGCAACAATCTTATTCATACCTGCAACAACAATGATGTTTTTAGGACCGTAGCAAAGAGCAGCTACTCGGTTACCCTTACCGTCAATATTAAAAAGTTCACCATCTTCTGTAATGGCATTAGAACTCATAAGAAAGAAATCAGCATTCAAAGCCTTATGCATAAGTTCTTCTCGTTCTTCCGGATTTTTTGCAGTATCGCGGTCAATCAGATTATATCCTTTTTCAGCAAGAACTGTTTTGATTCCAAGCTGGTCAACCGTTGTTGTACCGCCCCAGGAAACTGTACTTCCCGCAGGAATCAGCTCAAGTACTTTCGCAGTAACATCTTTTGAATCTGAAATATAATAAGCCTCAAAGTGACGTTTCTTCAAAGCCTCAACAACCTTAGGCCCAGCCAAATCATTTCTCTTTTTTAATGGTTCCAACACTTTATGTCGCCTCCCAATCTCTTATAAAATAATACTTAATTATACAACAAAACGATTTGTTTACAATTCATATATTTAATAAAGTTTTGTAATTTGTATTGTTAATAAATTATTTTTAAGGTAAACTGTCTTACTTACATTAAAATATATACAGCGAATTCGCTGTCGTAGTGGAGAACGTTTATGTCGGAAAAAGGCACAAATCAGTATTACATTACCAGACAGGATTCCACAGAATCTAATGCCCGTAGCTACCCGCGAAAATTTCCATTCGCAATTGCTAAAGCCAAAGGCTCATGGGTTGAGGACGTAGAAGGAAACAAATATCTGGATTTTTTGTGTGGAGCGGGAACTTTAGCACTCGGCCACAATGATGACGAAGTAAACAAGGCAATGGTTGATTTGATTCAGTCAAATGCGCCGTTACACACCCTTGATTTAACCACCCCTGTGAAAGATGAATTCGTGGAAACGATACTTCGACATCTTCCTTCTGAATTAGGAAATAATGCGAAAATTCAATTCTGCTCACCATCAGGAACTGATGCAACAGATGCAGCTATTAAGCTCTGTAAAACTGCAACAGGCCGTTCTGCCGTAATCTCCTTTGCAGGCGGTTACCACGGAATGGGCCAGGGCCCACTTGCCTGCATGGGAAATCTTCATGCAAAAACTGCAGTTAATGGACTTATGCCGGATGTTCACAGCTTCCCTTACCCATATGCTTACCGCGATCCATTTGGACTTGGCGGAGAAGCCGGAGTAAAGGCTGCATGTAATTTCTTTGAGCGCACTCTTAAAGATCCTGAAAGCGGAATTACAAAGCCAGCCTGCGTAATCCTTGAACCAATTCAGGGTGAAGGCGGTGTTATCCCTGCCCCTGTAGAGTTCTTGCAGACTGTTCGCCGCGTAACTAAAGAACTTGGCATTCCTCTTATTGTAGATGAAATCCAGTGCGGTATGGGACGCAGCGGAAAACTTTTTGCTTTTGAATATGCTGATATCGTGCCAGATGTACTTTTACTTTCTAAAGCAATCGGTGGCTCACAGCCAATGGCAGTTGTTGTTTATAATAAAGAACTTGATAAGTGGACTGCAGGTGCACATGCGGGTACTTTCCGCGGAAACCAGCTTGCAATGAAGGCCGGAACTATTACATTAAATCGTGTTTCTAAGCCAGATTTCCTAGCTGATGTAGTTCGTAAAGGTGATTTGATTCGTTCAAATCTTCGCGACCTTCAGAAGCGTGTAAGCATTATCGGCGATGTTCGCGGTAAAGGCCTTATGGTTGGTACCGAGTTTGTTGATCCAAAAGGCACTCCAGACTGTATTGGAAGCCTTCCAGCCAGCGGTGAAATTGCCGGCGCAGTACAGAAAATGTGCTTTGAAAACGGTCTTATCGTAGAAAAAGGCGGCCGCAACGGTTCAGTTATGCGCTGTTTGTGTGCCTTGAACATTACTGACGAAGATCTCGGCAAAGCATGGAAGATTTTCGAAAAGTGTGTAATTGAGATTGATAATGCCTACAATCGAAAATCCGTTAAAAAATAATCCGAAAGGATTATTTTAGGATTATCGAAAAAATGGCACAGAGGCAAGCTGTGCTTGCCGACAACGCGGATATTTTATTATTCCCCGGCTATACCGGGGAATTTTTTTAAGGAAACAACCATGGAAGAACTCTTTCTAACTTGTGAAAAAAATACCAAAAAGAAATACAAAATGCTCATCAAAGAAACCGCAAGTGCAATCGCAGACGCTTTTGTAAACGAATCTGCCTACTCAGGCCCAACTCCAGACGAGCTTAAAAAAATCGTACAGCAGGATTCAATCCTTCCAGAGCATGGACTTGGTTGGGATAAAGTTTTTGAACTTACAAAAGAAAAGGTTCTTCCAAATCTTCTTCGCACTCCTTCAACAGAATATATGCCACATCTCCACGGACCTTCTCTTCTGGAGACTCTTTCTTCTGAATTGATTATTTCTACATTTAATCAGTCTATGGACAGCTGGGATCAGTCTCCGGTAGCAACTGAAATTGAAGTGGAAACTATCCGACATCTCTGCAAACTTTACGGTTACGACGAATCAAAAGCCGACGGAGTATTTACCAGCGGTGGCAGCCAATCTAACCAGACTGCAATTATACTTGCCCGAGACTGGTATTGTAATGAAATACTTAAATATGATGTCAAGAAATATGGACTAAATGAGAAATGTTCTAAACTCAGAATGTATACAAGTGAGATTTCACATTTTTCAATGGAGAAGTCTGCGCATATTCTTGGTCTCGGATATCAGGCTGTTGTAAAAGTTCCTGTAGATAGCCGCAAGCGAATGGACGTTACTGCCCTTCGCTCCCTTATTGAAGCAGACATAAAAGCTGGAAACATTCCATTCCTTATTGTTGGTACAGTTGGAACTACAGATTTTGGAAGCATTGATCCTCTTGCAGAACTCAGCAAGCTTGCCCGCGAACACAATATGTGGCTACACGCAGATGCTGCATATGGTTCAGGTGTTATTATGAGCGAGAAATATCGCAACCGCGTAGCTGCCCTCTCCCTCTGCGACTCAATAACCGTAGACTTCCACAAAATGTTCCTTATGCCAATTTCGTGCAGCGCAGTCCTCTTAAAAGATGGCTCAACTTTCAACGCTCTTACAATCCATGCAGATTATCTAAACCGCGAAGAAGATGAAGAAGACGGCTACACTAACCTTGTAGATAAATCACTTCAGACAACACGCCGTTTTGACGCGCTTAAAGTCTGGATGTCTTTCCAGACACGTGGACGCGATGGCTGGAGTAAACTGATTGAAACAAGTATGGAAAATGCTCAATATTTTTACAGCCAGCTCAATATTGATAAAGATTTCGTAGTAATTACAGAACCAGAAATCTCTTCTGTTGTTTTCAGATATTGTGGAAACAACACTCTTTCTGGAGAACAACTCGACGAAATCAACAAAAAGGTTCGCCGAACTTTGATTCATGAATATGGTACAATTATTGGTCAAACTGTAAGTGATGGTCGTGTATGCTTAAAGTTTACACTTTTAAATCCACGTATTACACACAAAAAACTTGATGAATTGAAAGATTTGATTAAGAAACTTGCGTCATAAACAATTATTTCTTAATTTTTCTTACAGGAATAATAGTAAAATTAATACTCTTTTCAGTTTCACGGCCAGGTTCAATATTTACATCCCAGAATAAAGAGGTTGCATGTGTAATATTTACCGGTGATATCTTTGTTCCATCAAAGCCTGGTCTATTGTATTTGATTGGATTATAGCAGAAACTGCACTTTTCATTAGGCTCAAATACAAATGAAACTCCGTTAGGCTGGTTAGAAACGCGCACAACCTGAACATTATTAAGTTTACCCTTTTTGTTTAGGGATTCTGTTGACTTTGAAAAATCAAAATTATAAACATCACCATTATCCAGAGTTTCAATATTTATTCCAGATTTAGAAGTTGTTGTAAATGAAACATCAGATATATTTGATTCAACAGCGAATTTTGCTTTTAGAGGTTTATCACTTTCATTTCGAATAATATACTGAACATACATTCCAGTAGAATTTATTACATACTTTTTGCGGAGATATACAGTCTGACCCGTAGGCTTCCAAACAGCTCTTGCGCATAACTGAACTTCATGATGTTTAGAGATGTATTTTAATTGTGAATACTGAATTCTTGAGAATACACCATCACCTGCAGGTTCGCCACGAATATATAATTCAAGCTGATTTTCTGTAAAAAGATGATCAATAAAAAATCCGCGATCATAATTATCATCATGACCATCAAATTCAAATTTACGTTTCAAATTATCTGCATAATTGCAGGTATCTTTTATAACATCAAGTTCTGGAACACTTCCGCCTGCAAGAGAAATATATGCAAAATACTGTTCCATACGGCAAACATATTCATCAATACCATCATTATCATAATCATAACAGGTAACTGATTCTTCAAATTTACCGTCACCACGAAGCATCTTTTCTGCTTCATTTAAATATTTATATGCCTGTTGACGATAGGTTGCATTAAGCTGAGGTTCGTTTGCAGTACATAAAAGATTCATTCCGTTTTGAGCCTGCCAGAGTTTTTCACGGGCAGTCTTCTTTCTCATCTTATCAGTTTTATACTGATTAACGAGAAGACTCAAATACATCATTCTGTTATAAAGCTTTTTACTTTCATTGAAGGTATACAGAAAGTCAAAAACAGTCCCAGGGAATTTATTTGTCTTGTCTGTATTACTCATTGAAGTAATTTTACAAACTTCATCACTAATTCCAATTGGAATATACGAAGGTATTTTTATTTTAACTCCAGTTGTTCTATAAGAATTTAAAGTTGTTAATTTTACCCTTCCATTCTCGTTAGCCTGGATATATTTTCCAAGCTGTTCAAACCATTTAGTTTCATTCAATTTAGAAACCATTTCTGGGGTGAGTGCAATTGCAATTATTCTGTCTGCATCAAGCTGAAGATGATTATCTTTTTTTTCTGCTTTTAGAACAGCTTTTTCAATATTATAGATAAACTCTTCTGCAAGCATCTGTTCATTTGGAAGTAAATCATTGTAATAAGGGAAAATATCAACATTCTTTCCAAGGTCACTCATAAAAATAGGAAGAAATGTTCTTTTGCTTTCCTGAATAATAGAACTATTCAAAATAACATATTCGATTCCACAAGTATGAATATTATTTACAAGAGAAGAATCCCAGCAATCCTGAAAAAGTGTCATGCCTCGTGGACGCTTTCCAAATGTAGCGCGGATTTCAGCTGTTAAAAGATCAATTTGTCCGTTGCGATCAACAGAATTTAATAGAGGAAGCAATGGATCATTATAACCACCGCCAAGAATTTCAACCTGCTTGCGGTCTGTAAGTTCACGTAAAATTGTAATGAGTTCGTTTTTTCGTTTCTTAAAAAACTGAATTTGAGGGCCTGAAAAGGCAAAGGACATTGGGAATGAAGGATGGGAATAAAGAAATTTTAATACTGGCTTATAAACAGTCTGAAAACTCTTTTCAAGAGCTTCTGTGCCTTCTGTACATACCGGCACTGACTTTACAATGAAGCTGACGTATATTGAACCCATTATCCTTTATACGGCACCCCACCAAAAGCCGATATTCACTCCTTTTTCTTAAATTAATATTAAAAATAATACCCTTCCCCAAAGGTATTTTTCTCCGATTTTTTTTTAATTCAGAAAATAATTATCTGAATCGTTTTAATATTTTATAACAATATTCCCATATTTTAAAGTCTTTTTTATCATTCCACATAACATTTTCTTCAACTTTTAACTTTGTGCATGAAGTCATATCAGAAGAATCATTACTGCAGACAACCATTTTTTTAGTGTCTTTTGGAATCAGTTTGATTATATGTTGAGGACATACAAGAACACATTTTCCACAGCCACAACAGTTGCTTGTTACAACTGCAGTCATATTTTTTATTACAATTGCTTCCTGAGGACAGATCTTTGTACAATCACCAAGCCCAAGACAAGCAAAGTGACAATCAAGCGCAGAGCCATATACAGTTTTTGCCATTACGCAGGTATACTCGCTGTTATACATTGAACGCTCAAGTTTGCATTCTTTATTGCAGGAACACATTACATAAGCTTTTTCTGTAGATGGATTATATTTTTTTTCTTCCGGCAAAATAACAGGAGATAGAGAAAGCGGAACAAGTGGGTCTTCCTTTTTCTTATCTTCTTTATTAATTGAAGGAATAAAAATATAAAGTGTAAAAAAAGCGAGAAGAATTAATAGCAAAATAAAAATTATAAATAAAATGATTTTAAGAATCATTGAATTGCCCCCGGATTAAGCCATGCAATATCCCATACTGAAAGCAGAAGAATAAGAACTGCTAAAAAGATAAAGTAAAGACTATAATATTTTTCATCAAGAAGCCTTCCATTGCTGCATACACGTCGTCTAAAAGTAAGACTGAATGGAATGATAATCAACATGGAAATAAGTCCACTCATGCTTATAAAAAGTGTAAAAAGCAGAGAGGAACTTTCTTCAATTGAAAGTAAAATTAAAAGATATGAAACTGCAAATTCAGAAGTAGCGTGTCCAGTAGTAAGTCGTACGATCCCTCCAAGGAAGGCGCTTATGCAGGCATAAACTATAAAGCACACAAGAGGATACAACTCTGTGATTGTTAGTGGAACTAATAGATAATAAGTTATGAGCCACGAAATAACTGCAGAAGATACAATTGAAATTGCGCACTTAACATAGAAAATTGGTTCCTTGAATTTTACAATTCCAATTTCTGCAATTTTGTTAAGTCCAATTCCGTAAATGAGTACGACAGAAGAAAAAAGTGAATAATATAAAAATGTGTAAATATAAATCATTTTGATTCTCCTCTGCCAGAAATTATTCTTGCCTTATTGCGAATAAAAAGGAATAAATACATTGCAAGGCCAGTAAGAACCAAAGCTCCGGAAATAGAAGCAAAGAAAGTAAAGATTCCAACTTTATCAGGATTAAGAATTACCTTTTCAAAAATTCTATGATTCTTTCCAAAGAAAGTGAAAGTTCCATAACCAGCAATATCGCGGAACAAGAAGAATCCAAGAATCATCAAAGAAAAAATAAGTGTATTAAAAAGATTCGACTTTAAACGAACTGGAAGAGGCTCTTCAAAATCAGTGAAAAGAGTGTGTGTAAGATATACTGAAACTGGTGGCAGGTAAAGCAAGAATCCAAGATTCAAGGCAATTTCAGTATATGTAAGAACCAGAATCTGACGGTATAAAAGTGTAATGGAAATCATAAACAACATTACAAAATAAGTTCTGATTTCATTAAACTTTAATTTGCTTACAAGAGAGTTAATAAGAATACCCAGTACTTCAAGAATTAAAAGTTCAAGAATTAAAGTAAATCCAAGAACAAAACGACCTGGAGTAGGAATTGTGAGCGCCAGAAAAGACGCAATATACATAAATGATTTTCTCTGCTTCATAACTTCACTTCCCTATTTGAGCATTTCTGCAATGCGTTTGCTCCAGTACTCTACACGACGTCCTGTATAAGAGTTTTTGAGCTGAACTGCAACTCTTCCGTGTAAAGACGAATATCCTTTAAATTCAATATTTCCTTCATTATGAACAATGAATACACCACAATGAGGTCCATAAAAAGTTTGAATGCGAATGATTACAGCCTTGCCAGTTTCTCCACTTTTTTTATTGCGGGCATCAAAACATGCAGCACCAGCAGATAATGGATTTGCAATTCTGACAGATTTACCAATTTCCCAGGTATCAGGTTCAGATTCTGCAAGCGTATATTCAACTGCAGACTTAAGATTTTTATCCCAAGATTTTTGAGAAACCTTAATTACATATATAAGAATGCCAAAAACTGCAGCAGTAATCAAAACAAAAATTGCATAATTTATAAAGAAGTTTTTATAAGAAATATTCTGTTTCATTTTTCGGCCTCCTGTTCTGCTGTAATTTTAGCCGAATATTTTGTTATAACTTTTCCGGTAATCAGCTCATTATGTTTTTCTTCAAAAACGCGAATAACCATACTAATTATATTTGTAAGCAAAACTGTATAAACCATTCCTACTGGTGAAGTTCCGCAGCCTATAATTGTAAAAGCTGTTATTCCTGAAAAGAAGCCCAGAATAAATTTTCCCTGAACGGTAACAGGAATTGTTCCATACCATTGAATCAAGAATACACAGCAGAAAAGAATTCCACTGGTAAGCAATGCAAGAATTATATCACCCTGATTAAAATTACCGCCAAAAAGGAAAGGTACAAAGAGTCGTACAAAAGTTGCATAAACAAACAAAAATACAGTTGGAATAATCAGGGAAAAGGCATTATCAGAAAAAATGATGATAGATGAAATTATTGTCAGCAGATTAAATCTGAATGCTGGAATTATTGAATGAGAATCCCAGAAAAGGGAGATAAAACCTTCTGGAATAGTTACCTTAAAGAAATCAAAAATATATTTATTTAAGAATGAAGTTATAGAACTGTCAAAACTATAGATAGGAAATGTTCCATTTTCCAGAAGATATACAGAAGTATTTCTAAGACTTAAAAGCCCGCTTGAAATTTCAAAACTTGGAAAATAATTTCTACCTACATACCACGCAATAATTACTGCAATAGTAGCTGTATTAAGCCAGCTGTTTATTCCCTTAAATACAATGCAGCGTGCAACTACGATTGTAGAAAATGAAATAACAAAAGCTGTAAAAGGCGGAAAACTTTCTGGCAAAAGGAGTCCGATAAACAAGCCCTGAATTGCGATGTTCATTATATTGAACAAAGGCTCTTTAGAAACAAAATAGTTCACAACAGATGCTGCAAGTGAGCCTAAAAGAGTTGCAAGAATTACAATGAGCGCACTATAACTTTTAGTTACTGCCAGCATAATAATCTGAAGCGAAAGCAGAATTATAAAGCGGATAGAAACAGAAGAAATTGACGGAATATTATAAACAAACGGCTTTACAGAAATCTGGCCAGATTTTAATTTTTTTTCTTTTAATGAATTGCTCATATCTGTTTCCTACTCCTCTGTTATTTTATTTTTTAAAACTTTAATTGTTTGACAAAGCGGTAATCTTGCCGGACAAACCGTATTACATAAACCACATTCAATACAAGCCAGAGATGAAGCCGTAAATCTTTCATTCAAAAGCTTGTAGTTTACAGTATGGTTATAAAGAATATCCGGTGAAAGTTTTACAGGACATGCAAAACGACAGTTTCCACAGTTAATGCAAGAATACACCTGTTCATCAGTCCTTCGCTTTTTAGAAAGGAATTCTACTGATTTGACATATTTCGTAATTGGAATATCAAGACTCTGAACTGAAATTCCACAAAGCATTCCGTTTATGATTATATGTGCCGGATCCTTTACAAAACCTCCAAGCTGGGAAACAAGCTCGCGCAATGTAATACCAACTTTTACTTCAAGAAGGCAAGAGGCATTCAGACAATCTCCAGAAAAATGAACAAATCTGTCTACAGAAGGAATTGAAAGACCTGCTGATTTATAAACTTCATAAGCTGTAGATGCATCAACAAACAAATCATGTTTTGTAATACAGAATACGCAGGTTCTTTTAAGAGGACCTCTTACAAATGCTGAAACAATTTCTCTTGGAGTTCCACAAGGATAACGGCGGATATTCATTTCCAACGCTTTTACATCTTTGTATTCATCTTTCTTAAAAATATCTTTATCAGCAAATTTTTGATCAATTGCAAAAACAATACCTTTTGCGTTAATTGCCTTTGCAAGAATTCTAGCTCCTTTTACAAGTTCATCAAAATAGAATTTACTTACAAGAGAATCTGTAACTCGGTATGGATCTTCATCAAAAAGTCTAACTATAACATTTTCTGGTTTTCTTTTTGATTGTTGCATTTTTTCTATCTCAATTCCAAGGTTTTCAGGAATAGAAGTTTTAAATGTATTTAGAACTCCGAGCTCTGTCAACTTAGAAGGAATTTCTGCACCAATCAAATTTGAAGCAGTTTTTTCCTGATGCTTTTTACCAAGGAATGAAAAGGCTCCACCGAATCTGATTTTAACACAGAATTCCTGTCTGCCATCTGGAGAAAAAACAGGTTCTATTGCTACAACTGTTCCAGGAACTGAAGAATGAATAAAAGTTTTCTTTCCTTTAATAAGCTCAGTTTCTGCAATAACATCACCCTCGTGTACAATATCACCAACTTTTACAAGAGGTTTATAATTACTGCCAGCTTCCTGTGAAAGCGGAATTGAAACAAAGCGAGGCAAAAAAGCTTTTTGAGAATCTTTATAGTCTTTAATAACAGACGAAACTATCGGGTTATTTGAATTCATTTAGTAATACCTTTTCTTATGATAATGGAAATGTAGATAAAAAGTAATATAAAAACGCAAATAAACATCATAATTATGCCAAATAAATTTATATGGCTTGAGCTTAATGCTGAATATCCAGCGGTAAAATCTGCTCCTTCTGATTTCATAACTTTTTCAACTGAATTAAATTTTAATGAATCAATTCCATCAAAAACTTCCTTGCGGAAACTTTCATCATAATGCATTGTCTGCTTATGTGGTGTAATAATTCCGCTCTCTGGATTTTCTGTAAATGTCTGAAACTCAACAGAATCTTCATTTTCAAAAGATTTTTCATTTAGGGATTTATATGGTGCAGTACGTACATTCCAGTTCCATCTGTAAAAATCTTCAAACTGTGGAAGACTTTCATTTTGAATTGATGAGGAAGCAGGAAGAAGAAGTTTTGAACTTCTTGATTTTACAGAATCCGTTGAAGTCAAAAAGAACAATACAACTACTAACAAAGCTGCAGCTGTTGAAACTCCCAGAGTAATAAAAGCTTTTCCTGCAAAAATAGAAATGCTTTTTGCAGGGCGAATAAAAACCGGAACAAATGGCTTTTTAGTGCGAAGATAGTTCTCTAATTCATTTACACTGAACAATGCAGCACCTGTTCCAGATGCTGCTACAATAAACCAGAAGCCAGAAGCAAGAGAGCCTGCAAATGCACATACAAATGCAATTCCAAGCATTGCAGGAATAAAGCGACGGCTTATAAGCCAGCTCATTGCCCCACGCCTTTTCCATACATTAGCAGAGAAAAATAAACACAAAAGCACAAGGCAGGTAGCAGTTGCAACCGGATAAAACGGATTGCTGAATAAAAATACTAAAGGAATAATTGAGCCGTATGCAAAGACAATTTTGTTTTTTACAAAGAGCAAAAGCATCACAGCAAGCAGCAGGCCAATCAAAGGTAAAAGCCAGGGATAAGTTGCTGATGTATCAGTACCACAAGGAATGCCAGCTTTCTCAATTAATTGAACCAACTCACCAAGTCGAGATTTATATTCAGAAGGAATATAATAAAGTCTGTACGCTGCTGCCTTATCAAAAAAGAATGCTTTACGTTGATTTGTATATTCGTAATCTTTTGATCCGTAATTCAGACGCAGCATAGAAATTTCAATTGAGTTTTCATTTAATGAAACTGGAAGAAACTGACCGGAAAGGTACACTGCATCCTGAATTTCACATTTTGTAAGGGCTGTTAGAATTTTTGAATCATCTGCATCCGCAGGAACATAAAGAACATTATATTCTTTCCAGAGTTTTCCAGATGGTACCGAGCGGAAGGAAATTAAAAGAATAAGTGAAATAAGAAAAACAAGCGGTGAAATATATTTTGTATACTTATTCATGAGGCTATTTTAGAAGAGAAAAAGAAAGTCCCACAAAAAAGCCAAGAAGACAACCGCACAATACTTCCATTGGAGTATGTCCGTCAACTTCTTTAAGAGGTTTGTAACTTTCTATAATCCCCTTTTCCTTAAGGTCGTTTCCAATTTCATTAATTTTTCTTGCCTGAATTCCACTTGAACGTCTTACACCAAAAGCATCGCGAATAACAACAAGAAAAAAGCAGAGTGCAAAAATAAATAAGTCAGAATGGAGCCCGTGGCGGAATGCGATTGTAACACAAAGTGATGTTACTAAAGCTGAATGGCTTGAAGGCATACCACCTGTACGCCATAACATTACTTCAAATAATTCGCCCAGAGAATGAATTTTACCGTAAATGAGTTTTATTGCAGCTTTTATAAATTGTGCACCGAGCCAGCTGAATATACAAGCAAGAAGAATCGGGTTATGTAAGAAAAGTATAAATTGCTCAATAAAAGTATTTGTCGGTGACATATGCTACCAAATAAAAAAAATATACATATATATTAGCACTCAAATGCGAATTTTACTAGTAGATTTTTTTAAAAATGCATATACTTTATAGAGATGGAATTCAAAGATTTTACAGCAGGAAAAGATGACTCAGACCGCCGCCTCGATCGCGTTTTAAGGATTTTTTTAAGCAATAAGGGATTGCCAGAAATCTATAAGCTCTTGCGAAAAGGCCTTATAAAGCTTAATCACAAAAAGGCAAAGCCTGAAACTCATGTTGCAGAGGGAGATATTATTTCCATTGCGGCTTTTCTTTTTGATGATGATAAAACTGATGATTTAGAACTCTCAAAATATGAAAAATCGCCTCATTCATCTTCAAATCAGCTTAAAATTGTATTTGAAAATGAACATCTTTTGATTATAGATAAACCATACGATAGGACAGTTCACGGTAAAACAGATGGGCTTTATAAGGATGTAATTGATTATCTGAATTCAAAAACTGATTCTAATAAAAATACTTCCCTTTCTTTTAAGCCTGGCCCCCTTCACCGTCTGGATCGCCGCACCACCGGTCTTTTAGTTTTCTCAAAAAGTCTCGAAGGTGCCCGCTGGTTTACGCAAGGTATAAAAAATCACACAATACATAAAAAATATTACGGGCTTGTTCAGGGAAAACTTTCTCAAAAAGAAGAATGGAAAGATTTCATAACTGATAATGGCGAAAACGAAGATGGATTTTACACCGTTGAAGCAAAAACAACAACAGAAGATGAAGATTCTTCAGTTATGTGCGAAACTCATGCAACTCCACTTGACTGGGGAACTACACAAGGGCATACCTACACTCTCGTTGAATATGACATCAAAACCGGACGCAAACATCAGATTCGCAGTCAGAGCGCACTTCATAAACATCCTCTTGCTGGAGATACAGCTTACGGAGCTGCTCGTCTTGATTGTAATTCAAAAAGAGAGTTTTATCTTCAGGCTTATTGCCTTAATTTTCCAGAAAATCCGCTTGGACTCCCTCCGCAAATAAAAATAGGTCTTTCTCCCGATTTTATTGAGCAATTACAATGTTGTGGTATTAAAAAAACTGGTTTATAATATTAAACGTATGGGAAAGAAACTTTCAGACATTATGGAGATTTTCGATATATTCAAACATGTGCAGGTTTATGCTCTTGTGGGTGAAAGCGGTACGGGTAAATCTTTCCGTTCAAAGCTTCTTGCTGAACAATATGGAATTCATGCAATTATTGATGACGGACTTTTGATTCAGGATGATAAAATTGTAGCCGGCCGTTCTGCAAAACGTGAGAAAACCTACATGGGAGCCGTTCGTGCTGCCCTTTTTGATGACAAAGAACACCGCGATTCTGTTGCTCGAGTTCTCCGCAAAACCCATATCAAAAAAATCCTTCTGCTTGGAACTTCTGAAAAAATGGTAAGCAAAATTGCCATGCGTCTGCAGCTTCCCCAGCCACAGAAAATCATCCATATTGAAGATATTGCCTCTCAGGAAGATATTGAAAAAGCAATTAAGTCCCGCCAGGTTGAAGGTAAACACGTAATCCCGGTTCCATCAATTGAAGTAAAAAAGAATTATTCTCAGATTTTTTCAACTTCAATGCACGACTTTTTTAATAAAAACAAATTGTTCAAAAAGACAGGTAAAAATCTTACTGGTAAGATGATTGAAAAATCTATCGTTCAGCCCGAGTTTTCAAAAAAAGGCCGCATTGAAATTTCAGAAGCCGCCCTGACCCAGATGGTTATGCACTGTGTAAGTGAATGTGATCCGGAAGTTAAAATCAAAAAGATTTCAATCAAAACTGATAATCGAGGTTACCGTCTGATTGTAACTATCGATGTACCTTTTGGAACTCAGCTTACAGGCAAGGTTCATAAGCTTCAGCAATATATCATTGATAAAATTGAATCTTTTACCGGCATTTTGATTGAGGAAGTAAGTATAATTATTGATAAAATATCAAAGCCGGCCAGTATGTCGGGAAGATCCTGATTTAGAATTTCCACTTCGTTTTGACAGAGTTTGTGGCGCAGGATTCTTTTGAACTGCTGGTTTTGGTGTTGTAGTACGTGATTTTACACCAAGTTCATTTAATGCAGTTTTTACCGCATATTCAAGTTCTTTACGAACCGGATTCATAGGAAGTACAAAGTTTCTGCATTCTGCCCAGGTCTTTGCATATAATTCAGTATATGAATATTTATCTTTTGTTTCTTTTTCCCAGTCGGTAAGAGTTGCAGCAAAATCTTTAATAAGGAAATATAATTTCTTACCCATTCGAGCATCAGGTTCATTCTTATTCAATTCACCTAACTTACGGATGCTTTCCATATAGTTGCTTTCAAAATCACGATTGTCATAAATCAATGAAGTCGCAGCCGGCTGAAGATAAATAAATAAATCTGTATCAAGTGCTTCCTGAATGATTTCATAAGCATTACAGTTATTAATAATTTTCAAAAGTTCTTCTGTAAGTCTTGATGGTGAAACCTGTGATAGCATTCCAGCAGAAATTCTGATTTTATGTCTTAAAGAATAAGGCATTTTAGCATGAGTAGTTGCAGAATACTTAATTGCACGCAACATACGAACTGGATCTTCAACAAATATTCTATCCAAAGGAATAACTGGTCGCAGAATATGCTTTTTGATATCACGCATGCCGCCAACATAATCAATAACCTGCTGCTGGAGCGGATCATAATAAAGTGCATTCATTGTGAAATCGCGGCGCAATACATCTTCTTCGATTGTGCCGAAATCATTACCTACTGAACCTTCTGCATTTGAACGGAAAGTACTTACTTCAAAAATTTTAGTACCAAATACAACATGAACCAGACGGAAACGTCGGCCTATAATACGAGAATTTCTGAATATTCTTTTTATCTTAGATGGTGTGGCATCGGTGACAATATCAAAATCTTTTGGTTTATTTCCAACTATCAAATCTCTTACTGCACCACCAACAATGTAAGCTGTAAAACCTGCATCGCGAAGTCTGTTAATAATTTGTAGTGCATCAGGATCTATGTTCTTGTTTGATATCAGGTGTTCCGTTTGCGTATAAATGACGGCCTTTTTTACCGGGCGTCCTTGACCATCGGTACCATATCTAATTAACACGATTATTGATATTATTGTTATTTTTAATTAATAGTCAAGTATATTGAAATAAAGAGTTCCCCACTCTGAAATTGCTCCCGCGAAAAAAAAGTCTTAGACAACGGGATGATGTTATCTAAGACTTTTATTCGCTCCGCAATTTCAGAATAATTATTGTTTATTTACCCATTCAATAATATCATTCTCTACTTTTTCCTTATCGTTTTCATTTAGAATTTCGTGGCGATCACCTGGGTATTCTTTGAATTCAATCTTATTCATTCCATTAGATTGATAGATTTTTATGAGATCTTTAATTGAGGCACCGTATGAACCTACCGGGTCATCACTACCCCAGATGAAAAATACAGGGAGGTCTGTAGGAATCTTTTTGATGTTTTTTGACTTATGAATTTTATTTAAGCCTTCAAGCATACTACAGAAGAATGAAGCTGTAAGCGGGAAGCCACACCAGTTATCCATTTTGTACATATCAACATTTAATTCGTTTGCAGAAAGCCAGTCAAATTCTGTTCTAGGATTTTGAATCTTTGCATTATAACTTCCAAAAGCAAGCTTATCGAGCAAAGGAACAATTGCATTTTTACCGGTAAAGAAGGTAATAAGATGTGCAAAGAAAGAACCTGCTCCAACAAGCGCCGGACGTGGACCTGCTGTACCACATAAAATACATGCATCAATTGATGAACCAAACTCTTCGATAAATCCCTGCGAAACAAAAGAACCAAAGGAATGACCCATAAGAATTGTCTTTTTTCCAGGGAAATCATTTTTAAGATTATCTGTTACAGCTTTGAGATCAAGAACGGCACGGTCAAAGCCTTTTTTATCTGCAAGTTTACCAAAAATTCCAGTGCCATTTTTTTCTGCATTTTCTGCAGAACGACCATGTCCGCGCATATCATAAGCATTAAGTACCCAGCCATTTTCTGCAAGAACTGAACCAAAACGGTCATAACGTAAACTATGTTCTGCAAGTCCGTGGTGAAGCTGGATAACACCTTTTATTTCTTCTTCTGTATCTGGCTGCCAGCGGTTTATACTCAGCTCATAGCCATCATCCATTTTTAGCATAAAACTTTTCATATTCATAGCGGTTTTATCCTCCTGGGGAAAACACGGTTTCCTTATGTTTATTGTACTTTTTATTAGGTAATGTTAAAATATATAACATGACTATTATAACAGATAAAATGGTTTTCGGGGGAAAATCTTTAGGAAAAATTGATGGAAAAAACGTATTCGTTCCCTACACTATCCCCGGTGAAAAAATTGAAATAGAAATTACAGAAAAAAATAAAGATTATGATAATGCAGAAATTGTAAAAATCCTTGAGCCTTCTGAACATCGTGTTGAACCAAAATGTCATTATTATGGAAAATGCGGCGGCTGTAATATGATGCATATTGATTCTGATTATCAGAAAATGCTTCGAAAACAGATGCTCATAGATATCTTCCGTCAGAATGGAATAGATATATCAGATAAAACAAAAATAATTGACGGTCCTGATTTTAATTACCGTGCCCGTTTTCAATTAAACAATGGCGGTTTATCACAGAGAAAATCAAATGTTGTAATTCCTGTTGAAGAATGTCTTTGTGCAGAAAATTCAGTAAATAACTATCTTAAAAATACAGCAGAAAAATCAGACAGCCGTCCTAAGGGAAGATGTCATCTTTTTGGAAGTTCGTTTTGTAATGATGATTTTAAAATTGCAGTAGAAGAAAACAAAAATGAAAAGGTCAAAAAAATCCATGGAGTAAAAGGCGATAAGGCCAAAAAACTCAAATTAAAAGAAAATAAATATTTTTCTGGAACTGTGTCATCTCCTGAAAACACTATGACAGTTACTCTTGGAGGACACAAGCTTTCTTTTGATGTTCGAGGATTTTTTCAATCAAATCTATTTGTATTTGAAAAAGTATGCCGCCTGATTACAGAACTTCTTCCTGGTGGAAAAAATATTCTTGATATGTATGCCGGCTGTGGTTCCATTTCAACATTCCTTACTGAAAAATATGAAAATGTTGTTCTGGTCGAACATAATAGAGATGCTCTTGTTTTTGCAGAACAGAATATGGCTGGCACAAAACATATCAGCTATGGTTTAAGTGGTGCTAACTTTGTAAAAAGCTGTGTAAATACACTGCCCGCTTTTGACGCTTGTACTATAGATCCACCAAGAAGCGGAATGGAAAAAGAAGTACGCCAATGGTTAGCTGAATCTAATATTCCACTGATTATTTCACTTTCATGTGATCCGGCAACTCATGCCCGTGACTGTGCAGCATTAATTTCAGCTGGTTATAAATTAAAGGAAATGTATCTATTGGATTTTTATCCGAATACAAGCCATATTGAAAGTCTTTCTCTTCTCGAACGGATTTAATAAAAATGAATAAAAATAGAACTCTTATAAAAAGTCTTTTTACAATTTGTATATTCCTTTGTTTTATGACAAAACTTTTTGCACAGGATGCAGGTCTCGAAACTCTTTCTAACTATAATACCAGCTGGAGTTCTGTTTTACCAGGCACAGCACTTTGTGAACCTGAAGTTACCTCTTACGGTTTTTGCCTTGTAACTGATGCAAGAAATATTATGGGCTATTCATCAACAGGAAAACTCCTGTGGGAAAAAAATATTGGCCGTGTACGAAATGTAAATCTTACTACTATGCGCGGTGATTTTATTCTTTTTCATGATGAAAACTCAAATATATTGAGACTTTTTAATCCTAGTGGAAATGAATTATGGTCTAAGGCACTTGATTTTAAGCCTGCTTCAAAACCATTCGCCGGACGGGACGGACGTTTTTTTATTCATGGGGATGGAAAAGTTTATTGTTATGGGATCAACGGTTCTCTCAGATGGCAGCTACAGACTTCGACACAGAAAAATCTTCCTATCCAGGAATTACCAGATGGTTCGATTGTAGTTTTTTTAGCTGATGAAGGTGGTAAAACTAAAGGTCTAAGAATCTCCCCTTTTGGTGAGAAATTAGAAGATATCACTTTTGCAGGAAGTATAAAAAACTGCTTTACCTGCAGCGAAGGTATTTTATTAATTTTTACAGATTACAGTGCAGGACTTTTTTCATTAACTGATGGTCTTACAAAAAGCCGCTGGGTAACTTCAGTAAAAGCCGGAAATCCTATGTTTATTGTTAATAAAGATAAAACTGATTTCCGCTTATTGTCACTATCTCAAAATGATGTAACTGTCTATAAAATAAATGTGCTGGATGGAATGGAACTTTCAAGCTGGAAGCTTACTGACATTTCTGGAATTAATCTTGTAAAAACTGATTTTTCTGCATCAGGGATTTTTCTAGCTGATTCAAACAAGGCAGTTTTAGTTGATGAAAACTGCAAGGAATTGTGGTCTGCAAAAATGCCTGCTAATATTCGCAATAAAACTATAAATCAGATTATCTATTCAAATGATAATTATCTTATCTTCTGTGATAAAAACTGGTCTATGAATGCATATCTTACCTGTCAGACAACTAATAAAACTGTATTAAAAAATATACACTCTGACTATTCTTATTTTGCTCCGCTGGATTTAACTGAATTTAATTATTATACACAGGGCGGATTTTTCTCAAATATAAAAAATCCTGAACGCGAAAAAGAAATCCTGTCAGACAATTTCGGAATTAAAGAACAGGAATGGCTTACTCAAACCCTTTCTGTTGCACGCCTCTATTACATGGATTCAACTTCTTCTGATTTTGGAGTTCATACAGAAAAATCAGTTTTCAAAACTGACTCAGCTGGATTCGAATCAATTCTGGTGCAGCTTGCATTACTTTGTACTGATAACACCCAGGCGGCGTGCGCTGACATACTTTCAAAGAGCTCAAATAAAACCTATTGCCGCGCCCTTCTGACAAACCTTACAGGCTATGATCCAGATGGAAAACTCCTTTCCGCTATAGAACGCAACGCCGAACTTGCAGGAAATAAGGATTCTACATACTGCAATATAATCTGCGATGCTGTGTATTCAATCTGCAAATTTATGGGGCGGCCAGCTTACAATAAACACGGAAAAGACATCATCAAACGCTTTATGGGAGCCGGATATAGTTCAAATACAAGAACTTATGCACGCGATACCCTAAAAAAAATCATATCTCTTGAGTTATAATTTATTGGAAAAATTTGCCATCCTGTGTTAAAATTATTTAATAAATTTCAGTAAAATTTACAGGTGGCAATTATGAAAAAAACTTTACTTCTTTTGGCTTTATCACTTTTACTTTCAGCAGGACTTTTTGCCCTCGAAGTAAATCAGCCTGAACTTACTTCTACAGGCGATCAGACGATTGAATTCATCAACTACACTGGACCTCATAAAGTAATTGATTCTATAGCAGCAATCAAAGGAATTGGTAGCGGACTTGGAAAACAAATTGCAGGAGATCCTTCAAAATCAACTTCAACAAATAAAAACAGCAAATATTGGGTTATACATGCAATTGATGAAAATGAAACTGGTAAACTTGATGCAGATATCCTTTACATCGGTTCAAATGCCACTGTAGATCATATTACTAACCTTCGAAGAATTATTTCTGCATACCTTGTTTCTGCTTATGGCTATAGCGAAAAAGATGCAGATACAATTTCGGTATTTATTACAGTTTACAATGCCGTATACCGCGGAAAGTTAGACACCTTTAAATCAAAATATAAGAATATTGTTATTCAGAATCTTACTGCAGATAACTGTGGTCTTTCTGTAACATACAAAGACTGGCCTGGAAAATCAGAAATTGTAATTCCACTTTATGATGTTAAAAATGGCGGACTTTCAACTGTTGATACTTCGGTTATCAGTGATTCTTCAGTAGTAAAATCTATGAAGGAAGATGATGACAAGAATGTTGAAAGTCGTAAGGAAATGGTAGACATCAAAGAGCGTGAAGCAGACGAAGCAAGCACAAAGGCTCAGGAAGCACAGAAAAAAGCTGTAACTGAACAGAAGAAGCTTGATGAAGAAAAGAAGAAAACAGAAGAAACTAAGAAAGAAGCTGAGCAGGCTAAGAAAACTGCAGAAGAAAAGCAGAAGGTAGCTGAAGAAAATCCTGATGACAAGAAGGCTCAGAAAGAAGCTGAAGAAGCAAAACAGGAAGCTGAAGAAAAACAGCAGGCAGCCGCAGAACAGCAGCAGAAACAGGAAGAACAGCAGGCAAAGACTGACGAAGCTAAGCAGGAAGCAAAAGAACAGCAGGCTCGTGCTGATAAAAAAGAAACAGAAGCTCAGACTGAGCGTAAGGAAATAGCAAAAGACCAGGCTGAAGTTCAGAAGAAAGAAGCTCAGCAGGCTCTTATGACTACAGAGTTTGGTATCATTCTTTCTGACGAAGCAAACATGCTTTCCCGCCTTGTAAAGTTTAATATTCAGAATGGTGAAGTTGTAAAGAACTCCCCTGTTGCACAGATTCGTAACCGAACAGTTTATAAAGAAGGCGACGGATTTATTGCAATCGCAGGTGAAAATGCTGGAAATGGCTCTGTAAAACTCGTAACTATTTCACCAGATACCCTTGAGATTTCTGATGAAAGCGATAATCAGATTGCAGAAGATTCTGTTCTCGTACAGGATGGAAAAGAATATTACTGTGTTGTCGAAGAAAGCGGAAAGTTCTATCTCGCAAAATTTGCCGGAGATCTTTCACTCAAACTTAAATCAGAAATCCAGGTAAAATCTGGAACTCCAGTAACAGTAACTGATGGTGGCATTGTAGTAACAGATTCAAACGGCCGTCTCCGCTTACTTGATAAGAAAGATCTTTCTGTAAAGACAAGTGGAAATAGTGCTGCGGATGCAAAATAGGCTATAATAGCAGAACCGTTAAAAACCGAGCTGCGTCAGCGGGTCGGTTTAGGTTCTACAAGAAAATGCCTCAGAGGCGAGCTGGCAAGCCGACTTTTTAAGATATTTTAGGCATCATCCGCTTTATTCTCGAATTTTGAATACGATGGCAGGAACATTATATCTATATCACCACAGGCACCGTTTCGCTGCTTTGCGAGGATAATCTTTGCATCCTGAGCTGCAATGGAATCTCCGTCCTTAATACGGTCACGATGAAGGAACATTACAACATCGGCATCCTGTTCGATAGAACCAGAACCTCGTAACTGTGCAAGATTTGGTTCCTGACCTTCTGCATCGCGGGCAACCTGACAAAGTGCTACAATTGGAATTGAAAGTTCACGGGCAAGTGCTTTAAGAGATTTTGAAATTAAAGAAACCTGTTCAAAAACAGGCGCTGTAGGATCTTCAGTAGAAATCAAACCGATATAGTCAATAAATATAATTTCTACCTTATTATTTTTTACCATTCGGCGTGCTACTGCGCGAAGGTCAATAAGCTTCATATTTGGAGTATCAACAGTATAAAGAGGGGCTTCAAACCAGCGACCTGCTGCATCCTGAATCTTTTTTACATCATCAACCTTAAGCATACCAGAACGGATTTTCTGCATTGGTACTCGTGCTTCCTGTGCTAAAAGACGCATACCAATCGACTCATAAGGCATTTCAAGTGAGAAGAAACCGCAAGGAATACGTCTTTCACAAGCAATATTTTGAATCATTGAAAGTGCGAGAGCTGTTTTACCGATAGAAGGTCGCGCACCAATAATAATAAGTTCAGATTTCTGGAAGCCGGCAGTATAAGTATCAAGCTTTGCAAAACCAGTAGGTACACCTGTAAACTGATTCTTGCTCTTATAGCGGGCTTCAATAAGTTCAATTTCCTTGAACATGATATCTTTTGCAGAATAAACCTGTGTTGTTTCATTACGTTCTGCAAGAGCAAAAATTTTCTGTTCGGCATCATCAAGAAGATCATCACTTTTCTTCTGTAAATTAAATGATGAAGCTTTTAATTCTGATGAAATATGAATTAAATCTCGACGGGCGGCACGGTCCAAAACCATTTCTGCGTAATAATCAATATTTGCAGCAGAAGGAACTGTATCTGTAAGAGAAGCAATATAAGCCGCTCCACCAGCCTGTTCAAGTTTATTTTCAACAGTAAGTTCATTAATCAGGGAAATAGTATCGCCAGTTGCATTTTTAGAAAACAACTTTTGCATTGCTTCATAAATAACCTGATTCTGAAGAGAATAAAAACGGTCTGGACGTAAAAGAGAAACAACCTCAGACATCGCACTCCAATTCAAAAGAAGTGCACCAAGAACTGCCTGTTCTGCTTCAATATTATGTGGTGGTACTTTATCGTTTAATGTCGCATCCATTTTTTAATCTCCAAAAAAAAAGCTGGTATACTTATTGTAATACCAGCCTTGTGTTTTATAAAGAAAAATCTAAGAATTACTCAGCTTTTTCTTCTGCAGCAGGTTCTGCTTTCTTTTCAGCTTTTTTCTCAGCTGGAGCGCTTCCCTCTACAGTCTGTGCCTTTACAGCAACATGTACTTCTGCAGTCTGTGCTTCGTAAAGTTTGATTGTAGCTTTGAAGTTACCAACAGATTTGATTGTTGAACCAGGGATTTCGATTCTCTTGCGTTCAATTTCAAATCCAAGCTTAGCAAGTGCTTCTGCAACAACGTTAGCTGTAACTGCAGCGTAAAGTTTTCCGTTAGCTGCTGCTGGCATTGTAAGTTCAACAGCTGCTGCTTCGAGCTTTTCTTTAAGGCTTGCAGAATCCTTTCTCTTCTGCTCTTTGCGTGCTTCAATTTCAGCTTTGCGGCCTTCGAAGATAGCTACTGTAGCCTCATTGTAAGGTACAGCAAGGTTACGTGGAAGAAGGAAGTTGCGAGCATAACCGTTAGCAACGTTCTTTACATCGCCTTCTTCACCAAGTGATTTAACGTCTACGTTAAGAATTACTTTCATTTCAAGCTCCTGTTATATTTTTACACTCGGCTCGGAGTATGAGCCGGTGCATTGTATTAAAAATTAATCAGCTACGTAAGGAAGCAAACAGATTGAGCGAGCTCTCTTAATAGCTCTTGCAACTTCACGCTGGTGCTTTGCACAAGTACCTGTGATGCGGCGTGGAAGAATCTTACCACGTTCTGTCATATAGCGGCGGAGTGCATCTGCATCCTTATAGTCAATCTTTGCTTTGTTAGCGCAGAAGCGGCAAACCTTCTTGCGGAAGTATGTTTTACCTTTAGCGCGTCCGTCACGATCTTCTTCGCGACCTTCTGAAGCAGTTGTATCAGCCATTGCAGCTTCCTGTGTCTGTTTTTCTTCCATTTCCTGTGTATTTTCTTCAGACATAATTATTACCTCTCAATTAGTCAATTAGAATGGGATATCTTCCGGGAAATCACTTCCAGTATCGCCGTATGGTTCAGATGAATAACCGCCGCCGAATCCACTGTTCTGACCTGCATTATTAGCTGGCTGGAATCTTGGAGCACCCCCTGCCATCTGATTACCAGACTGGCTGTTATCTCCACGTCCGCCAAGCAACTGTACATTGTCAGCAACAATTGTTACTCTGCTCTGCTTCTGTCCATCTTTTTCCCATCGATCCTGCTTAAGGTGTCCTTCAACACAAATCTGTTTTCCCTTAGTAAGATATGGTTTTAAGTTCTCTGCGGTTTTTCCCCAGATAGTAACATTGAAGTAGTTTACTTCTTCTATCCACTGGTCACCGTTCTTCTTGCTTCGGTTGACAGCGATGCTCACATTTGCTCTGGCCTGTCCGTTTCCAACATAACCGAAACTTCTTTCATCAGAACCAAGGTCCTGTGTGAGACGGCCAATAAGAACTACATGATTTAAGTCTGTCATTCAAAGCTCCTTTCCGCATTTAGCGGCTATTTTTTACTTAGATTCTTTTTCGTCAAGTCTTACGAACTGATACTTCAAAAGATTCATGTTAATCTTGAAATCTTTGTCAATTTCAGTGATTTTAGAAGGATTAAGCTTCATAGTGTAAAGAACAAAACGTCCCTTCTTCTGTTTCTGGATCTGGTAAGTAAGGTCACGGTCACCGAATGGTTTTTCTTCTGTGATTTCAGCACCGAATTTTGCAAGAGTGCTTTTTACGTCATCAGCACCTTTCTTTGACTTTTCCTCATCAAGAGGGTAAATAGTCATAAGTTCATACTTTTTCATAAGTATCTCCTTAAAAAAATATCTCTGCAAAAAGCAGAGTTTTCAGGAGGCAGTGATACAAACTGATATCAACGATTTCAATCTGTAAAAGAGAGTGTCATCCCGAACTCGTTTCGGGATCTATTAAGAAGATGCTGAATCAAGTTCAGCATGACAACTTTCTTCCTCCTTATGGATAAAGAGAATCATATTTCAGATTCCCAAGGGGTGTTCTAGTAATATATCAAAAATACGTATCTCAGTCAATTCACAATGAACTTACAATCAATTAGTTCTATAATATTAACTCTATAATATCAATGCTTGCTGAATTATTAGTATTGATTTATACTTCTAGTATGTTATTTAAGCATTCGTTACAAATTTTATTTGTAACAACTTTAATTACCATTCCTCTCACAGCTTCTGTTAAACAGAAAAATGAATCTTCAATAGATTTTGATTTTTCATATACTACTCAGATTAATGATAATCAGAACAATATTTATGAAGTAAAGCGTTCTAAAGACAATACAGATGAAACCGAAAAGAAATTGTCAAAGCGTCAGAAAGAATTGATGAAAAAACGCGAAAAAGCACTTGCAGAAATTGAAGCCAGAAAAGCTGAAGCAGAAAGACTCGAACAGGAAGCACTTGAAGAACAGGCTCGTCTGGAAAAAGAAGCACAAGAAGCAAAAGAAAAAGCTGAACGGGAAGAATTGGAAGCAAAAGAAAAAGCTGAAAAAGAAGCTTTAGAAGCAAAGGCACAGGAAGAATTAGAAGCAAAAAAACTTGAAGAGCAGAAACTTTTAGAAGAAAAAGAAGCAGAAGAGAAACGTCGCAAAGAAGAGGAACTTGCTGCTGCAGAAGCTCAAAAGGCAGCTGAATTAGCTGCTGCTGAAGCACAAAAAAAAGAACAGGAAATGCTTCAGGCACAGATTGAAAAAGAACTCGAAAAACAAAAATCAGCATCAGAAAAAAATAAAAAAGAATACTTAAGTGACTATATGGTTTATGATATTGAAACCATAAATGATTCTGATGACAGTGAAATATTATATAGCATAATTCCAAATCCAGATGAACGTGACGCTTCTGGAAAAACTCTTTTAATGAGAGCTGCAAAAGATGGAAATGAATGGGAACTTAAGCAGCTTCTTGATTCGAAAGCAAATGTGAATCTAAAGGATTCGGATGGTTGGACTGCTCTTATGTATGCAGTTCGATATAGTGGCAGTCTTGAATGTGTTGAAAAACTTCTTGAAGCTGGTGCAGATGTTTCTGAAAAGAACTCATATGGATTTTCAGCTTTAGTTCTTGCAGCCTGCTATAATGGAAATCCACAGATTCTTAATAAACTTTTAGATAGTTATAAAGCAAGTGATAAAGAAGTTTTACGAGCACTTGTTTTCCTGCTTTCTGAACAGAATATTTCAGAACGTCAGCAGCTTTCAAAACTTCAGATATTTATGGATAAGGCCGTTCCGCTGAACATTCTTTTCGATGGTAAAACACCCCTTATGTATGCAGCTCAATATGGAAACTCTACAAAAGTACTCCAGATTCTTTTAGACAATCAGTCTTCTGTAACAATGCGCTCTACCGAAGGAAAAACTGCTTTTGACTACGCAATTAAAAATAATAATCTTGCCCACAATGAAACTTACTGGGCATTAAATAAAAAATAGGTACAACATGAGAATTACTGGTGGAAAATTAAAAGGACGAATAATAAAATGCCCTGATGGTGTTATTCGTCCTGCAATGGATAGAATGCGTGAATCCGTATTTTCAATTATTGGAGATTTAAATGGGAAATCCTGGCTGGATCTTTTTTCTGGTTCAGGAACAATTGCAATTGAAGCAGTTTCTAGAGGTTCAAAAGATGTTGAACTCTGTGAAAAAGATAAAATCAAAGTTGGTACAGTATTGGAAAATGTTTCTGTAACAGAAAAAGACTGTGGTGTAAAAATCAAATGTCACTTTATGCCTGTTGAATATTTTATCAAACGCTGTAAACGTTCTTTCGATTTTATTTTCTTTGATCCACCCTTCCCTTATAAATTTCACGAACAGTTAGTTCTTCAGTGTGATCAGAATAAAATGCTTAATGAAACAGGAACAATTTTAGTACATCGTCCGGCTGAGCATTTTATGCCAGATACTATAGGCCGTTTAAAAAGAGTAGACCAAAGAATCTATGGTAGATCTATAGTTGACTTTTATAAATATGAACAGTGAAATACGAATATGTCAAGGCACGCTTACGCTTAAAGCCTTGACACATTCGTTTTGCAGCTTGATTTATTATTATCAAGCTGCAATCGATAGTAGATTTTTATACATATAAAAAATAGATTTATTATATAATCAACTACTGAGATTTACCTAACTTTTACGATTTTCTCATTCTTTCTTTGACATATATAAATAATATGATATAATTGATGTATAAATTTTTGAAATTATGAATGATAGAAAAAGTTTAGAACAAAAATTCACGGACGCAGTTCAAGAGCAGAAAATACCTGATGGCTTTATAAAAGTCACTGATAATCCTGTAAATGGCCTTAGTTCTGAACAAAAGGTTATTCTAAACAGAAAAGCTAACATAATGTTCAATAATGGAAACATAGAAGACGCCAGAAGAATCTATATTACAACAGGTTATTCTGATGGGCTTACCCGAGTCGGTGACTATTATATGAACAAAAATGAAGGCTTAAAAGCTCTAAAAGCTTACTATCTTGCACATAATAAGAGAGATGCTGAGCCTATTTACGAAAATCTGGCGAAGGTTATTTCCACATTAATTAAAGATTGACAGAATGGAGTTTAAAAAATGGATAAGTTCAATCAGTCAGAAGACATCATAATGCCAGAGACATTTACACCTGCTTCAACAGCTGAAAACAAACCTGATGAAATAACAAACAAAATATCCGACCTTTCAAAAAAAGGATATCAGCTTATCAAAGAAAATGATATTGCTGGAGCTAAACAGGCTTTTAATGAAATTCTTCAGATTGAGGAAAACAATAATTACGCTCTTGTTGGTCTGGGTGACACAGAAAGAAAATTAAATCATTTTAATGATGCAATTAATTATTACAAAAAATGTCTTGAGTACTACCCTGCAAATAACTATGCATTGTTCGGACTTGCAGACTGTTACAAAGCCTTAAATCAATTTGCAAAAGCAATTGATATCTGGCAGCAGTATCTTGTTCACGATGATAAAAACATCACTGTAATCACACGTGTTGCAGATGCTTACCGCAAGATTCATGATTTCAGAAAATCAAAGGACTTATATCTTAAAGTTCTTGAAATGGAAAAGGACAATGCTTATGCTCTCATTGGTCTTGGACATTTAAACTACGACTTTAAGGAATATAAAGAAGCTCTTTATTACTGGACTCGTATTTACGAATTGAATAGCAAGGATACTGTAGATATTCGTGTTCTTACTGCAATTGGTAACTGTCACAGAAAACTTAAGACCTTTGAAGAAGGAACAAAATTCTTTGAAATGGCACTTGAAAGAGAGCCTGCAAACTTTTATGCCCTCTTTGGTCTTGCAGACTGCTATCGAGGAATGAACCAGCAGTTCAAATCTGTTTTCTATTGGAATAAGATTCTTGAAATCGATCCTAAAAACAAAGTAATTCTTACACGTGCTGGTGATGCTTACCGTACAACTGGTAATTATGCTGAAGCAAAGAATTATTACAATAAGGCTTTAGAGATTGACTTCGACATTTATGCCGCAATTGGTCTTGCTCTTATCTGTAAAGGTGAAGGAAATAATGAAGAAGCCGCTAAGCGTTTTGAAAATCTTATAAAGAATGATCCACGCAACGGCCGCCTTTATGTAGACCTTGCAGAATGTTATGTTGCAATGGGGCGCAAACAGGATGCAATTAAAGTTCTTAGCGACTACATGAAGATGGACAGCAGAAACTCTGCTGTTCGCAATACTCTTGATAAACTCCAGAGAAACTAATAAGATTCATTTTATGAATCAGATTGTTTTGACAGGATTACTCCCCACTGAAATTTGTGAGAAACTTGAATTATCACAAAAATTCCGGGGAGTTCAAATTTTTAAATGGATTGGTAATGGCGTAACAGATTTTGATGCCATGACTAATCTTAGTGCCGACCTTAGAAATTCACTAAAAGAAAAAGCCCTTCTCCGCTCTTCTCAAATAAGTAATGTATTAAAAGATCCTGACGGAACAATTAAACTGCAGATTACTTTGCATGACGGTAATGCTGTTGAAACTGTTTTATTAACTGATAAAGAAGGCCGAAAGACAGCTTGTGTTTCCTGTCAGGCAGGTTGTGCAATGAAGTGTGCTTTCTGTCAGACTGGAACACTTGGATTATCGCGAAATCTTGAAGCAAGTGAAATTGTTGAAGAATTCCTATTCCTGGAAAGTATTGCAGGTAAGCTCGACAATATCGTATTTATGGGCATGGGTGAACCAATGCAAAACCTTGGCGCAATTAGACGTGCTATTGAAATATTGTGTAATAAAGATGGACGTGCTCTCTCTTCAAAAAGAATTACACTTTCAACTTGTGGAATTGTAAAAGGAATTTATGATTTAGCAGATAATGGTCCATCAATCAGACTTGCAGTTTCTCTTACAACCGCTAATGAAGAACTAAGAAAAGAACTTATGCCTGTAGCCCAGGGAGACGCTAATTCCTTGAGTGAACTGCGTAAAGCAATAGATTATTATGCTCAAAAATCCGGCAAGAGAGTGACTCTGGAAGCTGCACTTTTACATGAAAAAAATACTGATGAAGAAAGTGCTCAAAACATGATTAATTTTGCAAAAGGAATAGATGTAAATATCAATCTTATTCCATGGAATCCTGTTGCAACTTTGCCCTTTGAAGAACCATCAAAAAATGAAGTCAGTAGATTTGTAACAAGACTCGAAAAAGCAGGCTTAAACGTTACTTTAAGAACCAGACGAGGAAGAAAAATCGGAGGAGCCTGCGGCCAGTTGGGAAAAAGAATTTGACAAATCTTTAATCTATGATATGATAGTATCATACTGATAGCGTTACTATCAGTAATTCATATCTATAGAGGATGAGTCAATGAAAACATATACAGTTCATCAAGACTATATTGCTAAGGAAAATTCTATAATTGATGTTATACATCTTGATGATTTTGTAGATGTTCAAAAATATCGTGTAGACAACGCCTGCATTAATAATGGCGGCTGGCAGAGCTGGAATCCTTGTACGGAAACTTTTCCAGGAAAAAAACAGCTTCCACTCACCTGCTATGGAATTAAACAATGGAATGCTTATCTCGTATTTCCAGAATCAAAATACAAAACATCTAAAAATATAATTCTTGGTCAATTTGTTTCATATTTGAGATGGAATAATTTCTATCTGATTTTTGCATCAATTGGAAATGTTTCCGGTACACTTCCTCCTGTTCAGTTTATTTTTAATCGTAAAGAAAACACTGTAAGTATTGAAATCTGCGATAAAGGTAATGAATGGAAAAGTGGAGATGTAACTGGAAGGATAGAAATATTTACAGCAGACTCTTATTTCGAAGCTCGCGAAAAATTATTATCAGTTTTTGGCAATCAGCATTTTGATTCGGTATCACATCTTGGAAATAATCCTGGTGGTTGGGAAAGCTGGTATAATCACTATGCAAATATAAATCTAGAACTTGTAAGCGAAGATCTTAATAAACTTATATCAACTGAAAATATAATCAGCAAAGGAAATTATAGTTCTCGTATTTTCCAGATTGATGATGGCTGGGAAAAAGCCCTTGGTGACTGGCAGATCCGTAAAGACCGTTTCAAAGACGGTTTTACAGGCCTTACTGAAAAAATCGAAAATGAAAATTATATTCCTGGCCTTTGGATTGCGCCTTTTATAATTGACTCAAGAAGTGAAACTGCTACTGCTCATCCAGACTGGCTTTTGAAAGATGAAAATGGAAATCTTGTACCTGCAGGATATAATCCTCTTTGGGGAAAAGACGGAACTTTTTACTGCCTTGATTTAAGTCGTGATGAAGTAATTGATCATCTTGATAAAATTATTGATACAGCAATTAATGAATGGGGCTTCAGATATCTTAAACTTGATTTTTTGTATGCCGGAATGCTCTATGGTAATTATTTCCAGAAAACAGCTTCATATAAAATTTATTCTAGAGCCATAAAAACTCTTACAGCTCGTAAAATCTCAAATAATGGTAAACCTGTTGCTTATCTTGGGTGCGGAGTTCCATTTGAACTTTCATTTAAATATCTTCCGCTTTCAAGAATTGGCTGCGATACATATGAAAAATGGACCAATCCACTGCTCAGATTCATTCATTGGAATGGAAGAAATGAAGCCTGGCTTAATGTAAAAGATACTCTCGGTCACGCAATGTGGGATGGAATTATTTTTAAGAATGATCCTGATGTTGTATTTATCCGTGAAGAAAATTGTACTTTAACTGATGAACAGAAATATTTGATTGCAGGAGTTGGAGAATTATTCGGAAGTCAGTTTATGTATTCAGATGATCCAGGAAAGGCTGGAGAATATGAAACTATAAAACTGAAGAATTTGGAATTACTCAGATTGCAGAAGATTATTACGAAATCTATTCAAAATCTGGAAAATATAAAGGAAGCATTGATATGGGAAAAAATCCAATGCTGAAAATTGAAGAGGTAAAATAAATGGAAATCTTTGGAAACGAAATAAAAAGCAGTGTATATAACAAAGCCGTAAAAACACAGAAGAAATTTATCCGTAAATTTGGAGATGACAGAAAGGCTGAATATCATCTTGAATTGAAAGACAATGATGTTATTACACCACCTTTTGGTTGTAAAGTTATTGTTACAAATCCATCTGCTGAAGAAGATTCATTTGAGAAAAATCTTCCAGAAAAACCAATGATTATTGGAAACATCCGAATGGGTTTTGGCCATTACAGAATTTCAATGGCAATGGCAAGTGCTGCAAAAGCTCTTGGCTACACTCCCCTCTGGATGGATTTGAATTCTTTTCCGGAAACAACTTGTACAAAAATCATTTATTATCAGAATAACCTTTATTCTACTGGTTCACGTCTTTCTCAGAAATCTCATTTATTCAACAAACTCTTTTGGGAGCCAATGAATTATGAAGGATTTAAAAAGCTTTCGTATAATGTTGGTGATCAGCTAACTGCAGAACTTATGACTCCTTTATTCCGTGAAATACCAGCTCAAACTCCATTTATTGCAACTCATGTATGGCCAAGCCAGGCTGCAATTCATGCTGGTATGAAAAACGTTGTTAACGCAATTCCAGATAACTGGCCTATGGCTTTGCATTTAAGTGAAGGCGCAATTCATACTGTTCAGACATACAACACTTACTGGGGCTATCGTATGCTCAATGGTTTTGAAGAAGGTAAGATTTTGAATCCAATGGGTGATTCAGATATTATCTGGACAGGTCACTATATTGATCATGAACTTGTAAGCAATATTGAAGCAGACTGTGCAAACAGAATTGCACGAGCAAAAGATGGTAAACCAATCCGTTTCCTTTTTACAATTGGAGGTGCTGGAGCTCAGGGAGAATTCTTTGCAGCAATTATAAAAACACTTCTTCCATATGTAAAAAAGAATAAGGCTTGTATTTATCTTAACTGTGGCGACTATGAAAATGTATGGACTATGCTTCAGAATATGATTCCAGAATTTGCTGATGGGTCTCTTCCTGTAACTACTCATTTTAATGACTGGAAAGCAGAACTTGATTTTGCAAACAGCGCAATCGAAGGTCTTGAAACTGAATGTGGTTGTGGAATTCATGCCTTCTGTAATAAAGATATTTTTGGAGCTGTATATATCACTAACCTTTTAATGCGTGCCAGTGATGTGCTCATTACAAAACCAAGTGAACTTGCATTCTATCCTGTTCCAAAATTATTCATACGAAGAATTGGTGGACATGAAATGTGGGGTGCAATTCACTCTGCAGAACTTGGAGATGGAACTCAGGAATGTGAGACTCCTGAATATGCAAGTGCTGTAGTAAAAATGCTTATTGAACAGCCTGGTTTGATTGAAGGAATGTGTAATTCAATTATCAATCAGAAAAAAATTGGAACTTATGATGGAGCATATAAAGCAGTAAAAATTGCCGCAGGAGAAATCCACGGTCATAATTTATAATAATTTAAAAAACTAGGAGGAAAAATGACAGCACAGGAAAAACTAGCAGAAGAACGCGATGGGCAAAAAAATGCCCGCATTGAACGCATTCTTCTTGCAGCATTTTCTCTTTTTTCGCATAACGGCTTTGATGCAATTGCAATGACAGATATTGCAAAAGATGCTGAAATTGGCGTTGCTTCACTCTACCGTTATTTTGCAACAAAAGATGAAATTGCAATCCGAACTGCAATGTGGGCGTGGGAAAATCAGAAAAAAATGATACTTCCTATTCTTGATGATTCAGGATATTACAACAAAACAGGTTTAGATCAACTTTCAGAAATCTTTGAACTTTTCTGTAAGTTATATCAGACTGTACCTGATTTCTTCCGCTACATTTATTTTTTTGATGCTTATATAGTTTGTCAAAAAATAGATCCAGAGCGTTTACTGCCATATCAGGAAGTTATTCAATCAGTTCAAACAATAATTGGTAATGCAATTCATAAAGGTATAGAAGATGGTTCTATTTCAAGTGAATATAAAGGAAATGAAAAACAACTTTACTATTCTTTAATGCATACCTTTTTCTCAGCTTCTCAAAAGCTCAGTCTTAGTGCAAAAATGCTAAAAATGGATGAAATGAATAATGATGTTCAGCAGCTCAAACTTTTGAGCAAAGTATTAATAGGAGGCTTAAAATGAAAAACCTTACAAAAGGTAAAATGTGGTGTTATGCTATCGGACAGCTTGGCTGGTCTATTATAAGCGGACTTATTGGTTCCTGGCTTGTATATTTTTATCAGCCAAATCAGGAAGCTATTAATGATGGAATGATATCATTGATTCCACAAGGACGAGTTGTACTTGGTATTTTAACATTCATCGGTCTTGTAACAGCGGTTGGTCGTATTTTTGATGCAGTAACCGATCCTCTTGTTGGAAACTGGTCTGATAATTGTAAGCACAAACTGGGTCGACGTATTCCATTTATGCGTTGGGCAGCAATACCTCTTGGTTTAGTTTTCATTCTTGTTTTCTGTGCACCAATTCATGGAGTAAGTTCTATTAATACAGTTTGGCTTTTTGTAACAGTACTCGCCTACTATTTCCTTATTACCTGCTATTGTACACCGTATACATCTCTTCTTGCAGAGCTACCTCATAATCAGGATGAAAAACTTAAGCTTTCAATGTGTATTTCTCTTACATTCATTGTAGGTACATGTATTGGTTATACAGCTCCTATGATTTGGGGAGCATTAATTGGTGGTGGAATGGAAAGAATTCCAGCAATGCGTATTACATTTGCAATTCTTTCCATTATTGCAACAATCTTTATGCTTGTTCCTGCTTTTGGAATTAACGAAAAAGATTATTGTGAAGCAACACCTTCTAATTCAAACATGATGTCTTCACTTGCAAAGACTTTTAAGAATAAAGATTTCAGGATTTTTGTTGGTCAGGACATTATTTATTTCTTTGGACTTGCAATGTTCCAGACTGGACTTCCATTCTTTGTAACAAGTCTTCTTCAGCTTCCAGAAAGTATGACTACAATAATGTTCGGTGGACTTACACTTCTCTCTCTTGCTTACTATCCATTTGTAACAAAAATGGCTGCAAAATGGGGAAAGAAAAAACTTTTGATAGCAGCCTTTATTGGATTTGTTTTAACATTTGGTTTTACAGCTTTATCAGGAGAAAAACTTGGCTTTATTCCAGTTGCTGCTCAAGCTGTAATTATTGTTGTTCTCGGTTCATTCCCTCAAGCAATTTTCGGAATTATTCCTCAGACAATTGTTGCAGATATTGCTTTGGAAGATGAAGTTGTAACTGGTGAATCTCGAAGCGGAATGTTCTATGCAGCTCGTACCTTCGCAATGAAACTCGGACAGTCTCTTGCTATGCTTATGTTTACTTCATTGGCAACTATTGGTATTTCAGAATCTGAGTTCATTAAAGCAGCATCTGAAGCAAAAGAAACAGCTGCAGGTTCTCCATTAGGATATCGTATTGTTGCTCTTGTTGCGTCTGTATGCTGTATCATTGGTGGTCTTATTATGGCATTCTTTAATGAAAAGAAGGTCATGGAAACTATCGCAAAAGTTGAAAATGGTGTAGAATGATAATATAGGATATTAATATGAAATCAAAATTGTTTTATGGGATTTTAGTACTTTTTAGTTTGATGTTTATTTCTTGTGCTTCATTGCCTTCTGTGAATATAGGTAAAAAAGGAAACAAGAAAACATCTTTTTCCTATAAAACAATTGAGGTTTCTGAAAAACTCGATTATCTCGATACAAAAATTGAATATCCTGAGTTTGAAAAATATCCAGAACTCAATAAAAGAATTTCAAATACTATTATGAGTAACTGGAAAAGTTTCAAATCTTATTCCAAAAATGAATGGACTTCTATTGTTGAATTAAATAATCGCGGAAAATCAAAACTTCCAGTTTTTGAATATCTTGTAAATTATGAAGTAAGCGGCTCAAATGACATTGTCAGCGTGCTTCTAAATACATATATTTTTAATGGTGGGGCACACGGCAATACAAACCTTACTGCCTTTAATTATCAGATTTCAACAGGAAAATTTATAAATATTCTGACTGCTTCGGGAATGTCTTATAATGAAATTTCTTCAATTTGTCGAAATACTTTATATAAAAAGTTAATTGAAAATGATAAATCTGGAATGCCGCCTTCTGAGCAGGATGCATTACGCGAAATGATTAACACAGGTGCCTTCCCTCAAGCTGGAAATTTTGAGATTTTTACAGTAGATGATGAAAATCTATTTGTGTATTTTGAACCATATTCAGTAGCCCCTTATTCATATGGAATACAAAAGATACAAGTGAAATAAGTTCAAGATGACTTAAATTTCGTTGGATAAAACTCTACAATTCTAGAATTTTACTCAATGATTTTTTAATTTATATTGATAAAAAGAATTATTTTCTTTATATTAAATTGAGTTTTAATCAAGAGAGTCTATATTAATTTTTTATGAGGTTTTTAAAATGCAGAAAAAGATATATGTAGTTGGTATGTTTGATGATGGAACCGCAGGAAAAGTTCAAGCCGCAGTTTCAGCAGTAGCTGGAGTTACTAATTGCGTAGCAAACTGTGAAAAATCTCAGGTTCTTGTTGATTATGATGATGCTGGAGTTGAAGCTGCAATTAATGCTGCTATTTCTGGCTGCGGTGTAGACGTACTCGGCTAATATTTTATGATAAAACTTACAATTCTGGATGGTCATGCAGTTAATCCTGGTGACCTTCCCTGGTCTTTCCTTGACGGAATAGTTGATTACACCGTTTATGAACGTACATCTCCCGAACAGGTAATTGAACGCATTGGAAATTCCGATGCTATTTTCCTTAATAAAATCCAGATTACAAAAGAAATTTTTGATTCCTGTCCTAACCTTAAATATATTGGCGTTCTTGCCACAGGTTATAATGTAATTGATTTAGATGCAGCTCGTGCTCATGGCGTAACTGTAACAAATATTCCAGCTTACTCTACAGATTCTGTTGCACAGCATGTTTTTGCTTTTATTCTTTATTTTACAAATCAGGTTGCTCAACATAGCGAATCAGTTATGGCTGGTGATTGGGTAAAATGCCGCGATTTTTGTTTCTGGAATGGAAGCCTTTCTGAACTTGCAGGAAAAACTCTTGGTATTTTTGGTTATGGAAATATCGGGAAAAAAGTAGCAGAACTTGGAAAAGCATTTGGTATGAATGCTATCTGCAGTACAAGAACTCCAAAAGAAGGAATGCCGGAAGCAGTAAGCTTTGAAGAATTATTAAAGCGTTCAGATTTTTTGACACTTCACGCACCTCTTTCTGAACAAACTAAAAATATAATTAATAAACAGAGTCTTTCATTGATGAAAAAGACTGCTTATCTTATTAACACTGCCCGTGGTGGCTTTGTTGTTGAACAGGATTTAGCAGATTATCTTAATGAGAGCGGAATTGCAGGATATGCAGCAGATGTTCTTTTACAGGAACCTATGGCTTCAGATTGTCCTCTTCTCAAGGCTAAAAACTGTGTAATTACACCGCATATTGCATGGGCACCACGCGAAACCAGAAAGAGACTTCAGGGAATTGCTGAAGAAAATCTGAAGGCGTGGTTGAGTGGAAAGCCAATAAATGTGGTTAGTTAATCACTAATATCAACGTCAAACTGGACTTGTACATCGTAGTCTGGGAAGGCATCTCTTACATCCTGGACTACGTGGTTGAACATTTCTTTCATACTTAAAGAATCAAAAGAAACGATAATATCAAATCTCATTATCTTTGCTTTTTCATCAACAAAGAAGCCGTGCATCTGGAGAATTTCTTTATGCTCCATTACAATTTTACTTACTCTATCACGAATCTGAGAAGCGGTATCTTCCTTAGTATTTACAGAATAAATGCCTATTGCACTCATTGCAACACCATGTTTTATATAAACTTCATTTGCAATTTTACGCGACATTGAATCAATTTTATCCGCAGACCATGTATCAGGAACTTCAATATGGGCTGAACCAACGTGTCTGTCAGGGCCATAGTTGTTAAGTACTAAATCATAGGCACCAAGGATTTCCTTATCACAGGAAACGATAGTCTTTTTAATATCTTTAGAAAGATGAGAATCAATACGTTCACCAAGAATCTTACTGATAGTTTCCTGCAAAGTTTCAATACCGGCTTTTATGATTGCGAAAGAAATTACAAGACCAAGCCAGGCTTCAAGTGAAATATGAAAAACAATAAAAACAAGTGCAGCAAGAAGAGTCGAAATAGAAATGATAGAATCCATAAGAGCATCTTTACCGCTTGCTACCAGAGAATCAGAATTAACTTTTGTACCTGTTGCTTTTACATATAATCCTAGAAAGATTTTTACAAAGACTGCAACAATAATAATAATCAAAGATTTAAAACTATATTCTGGAGTTGCTGGATTAATTATCTTTTTTACAGATTCAATGAGGGATGTAATACCTGCATATAAAATGATAAAACCGATTATAAGGGCTGTAAGATATTCTACCCTTCCATGTCCGAAGGGATGTTTTTTATCTGCAGGTTTTAAAGCAAGCTTTGTTCCAATAATCGTAATTACAGAAGAAAGTGCGTCACTAAGATTATTTACAGCATCAAGAACAATCGCAATTGATGACGAAATAAGTCCGACAAAGGCCTTAAAAGCGGCTAAAAAAATATTAGCCGCAATTCCAATTACGCTTGTTCTGATGATTATGTTTTCTCGATTCATAACCCCTCCAGTGTCATTGCCGGACTTGATCCGGCAATCTATAAAAAAAGACCTCCGGGTCAAGCCCGAAGGTGACAATTACATAATACTACTTTCGAACAAAAACAGGAATAGCCTCGAGAGGTGCCTCTACTGTAATTGTCTGACCGCCCTCGTAAACTTTTCCGTCGTGAATATTTTCCCACTTTCCAGCCGGTAAATATACATCACGCTTGAAAGTCTGTGGAGTCATTACTGGTGCTACAAGGTATTCAGAACCGAACATATACTGGTCTTTGAGGTTCCAGCACTTCTCATCTTCAGGGAACTCATAGAACATTGTACGCATTGCAGGGCTTCCGTTTTCACTAGCCTCTTTCATAACCTTAGTTACATAAGGCTTAATCTTTTCACGGAGCTTAATCTGTTCTTCCATAATCTTCTGTGGACCTTCGCCATAAGACCAGATTTCGTTGTCGCGGCCTGTAAAGAGATGTCCTCCACCATAACCACGCTGTGGATCCTTATCCAGTAATGGAATATCATGAGGATCACGGTCACCGTGCAGACGCAGAATTGGAGTAAATACAGCCCATTCAAACCATCTGAGCAAAAGTTCCTTAAACTCTTCTGTACGAACATCGCCGTACATAAAGCCGCCGATATCTGTTGTCCACCAAGGAATACCTGCAATACCCATGTTCAAGCCTTCGCATACAGAAGTTCTGAAGCATTCCCAGGTAGACTGAACATCACCATTCCAGATTACCTGATTATATTTCTGACTTCCAACCCAAGCACAACGTTCAAGATTTACAATACTCTTCTGTCCCATTTTCTTCTGGCCTTCATAGAAAGCACGGCTGTACATCTGCGGGTAAATATTTGCAACCTGAAGACCATTTCCAAGCTGATATCTGTAGTTACCGAAATCATAAACATTAAGGTCAGGCTCAGAGTTATCAAGCCAGAACATATCGATTCCGTAATCTGCATAATTTTTCTTACAGATTTCCCAGAGATATTCGCGGGCCTCAGGATTTGTAGCATCAATAGCAAGACAGTCGCCCTGCCAGTCAAAACTCTGGTTAGAACCACGATCTGAGCGGATAAGATATCCCTTTTCTTGCATTTCGTAGAAGTGTGTAGATTTTTTATCAACATTAGGCCAAACGCTAACCATGACCTTTGTACCCATTGCGTGAAGTTCATCACACATTGCTTTTGGATCAGGCCAGTATTCCTTATCAAAGAACCAGTCTCCCTGACGAGGCCAATGGAAGAAGTCGATTACGATAACATCAAGATGAATGCCCATTTCCTTATAGCGGCGAGCAACAGTAAGGATTTCTTCCTGTGTACGATAGCGGAGTTTGCACTGCCAGAAACCAAGATAATCTTCAGTAAGGGCTGGAGCACGGCCTACAACTGCAGTATATTTTTCAATGATTTCTGCTGGAGTGTCGCCTGCTGTAATCCAGTAGTCCATTTCTTTTGTGCTTTCTGAATGCCATTCAGTAATGTTTTTACCAAACGTTACTTTACCAACAGCTGGATTATTCCAAAGGAAGCCGTAACCAAGATTTGACAAAGCAAATGGAATTGAAACCTGGCTGTTGCGCTGAGCGAGCTCGAGTGTACATCCCTTCATATCAAGGTAAGGTGCTGGATACTGTCCCATACCAAAGAGCTTTTCATCATCATTTGGATTAAAGCGGACTGTAAGTTCATAGTCACCGCCTATAATACCCCTGAACTGGCGGCTGATAATTTTTGTACAGCAGCTTTCTTTTGTGGCTGATGGATCATACTGACGGTAATATTCCTGCAAAATCAGTTTATCATTTTTATAAAAAGAAATTACACCGTTATAGTTAAGGCGTGCTTCGAGCATTCCATTTTTAATTGAAGCTCCATTTTCTGTAACATTGATTTTTGCAGTACCGTGATTAATTTTTTCTGTAAGTGCAACATCCCGGTCAATAAATGCACTTTCAAGTGTTGAGCGAACACGGAAAGAATCTTTTCCCCATGGCTCAATCATTAAGGTTTCGTTACCTTTTTTGAATACTAAAGAATTTTTTGCTTCGTAAAACATTTTGAAGCCCTCCTGTATTTTTTAGTATAACATTGTTTAAATAATTCGAATGTAAGAGAAACATATTAGAATTGAACTTTTCTCTACTTTTTCTTTCCCAGATAAGCTTCTCGGACACTTGGATTTTCCAATACCTGTTTACCGGTTCCACTGAGAACAATTTCTCCTGTTTCAATAACATAAGCAAGATCAGCTGTTTTAAGAGCCATATTTGCATTCTGTTCAATAAGAAGAACCGTAACACCGCTGTGATTGATTTCACGGATAATATCGAAAATCTGCTGTACAATAAGAGGAGCAAGTCCTAAAGAAGGTTCATCCAGCATAAGGATTTTCGGCTTACTCATAAGAGCACGTCCTACTGCCAGCATCTGCTGTTCACCACCAGAAAGGGTTCCTGCATACTGCCAGGAACGTTCCTTCAAACGAGGGAAAAGCTTAAATACCCATTCCAGGTCTTTTTCAATTTCTTTTTTATCATTACGAAGGTAGGCACCAATTCTAAGATTTTCAAGAACTGAAAGGTCTGTAAATACATGACGACCTTCCGGGCTAAGTGCAATTCCTTCTGCACAGATTTTATTAATCTGCTGACCAGTAATATCTTTACCATCAAGAAGAATTGAACCGTTTTCAGCCTTTACAAGTCCACTGATTGTACGAAGGAGTGTCGATTTACCGGCACCATTTGCTCCAATCAGAGTAACAATTTTTCCATCAGGAACTTCTATATTAATTCCACGTAAAGCTTTGATTCCGCCGTAAGATACATGTAAGTCTTTAATTTCAAGCATTATTCGGCCTCCTCTTCTACTGCATAAGGTTTATCAGAATAATCAGAATCTTCTTCTGATTCACCAAGATAAGCTGCAATTACATCCGGATTATTCTGAATCTCATCTGGAGTTCCCTGTGCAATAAGGGCACCAAAGTTTAATACATAGATTCTGTCAGAAATATCCATAACAAGATCCATATGATGTTCAATCATAAATACAGAAAGATGGAAGTCGGTTCGGATACGACGGATAAAATCTGTAAGTTCAGCAGTCTCCTGTGGGTTCATACCTGCTGCAGGTTCATCAAGCAAAAGTAATGATGGATTTGTTGCAAGTGCACGGGCAATTTCAAGACGTCGCTGAAGTCCATATGGAAGAGATGTACAAAGCTCATCCTTTACATCATACAAGCCAAGAATCTTAAGAAGTTCTGCTGTTTCTTCACGTTGTTTTTTTTCTTCCTTCCAGTTTAATTTGAAAGTTGCAGAAAAAACATTAGAGGTACGACGAAGATGTTTTGCAATCAGAACATTGTCAAAAACTGTCTGGCTCTTCCAGAGACGAATGTTCTGAAAAGTACGTGCAATTCCAAGCTTTGTGATTTTATCTGGAGTTGGTTCCAAATGACCCTTAAATTCTGTGTTATCTTTTCCCGCGTATAATTTTTTCATTTTTCTACGAGGATGATTTTCTACAATCTTATTTCCGTTGAACCAGACAGCACCATTTGTAGGTGCATAAACTCCGGTTACAACATTAAATGCAGTTGTCTTACCTGCCCCATTTGGACCAATAAGAGAAACAATTTCTCCCTCATTTACTTCCAGAGAAAGATTATCAACGGCAACTACACCGCCGAACTGCATTGTTATATTTTCCATTTTCAAAATGTTTTTTGAATCTGACATAATTATTTCCTGTTTTTCTTTGCAAACTTTTTAAAGAAGCCCGAGATTCCCGAAATTGAGAATTCCTTATCACCCATAATTCCTTTCTGGTAGAAAAGCACGATACACATAATGACAATTGAGAACACAACTTTTCTGAAACCAGGTCTTAAAATCTGAATTGAAGTAAAGTTCAAATTTGCATTATCAAGGAATCGCAGCCACCATTCAGAACATGCAATAAAGAGGAATGAAGAAATACAAGATCCTGTAACCGAACCAATTCCACCAATTACTACAATCAAAAGAATCTCATAGGTCATTGCAGATTTAAACTGACTTGCCTGAATTGTTGTCTGGAACATAGCAAGCAATGCTCCAGAAATTCCTGCAAAGAAAGAAGAGATTGTAAATGCCAGTCTTTTATGATGTGCAAGATTTATTCCCATTGCTTCTGCCGCAACTTCATCATCACGGATAGCCTTGAATGCACGACCATAAGTTGAATTAATAAGAAGTACAATCAATGCAATACAGATTCCACTAATTGCGAAATAAAATGTTGTAGACTTAAATACCGGATACTTACGAAGAAGGTTTGATCCATTTGTAATTACACCAAGTTTATCCCACTGGAAGATGGCACGAAGAATTTCCGCAAAGCCAAGAGTTGCAATTGCAAGATAATCTGACTTAAGATGTAAAACCGGAAGACCGATCAGATATGCAAAAAATGCTGCTACAAGACCAGCAAGAATCATTGCAATAACAACAGGCAAAGTAAATTGAATAACACCACCATCAAAATATTGATAAACCTGTGCACGAGCTTCTACTGGGATTGTAAAAATTGCATAAGTATAGGCACCAAGGAGCATGAATCCAGCCTGTCCAAGACTAAAGAGTCCGGTAAAACCATTCAGAAGATTCATACTTACAGCAACAAGTGCATAAATTGCACCCTTTTTTAATACAGTAAATAAAATTGAAGTTGGTCTGATTGTGTGCTCAAGAACAGTAAGAACAATAAAAAGCAAAGCAATTAAGCCGAATCCAATTATTAAATCTTTTTTCTTATTTATATTTTCCATAATTAATACCTGAATTAAACCTTATCTGTCTGCTTTTCACCAAAAAGACCAGTTGGCATGAACATCAAAACACAAATCAAAAGAACAAAGGTAAAGGCATCACTGAAGGTTGTCCAGCCAAGTCCTTTAATAATGTTCTCACAAATACCAATTAAGAAGGCACCGATTACAGCACCTGGTATAGAACCTATTCCACCAAAAACTGCTGCTACGAAAGCCTTAAGTCCCGGCATACCACCAACTGTAGGAGTAACTCCCGGATAGTTAGAGAAAAACAAAATAGAACCAACAGCTGCAAGGAAAGAACCTATAATAAAAGTCATTGAAATTACAGAGTCAATTTTGATTCCCATAAGCTGGGCTGTTTCAAAATCTTTAGAAACGGCTCTCATTGCCATTCCTATTTTTGTATATTTTATTAAAAGAACCAGTGCCACAACAAGAATTATAGTAAGGAAAGGTGTAATTACAGTTACGCGTTTTGTAATTGCCCCAAAGATTGTTATGGAATCACTAATCCATGGAATTTTTGGATAATTTTTTAAGAGTCCACCTGTAATATATAAAGCGAGATTCTGAATAAGATATGACATTCCAATTGCGGAAATCATAATAGACATTCGAGGTGCGGTTCGAAGCGGTTTATAAGCCGCACGTTCAATAGAAAAACCGACAAGAACTGTAAGAATTATTGTAAGTGGAATTGATATCCAAAGCGGCAAAATTGTGTAGGCATAAATCATAATAAGACCTGCCGCCATAAATACATCGCCATGTGCAAAATTAATAAGTCTTAGAATACCATAGACCATTGTGTAACCTATGGCAATAAGTGCATACTGACCACCAGTTGAAATACCTGCCAGAAGATATGGCAGATTAGCTTGAAAGAAGTTCATCAACGTTTCCTGTTTTTAATTGTCATCTTCGGGCTTGACCCGAAGATCTTTTAAACTAGATTGCCGTGTCGAGCACGGCAATGACAGTTTGTTAGTTTACTTTCTGAATAGCAATGAAGTCCCACTTTCCAGTAGTATTGTTTACCTTCTTAATGTAAGCAACATCGCGTTCTGCATCACCATTTTTATCAAATGCGATTGAACCAGATACACCATTGTATTTTACAGATGGAAGAGCCTTCATTACATCAGCTGATTTTGTACTGCCGGCAGCTTTAAGTGCTTCAAGAGCTGTATAATAAGCATCGAATCCCATTGCAGAAACAGCTGCGATTTCATCATCACCACCGTTGTTAGTTTTTGCAGTAGAGTTTGTATTGAGATAATTTCTGAAACCATCAACAAATGCTACAACATTTGCATCAGAACTTCCTTCTACGAAGAAGGTTGTTACATATACATCAATATTTGTTCCTTTTGCTGCAGCAAGAACTACGTTAGAATCCCATGTATCGCCTGCAAGAATTGGAATAGAAAGGCCCTGTGTATTAGCCTGTTCAATAATCAAAGCAGCAGCTTCAATCGATACAGGTGAGAAGAATACATCAGCCTTATTATTCTTAGCATTTGCTACATAAGCTGCAAAGTCAGAAGTACCATCTGGGAATGTTTCAAAAATTACTTCAATGCCGAGTTTTTTACAACCTTCAATAAAGTAATTACAAAGTCCTACAGAATAGTCATCGCCAAGTTTAGCAAGGGCATAAGCTTTCTTTGCACCAAACTTGTCTTTTGCAAGATTAGCATGAACCGAACCCTGGAATGGATCAAGGAAGCAGATACGGAAATAATGATTATTTCCAAGAGTAACCTGAGGATTTGTACAAGTTACACCAATTGCAGGAACTTCTGCTGATGCAAAAGTATCGCTTGCAGCAATTGAAACACCTGAACCATAAGAACCAAGTACTACAGAAACACCTTTACTAACGAGTTCAGAAGCAGCAGTTACAGCTTTATCGTTTGAAGATTCATTATCTACAATTTCAAGCTGTACTTTATACTCTTTTCCACCAATTTCAACAGTAGGTGTAATGGAATTAGCATACTGAATTCCAAGAGTTTCCTGTTTACCACCTGCACCATTATCACCAGAAGCTGGTTCGTAAACACCAATTTTTACTACGTCTTTTTTCTCTCCTCCACAGCTGATAAGAGCGAAAGCCATCATTGTAGATACAATTAGAAGTAAAACCTTTTTCATATTATCCCCTTTTTCTATATAATTTATAGATATTTAATTATATCATAAAATCTATACATAAGTAAGATTTTCAAATAGCTAATAAATAAATTTATATAAAAAAATAATCTGCAAAATACTATCTTTTTGAAGAATTTAGTGTTATATTTAAAGTACGTGTACATATACACAAATCATAATGGCTATACGCCCAAAAAAAACATTGGAGAACTATTAAAATGAAGACATTCGCTGGTCCTGTTCTTTTCCTTGATAGGTCAGATATTAACACTGACGAAATCATTGCTGCAAACTATCTTGCAGAACTTCCAAAACAGGAACTCACTTCCCATCTTTTTGAAAATCTGAAAATTGACGGATTTAACCCTAAAAGTGATATTGCCGGAAAGAAAGTCATTATCACAAAGGAAAACTTTGGTTGTGGTTCAGAAAGCGAAAAAGCTCCATGGGCTCTTGAAGTAAATGGAATTAATACAGTTGTTGCTCCAACTTTTGCAAAAGCTTTCCGTAAAGATATGTTTGCAAATAATCTTATGGCAATTGAAATTGATCGTAAGAGCCTTGCTGATATGTTCCGCACTTTCAGCGATAAAGATACAGAATGTAAGGTAGTATTGAATGAAGATGGTACTGCAAAGGTAAAACTTATTGCAGGAAGTCTTTCTAAGAGCTACCAGTTTAATCTGGATGATGCACAGAAGGCTTTGTTTGCTAAATAAATGTCATCCCGAAACAAGTTCGGGATCCTTATTATAGATGCTGAAACAAGTTCAGCATGACATAAAAAAGGCTGTCCTTTCGGGCAGCCTTTTCATTTATTTACACCTCTGAGGCGTTATTTGCAAGCCTCAAATATGATGTCTGCCAAGAAAATCACAGCGAGAATCCATGTAACAACAGGAATCTCTTTTGCTTTCTTACCAGCACACTTAGCGATTACGTAAGAAATAATACCCCACTGAATACCCTTAGCAATTGAGTAAGAGAATGGCATTGTCATGATTGTGATGAATGCAGGAATACCTTCAGTTGGATCATCAAACTTAATGTCTACAACAGATTTCATCATCAAATATCCTACGAAAATCAATGCGGGAGCTGTAGCTGCTGATGGGATGAGGAAGAACAATGGGCTGAGGAACAATGAAAGGAGGAAGAGAACTGCTGTTGTTACAGATGCAAGACCTGTACGTGCACCAGCAGCAACACCAGAAGATGATTCAACGAATGAAGTTACAGTTGAAGTACCAAGACAAGCACCAGCAACAGTACCAATAGCATCAGCCATCAAAGCACCCTTAACATTCTGAACTTCACCATTTTCATCTTTCAAGTTACCCTGCTCTGCTACACCAAGAAGAGTTCCGATTGTATCAAAGAGGTCTGTAAAGAGGAATGTAAAGAAGATTACAAAGAACTGACCAAGTACAGCAAATGAGAATTTTCCAGCTGGAGTACATACGATTCCTTTGAAATCAAATGCAAAGAAATGTGGAGCAGATGGAGCTGAGAATGGTTTGAAGCCTTCTGGAATTGTTGTTACACCGAATGGAATACCAATGATAGTTGTAATGATGATACCAATAAGGATAGCACCTGGAACTTTCAAAGTATACAAAACGATTGTAAGAATAAGACCAATAATAGCAACGATAGCAGTCTTGTTAGCCATTGTGAAGTTTACAAATCCGATAAGAGTACCAGTTTCTGTTGAAACAACACCAGCATTAGCAAGACCAATGATTGCAATGAAAAGACCAATACCAACAGCAACAGCCTTTTTGAGACCTTCTGGGATAGACTTAATAATAGCTTCACGAACACCACAGAGAGAAAGTATGATAAAGAGCACACCTTCAAGAAGAACAGCAGTAAGTGCAAGCTGGAAAGAACATCCCATACCCAGTACTACTGTGTATGTAAAGAATGCGTTAAGACCAAGACCTGGTGCAAGAGCAACAGGAAGATTTGCGCAGAATGCCATAACCAAAGTGGCAATAGCAGCAGATAATGCTGTAGCAGTAAATACAGCACCCCAGCTCATTCCTGCACCTGAAAGTATTCCAGGGTTAACGGCAAGAATGTAAGCCATAGCAAGGAAAGTTGTAATTCCACCAACAATTTCTTTTGAAACTGTAGTGTTTCTTTCCGAAAGCTTAAAAAACTTTTCCATAATTATATATCCTCCTATTATGGTAGACACTTTTTATAATATAACGAGAACCTTATCCACGCAGGCTGAAACACAGGTTCCACAGCTTGTACATTTTGTGTAATCAATAACTGGCAAGCCTGAACTTACATCTATAGCCTGCTCAGGACATTTACGTGCACACATGCCACACTTAAAACAGCCTTTAGAACAGTCCTTGCGGATTTGAGGTTTGTTATCACTCTTATTTGAACAAAGGGCTATAGCACCTTTTGTATCAGCATCAATAAATTTAAACAGATGTTTTGGACAAGCAGCTGCACATTTTCCACAGGCTACACATTTTGATTTATTAACTTTTGGAAGTCCATCTTCTCCCATGCTTAAAGCGCCAAACGGACAAACAGCTACACAGTCTCCAAATCCGATACAGCCGAATGCACATTTTTTTGTACCGCTCATTGTAAGCTGGGCTGCCTTACAGGTTTTCATTCCAATGTATTCTGCCTTTGAAACTGCACAATCTTTAGAACCAGCACATGCAAGGAAAGCAACCTTAGGTTTTACTTCTACACCAGCCTGTCCCAAGATTTCTGCAACTTTTTTTGCACAATCAGAACCACCAGCAACACAACCATTAGTTGGTGCATCGCCCTTTACTACTGCAGCTGCAAATGCATCACAACCTGCAAGTCCACAACCACCACAGTTTGCACCACTCAAAGCATCGCGTACAAGCTGAAACTTTGGATCTGTATCAACATGGAAAATCTTTTTGAAAAGCCCAAGCAAAATACCAAGCAGGATGGCAATGATAGCAGCAACGATTATTGTATAAATTATTGTATTCATTCCCGTCCTCTCCTATTTAATAAGACCTTTGAAACCAAGGAAGGCAAGACTTAAAAGACTTGCACAGATATAAAGAATTGGTGTTCCTGCAAAAGCTTTTGGAACATTCGCAGTTTTTACTCTAGAGCGAACACCACTCATAATAACCATAGAAATCAAAAATCCCATTGCAGAACCAAATGCATAAACAAGACTCTGAACATAATTGTAATTCTTACTAATACAATTGATTGTGATTCCAAGAACAGCACAGTTAGTTGTAATCAAAGCAAGGTAAACACCCATTGCATTGTAAAGTCCAGGAGACATTTTCTTAAGGAAGAATTCTACAAGCTGAACTAAAGAAGCAATTACAAGAATGAAGAAAAGAGTCTGTAAGAACTCGAGTCCAAGAGGAACCATAACCAGCTTATAAAGCGGCCAGGTAACGGCTGTTGCAAGCATGATTACAAAGGTTGTTGCAAGCCCCATTCCGGTTGCTTTTTCAGTATCATTTGTCATACCGATAAATGGACAGATTGCGAGGTACTGAATAAATACAACATTGTCGATGAGTGCAGATTTTATAAAAAGTTTAATTGTTTCCATTATTGAGCACCTCCTTCAATAGATTTCTGATTCTCCTTATTAGCCTGATACTGTTTCCAAGCCTGCAAACAAGCAGCAAGAATACCAAATACAAGGAAGCCGCCTGGTGCACTATTAAAAATTCCGATTCTATAGGCTTCTGGAAGAACTTCAATTTTAAAAGCAGTTCCTGCAAAAAGTGTACCGCCACCAAGTAATTCACGGATCAAAGAAATACCTACAAGAACGATTGTATAACCGATTCCCATTCCAAGACCATCGAGTATAGAATCTCCAAGTTTATTCTTGGAAGCAAAGGCTTCTACACGGCCCATGATAATACAGTTTACAACGATAAGCGGAATGAAAACTCCAAGTGCATTGTAAAGAGATTCAACATAAGCATTTAAGACTAACTGAACAATTGTAGTGAATGCCGCAATTACTGTAATAAATACTGGAAGTCGGATTGCAGAAGGAATCAATTTACGGAAAATGCTGATTACTATTTCACTCATTACAAGTACGAAGGTCATACCAACGCCCATTCCAATACCGTTGAAAATGCTTGTTGTAACACCTAAAGATGAACACAAACCGATATTCAAAACAAGGAGCGGGTTTTCACGAAGAAAACCGTTAATAAATATTTTCAATTTGTTTGATTTTTCAGACATTACTTTGCTCCTTTCATATCAATATAAGCAAGAAGATTTTTAGTACCTTCATTAATCAAAGATGAAACGGCAACGCTGGTAATTGTAGCACCAGAAATCGCATCAAAGTTCTCGCCAGCCTTAAATCCCGCAGCTGCGTTCTTCCCTTCAAACTGCCCGTAGAAGGTTTTACCATTAGGCAGCTTAAAAGTTGCATCGTTAGCTTTTAAACCAAAACCTGGCGAATCTGTCAATTTCAAAAATTTTAAACCAGTTACAGTTCCATCAGTTTTTATACCTACAAGAATTGTTCCTTGATCATAGGTAGGACCAGAAACCTGAGCTGCACCACCTATAATCTTTCCATCTTTTTTTGCAACATAAAGTTCATCAACTGTAATGGCACCAACAACAGGTGGTATAAAATCATTTACAGTTTCAAAAGTAAGACCAGAATCCGGAAAAAATTCAGCCATCGCCTGACTTACCTTTCTTTCTTGATTCTGAGCAATTTTTGGTGCTGTAAAATTATTAACAACCGCAAGCATTGCGCAGGCTACAACAGCATAAGCACAAAGTACAAGACCAAGTTTAATCATGCTCCACGCATTTTCTTTTTTTGCAACTTCAGCCATTATTTTGCCTCCTTTGCAAGAGCATCTGCAGGACGACCAGCTTTTTTACCGTAACCGTATTTGCGTGCAGTAAGATTATTTAAGAATGGAGCTACACTGTTCATAATCAAAATAGAGAACATTACACCTTCCGGATAACCACCAAAACGACGAATCAAGAAGGTAATTAATCCACATCCTAAACCGAATACTAAACGGCCTTTTTTTGTAATTGGAGCTGTTGCATAATCAGTTACCATAAAGGTTGCACCGAATAACAAACCACCAGTCATAAGTGACATTGCAAGGTTTTCACCTGAAATCAAAGAACAAACAGCAACTGTACCAACCATAGCAACAGGAGCACGCCAGTCAATAATTCTCGCAAGTGCAAGGAATGCAAATGAAATCAAGATTAAAAGAGTTGAAGTTTCACCAATACATCCTGCTCTGTTACCAATGAAATACTGCCACAAGGTTCCATCTTCAATTGCAAAAGTTCCTGCCTTAATTGCAGACAAAGTTGTGGCAGAAGAAATTGCATCAATTGAACCGCCTAAAGTTTTAGGAGTCATCCAACTTGCACCCATTGCTGCGGGGAAACTTAAGAACATAAAGGCACGACCAGTTAAAGCCGGATTAAATACATTTGAACCGATTCCTCCAAAAAGGCCTTTTGCAACAATCATTGCAACAGCAGCACCTACTACATAAATCCATATTGGTGCTGTAGATGGACAAACCAGAGCCATCATAACGCCTGTTACACAGGCAGAAAGATTTGAAATTACAATCTTTTGCTTTGTTACCTTCTGGAATAAAAATTCAAAAAGAACACAAGATGCAACTGATACTAAAATTCTTGCTAAAGCTGCAAGACCAAATAAAATGATACCCATAATAACTTCTGGTAGAAGTGCAACAAGCACTGTTCCCATAATCATTTGAGTTGAACATTTAAGATTAAAATGAGGGCTTGAAGAAACATAGATTTTAGAACTCATTTTGCACCTCCTTCTGCTTTTTCTGCATTTGCTTTAGCTGCAGCTTTTGCCTTTTCTTCAGCCATCTTCTGGCGAACAAGACCTTTTCCAAGCCTGATTCTCTGAATGAGATTTACTTTTGCAGGACAAACAAATGCACAGCATCCACATTCAATACAATCCATCAAACCAAAGCTCTTTGCTTTATCAAGATTTCCAGCTTTAAGTTCACGAACAATCAAAGCCGGAGAAAGACGCATAGCACATTTTGCAACACAGCTTCCGCAGGAAATACACTGACTTTCTTCTTCAAGGAAAGTTTCTTTTTCTGTAAGGAAGGTTACACCGCTGGTACCTTTTGCGACTGGGAAATCTGCACTTGCCATTGCAAAGCCCATCATAGGACCACCACTGATGATTTTTACTGCACCCTGAACTGAATCTTCTGCTTTAAGGGTAAATACATCAGGCATAAGATCACTTACAATTGTTCCAACAGGAACTCTTACATTCACTGGCTTTTCTACTGCACCACCGCTGATTGTAAGTGAACGTTCAATAAGCGGCATACCAAGTCTAAAAGCATCAGATATAGCGCAGACTGTACCAACGTTAGAAATTACACAGCCTGCATCTGCCGGAAGTTTAGCACTTGGAATCTCTCGGCCAACACTTGCAGAAACAATAAACTTTTCGGCACCCTGTGGATATTTTGTCTGCACAAGACATACAGAAATCAAATCATTTTTACCAGCTTCATTAATTGCCTTTTCAAGTTCCGGCAAAAGATAAGCCTTGTTATCTTCAAGAACAATTATTCCTTTTGCGTGACCAGTTCCGCCCTTTCCACCGTTTACTATATGAAGAACAATAGAAAGTCCATCAATAACTTTTGATGGCTGTTCAAGCATAGTGCGTTCATCACAAGTTAGATATGGCTCACACTCAGCGGCATTTACAAGTACGTAATCTATTATCTTATCAGCAGGAGGATTAAGTTTTACATGGGCTGGGAATGATGCTCCACCCATACCAACAATACCTGCTTCACGAACACGTTTTAAACAATCATCTTTAGAAGATTCAAACGGATCTAATACAGGTAATAAGGTTTCACGTCCTGCATCATCAGCTTCAATAACAATGCATGGAGCCATACCATTACCGGTAACAAGACAGTTTTGAATCTTTTTGATTTTTCCAGATACAGAAGAATGAACAGGACAGTTCATAAAGCCTTCGCCATTTGCAATTATCTGTCCTTTTGCAACTTCATCGCCAACTTTTACAACTGGCTGATTTGGGGCTCCCCCCATTGTAACCGGTATAGTTACCGTTTTACTTGCAGGGAACGCAGGAGTAATAGGACACTGGTTGCTCAGTTCCTTATACTCTTTAGGGTGAATTCCACCCTTAAATGTTTTTGCTCTCATAATTCTTCAATTATAACTCTGCTTTTATCAACTTGCAAGAACGATAAACTTGGAATTATTTCAAAAAAAATATTTTCTATTTTTAAATTTTAGATTTATAATTTTTGTATGGGCAAACTTGATTCCCTGAAAAAATTTTTAGGGATAGAAAATTTTACAAAATACACGAGAGAGTACTTTGATAAATCAAACATACGCTCAAGTTTATATGTTTCATCTGTAGTAATTATCCTTGAATTATGGATGATTATTTCAACTCTATTTTTCCAGTTCTTTGGAGATTTAAACCGTTCAAAACACTGGCTCATTACACATATTGGATGCTATGCTTTACTTCTGATTTCTGCCTGTATTCTTTTTACATATTCCCTTTTGCATCACAAAAAAATTGTACAAAATCATAAAGCATGGCTTGCAATCCGTTTTATATTTTCTATAGTTGCAATTGGTTTCGGTATTTATATTTCTTTTATGGATTACTTAAAAGGTGAACAGTTTATAACACTGATGACTATGACAATCTTTGTTTTCTGCTTCACTGTTTGGCGCCCGATTTACACTATTCTATTTCTTTTTCTTTCATACGGATTTTTCTTTATTATTTGTAATCATGCAAATCCAGCTACTTATGCAACAAAAGTAAATCTTACGATTGTTCTCATTACAATCACAATTAGTGCCATAAATGCATACACACAGAAACTTAATGAAGCAAAAAAAGACGAAAGACTTGAACAGGCTCACGATATTCTTTTAAAGCTTTCTATTAGTGATGAAGTAACAGGTATTGCTAATATGAACTATTTTCGCGGTCAGGCTCTTGAAAAAATGCAGAGTAAAGAAACTGTCGTAGAAAATATGATTTATCTTTTTCTCGATATTGAAAACTTTAAAACCCTTAATCAAAAATATGGCTTTTGGGAAGGAAATTCTTTCTTAAAAAATATTGCTGATATTCTAAATACCCTTTTTGAAAACTCTCTTGTTGCACATTTTTCAAATGATAATTATGTAATTCTTACAGAAAATAAAAACATCAAAGAAAAGATTCTGGAACTTTGCAAAAAGATTTCTGAATTTAAATATGATATAAAGCTTGGGCTTAAAGTTGGTGCTTACAAACCTCAGAATAAAGACGAATTACCTTTGGTTGCCTGTGACTATGCACGTTATGCCTGCTATTCAATCAAAAAGAATTATAACATTACATACAGTGAATATGATGAAGCAATGGCTTTGTGCTTCCAGAAAAAACAGTACATTATTAATAACTTTGATCAGGCAATTGAAAATGAACACATTAAAGTTTTCTATCAGCCGGTCGTAGATGCTAAAACCGGAAATGTTTGTGGTTTAGAAGCCCTCTCCCGCTGGGATGATCCTACTTATGGATTCCTTCCACCAGGAGACTTTATTGAAACACTTGAAGAATACCATCAGATACACAGACTCGATATGTTTGTTGTAGACAGAGTTTGCCGCGATATAGATGCAGCAAAAAAAGCCGGCCGAAAAGTTCTGCCAATTTCCTTAAATTTTTCACGTTTAGATTTTGATTCATTGAATCTTGCAAAAGAAGTTGGTGACTGCCTTGAAAAATACAACATTGATAAAACTGCAATTCATATAGAAGTAACAGAAAGCACCCTCTCTGAAGATGATGAAAAACTAAAAGAAGAACTAAAGAGTTTCCGCTCTCAGGGCTATGCTCTATGGCTTGATGATTTTGGATCAGGTTATTCGGGACTAAATGTTCTTAAGGAATATGATTTTGATTTGATTAAGATTGATATGAAATTCCTTTCAAATTTCAATGGTAACAAAAAGGCTCCTCAGATTCTAAAAAATGTAATTAATCTTGCAAAAGATCTCGGAATGCAGACTCTGACAGAAGGCGTAGAAACACAAGAAGCCTACGAATTCCTACGAGAAAATGGCTGCGAAAAATTACAGGGCTATCTTTTTGGAAAGCCTATGTCAAAACAGGATTTTTTATCTAAATTAAGTAACAGCACTTACACTATTTAGGCAGAAGGGCAATTTGCGTTAAAAAAAAGAAGCTTCCCAATCTAGGAAGCTTTTAGAGAAGCGGCAGAAGGGCAATTTGCGTTAAAAAATTGCGCCTAGCAATTTTAGCAAATTGGGCACGAGATTTATCGAGTGGCCGAACCCCTTGGGGTTCGACTCCCGCCGTCAAAAAAACAAATAGCGTGTTAAAAAAATAAAGCTTCCCAAATTAGGAAGCTTTCAGTAGAGCGGCAGAAGGGAGTCGAACCCTCGTCATCAGCTTGGAAGGCTGAGATAATGAGCCGTTATATGACTGCCGCAAGTGATGTATTTAATATATATTTTTAGAGCATTTTGGTCAATACCTAAAAACATATTTTTTTAAAATTTCTTAATTTTTCTTTATCAAATCTTTTTGAAATCAACCTGTCCTTTATTTCTAAAAGTCTGTATTCGATTCTTTTTTGGACGCAGATTTTCTGTAAAATATCTTATGTCAGAGGCATAGTCTGAGGCTACATATTCAGCATCGTAATTAAGTGTAATTGTTTCAGATTTTCCTGTATCTGTAGTCCGAGAAATTGCCCCATAAAACTTTACAATATCTTCTGTAGCTTGATAGTATCGCATAAGATTTTTTGATTTAAACTGTCCCTGCAGGAATGCTAACTGTATTTTCTCTATTTCCAGGTGAGGCTCACAACATCCTTTAGCACAGGATTTTTCGCAGATTTCAGAATATTCATTGTAAAATAGTTCAAATAATTTTGCGGGTTTGTATTTTAAAACACGGCATACTGAATTAAACCATGGGACTGCCCTTCCCGCATTATAAAAATACGAACATGCTTTTGAAAGTTTTTCAGCTCTTTTCATATCATCAGGAGTAAACTCTTTTGTTTTTATAACATGATATGGCGGTTCTTTTTCCCAAACAAGTCCAAGACTTTCTGCTCTGTCAAACAAGTCTGTTCCAGGTAAAACTGAAAGACAGAAAATCTCAAGATTATTTGGATATTGTGAAATCGCAAAATCTATTCCATCTCTGAAAGAACCAAAACTTTCTCCAGGGAGTCCGAAGATTAAATCAAGCCCAAAAGTTACGCCTTCTTCATTTAAGATAGAAAGCCCTTTGCAGAATTTCTTTTTATCAAATGGTCGGTTTACAAGTTTAAGCGTTTGTTCATTTGCACTTTGCAAACCTATCTGAAGTGCACAAGGAATGCTGGTAAACTCCCGAGCCAGTTCCCGGTCCATTAGTTCTGCACGAGCTTCAAAGTAATAAAATGTATCAGGAGTTTTTTTGGCAATAAGACGAAGAAGCTCTACTGCCCTTTTTTTATTAACGTTATAAGTTGGATCTAATACAAAAACCTGAGGAACTTTCTTTTTAGCAAACAGTTCAAGTTCTGCTTTTATGCGCTCCATTGGAAATAGTCTTACTGTTTTTTCACCTTTTGATTCATAACAATATGCACACTTAAAAGGACAGCCACGTGCAAGTTCCCATAAAGCACCTTCGTATTCAGAAGGATCAATTATTCCATCTAAGTATGGAGAATGGATTACAGTAAGGTCGGGAGATGGAGAAATTATCACTCTGTCTGATTTTTCAGACTTTTTCATTAAAATTTCAGAAATCAATTTTGGAACAGAAACTTCACCTTCACCACTTACGGTATAATCAAAATCTTTATAAAAGGAAGGATGGGCTGTAATCTCAGGTCCTCCTGCAATGCAGACATATCCTTTTGCTCTAAGGATTTTAGCTGCAGCAGAAAGAATCTTGATATTCCATACAAAGCATGAAAAACAAAAAACAACCTGCTCAGCACTCTCTGCTTTTTCAATTAGTTTTTCTGCAATATATTTTGCTGCAAGAACGCTTTCTTTTGGAAAATCTTTATCTTCAAGACAAAATGCTTTTAGAGAAACTTCACACTTATCTTTTAATTCTGGACTATGATTAATTGCAGAAGCAACGCAAGCAGCCCCTAACGGCAAAGCCTGAGGAGATTTTTCTATAAGTAAAGTTGTACAAATTACCGGAACTGGCAACTATTTTCCTTCCTTTACATATTTATCCAGCTGAACGTTTGCAAGATTTACTTTCTGAACAACACAAGGACCTGCAACACATCCACCTTCACAACTCATAACTTCTACAAGATTTCCGTCACCTTCTTTTGCTTCAACACGGCCGGCATTGATTTCTCCATAATAGCGGAGTTTTTTCATACCTTCTTTATTAAGACCATTAATTACATCAAGTTTCAGAATTGAAGGATCCGCCAGACGACATCTTACAGCTTCTGCAACACCACCAGTTCTTGCAAAATTACGACCACTTGCAGTTGGAATATCATCTTTTTTCAATGATTCAAGTTTCGTAACATTGATTCCTTTTGCTTCGAAAAATGCTGAAAGTTCTTCTGCAGTAATTACATAATTAACTAATTCATCATCAAAACCTTCTCGTCGTTTAGCAAGACAAGGTCCCACAAAAACTGTCACACATTCAGGATCATCTTTTTTAGCAATTTCAGCAGTGTAATGCATTGGACTTCTTGTTTCACTTACACATGGATCGAGATCTGGTACATGAATATGAACTGCACGTACATAAGCTGAACAGCATGATGTTGTCATCAACTTGTCGCCTCGCTTCATACGCTCTGTAAATTCAGCTGCTTCCCGATCCGCACAAATATCAGCTCCCTGTGCTACTTCATATATAGTTGTAAATCCCAGTTGCTGCATTCCATGTTCAAGTTGACCTGCACTGCATTTAAACTGAGAGGCAATTGATGGTGCGTACATAACACTTACCCTTCTGCCCGACATTATGTGTTTAATAACATCAACAAGCTGGCTTTTATCCATCATCGCACCAAAAGGACATTCCTGCATACATTTTCCGCAGTAAATACACTTATGAAAATCAATAACTTCGTGACCATCTTCACCTTTTGAAATTGCACCTACAGGACAAGCAGCTTCGCAAGGTACGGTAATCTTGATAATTGCATGATATGGACAGTTTTGTTCACATAAACCGCAGTGGATACATTTATCAGGATCAATATGTGCATGATGAACAATATGAATTGCTTTTTTAGGACAGTTCATCATACATGGACGTGCAAAACAGCCCTGACAAGCATTTGTAACCATAAAATTTTGTTTTACACAACCATTACAAGCTTCGTGTAAAACTGTAATCATTGGCCAGGTAGGACTTTTTCTCTTTAATGCTTCGCGGGCATAATCATCAAGTTCATTTAAATCATTATAATTTTCAACCGAAATTCCCATACGTGCAAGAAGACGCATTCTCAATAATTCACGGTCATGATATATACAACAACCAATTGGAGCTGTTCCAGCCGGTCGCATTTCTACAGGTATTTTATTTATTTTTCTGGAATCTAATTCACCATCAAGCTGTAATTTTGCAATCCTAACAAGTAACTCTCTCTTTACATTATTAGCATTATTATTAATATTCATTCTACAATAATATCAATATTTTATTTGCCAATCAATCAATTATATTCTATTATTATAATGTTAAAATTAAGCGAGGTAATATGGCTAGTATAAACGAAAGATTTTTTCCACCTAAAGAAGTTTATGATAAACTTTCAATTCGTGAACAGGAACAGCTTACTCTATTAACTGGTTCAAATCTTGTTTTTATGCTCCTATTCTTCATATTTGGATTAGTACTGTTTATATTCAAATATATAATTGTTGGTGCTGGAGGAATGTTTATTTTAGCCTTTTTTGGAACATCTCTCTATTTTATAAAAAAAGGTCACATTCATCTTGGGGCCTGGATTACTACCTGTGCAATAATATTTGTAAGTTCAGTTGAATGCTGTGGAGCTCCCTTTTCAGTTTCAAATTATCTGCCATATAGAGATTCCTGTTTTATTGCAGTTATGTCTATTTGTAATTATGTAATTTCCATGCGTCATAATCAGCTTATATTTTTCTTTGGAGCTGATTCACTTGTTTGGATAATTACAAATATCTTTAGATATAGACCAATTTATATTGCGAATCCCGGTACCTCAGTAATGAATATTGTTATTTGTTCTCTGGCAATCATTACAACAAATATCTGTATTCTTTTAATTGACCGATTTACAAGACGTGTTGTAAAAATTGCAGATGATAATGAGCAAAAATCAAGTCAGGCTTTTGAAAAAATCACAAAAGTTATTAATGATACAAAAGAAGGCCTTGATATCGGAAAACAGCTTTCTGCATCAACAGCAAAGGCTGCTAACAGCGTAGAAGAAATCAATAATCTTTATAACTACATCAACAGTGAAACAGCAACACTCAGTTCTGAAGCAGTTACTATTAAAGATTCAAGCTTCCAGATTAATGATAAAGCAGACCAGATGAAACTCAGTGTTCAAAGCCAGAGCAATGCTATTTCTTCTACTTCTGCAGCCCTTAATGAAATGTCTGCAAGCCTTACAAATATAAGCAGTATTGCAAATGAACAGCGTTCCGGAATGAATGCAATTGTAGACAACCTTGATTCCCAGATGAAGCTTCTTCAAAATCTTGTTAATGACATGATTAAAGTAAAAGAGTCTTCAGCTAAAGTTTCAACTTTCGTAGAAGCCGTAAACAAGATTTCTTCACAGACAGGTTTACTTGCCATGAACGCTTCTATTGAAGCTGCACATGCTGGTGCTTTGGGTAAAGGATTCTCTGTAATTGCCTCTGAAATCCGCAAACTTTCTGAAGAAACTACAAAGAATGCACAGAAGATTACAGACACTCTCCAGGAAAACGAAACCATCGTTAATACTACATCTGAATCAGTAACTTCTTTTTCTGAATATACAAAAACAACAACAGAACAACTCCGCAAAACTATTCAGGTAATGGAGGAAATCCTTTCTGGCGTTTCTGAAATTGATACTGGTACCCGCGAAGTAATGAATGCCCTAACCCGTATTGTTGATGATGCAAATAATAATACTCAGCTTGCGGAAGGTGTTGCCAGTGAAATTATTCAGCAGAACTCTGCACTTCAGAATATTTCAAACGGAACAGAACAATTACAGATTAAAGTAAGCAGTCTTGAGGATTTGCTTTCAAATATTCGCGATGCTATTGCCGAAATCGATAGCAATGCTTCTGCTAATGAAATCGTAGCTGCAAAGATTTCTGGTGCGCTCGACTAAAAGATATATTAACAAAAAACGATTTATTGATTATAATATTTTAAATAAATTTGGTTTAATATTGGCCGCTTTTGGCCTTATACAGGAGACAAAAATATGTCAAGAAAAATTACTATCATCGGTGCAGGACAGGTTGGTTCTACCGTTGCCTATGCCCTTACATTGAAGCAGATTGCTTCTGAAATCGTAATCATCGATATCATTAAAGAAAAGGCTATGGGAGAGGCAATGGATATCCGCCAGGGTACTCCATTCATTGGTCCTGTTTACGTTCACGACGGAGATTATGAGGACGCTAAAGGTTCTGATATTGTCGTATTCACATCCGGTGTTGGTCGCAAACCTGGTCAGTCACGTCTTGACCTTACACAGACTAACGTTGATATTACTAAGTCTGTAATTCCACAGATTACAAAGGCTGCTCCTAACGCTCTTTACGTTATCGTAGCAAACCCAGTTGATATTTTGACATATCAGTTTGTAAAAACTTCTGGTATTCCTGCTAACCGCATTTTTGGTACAGGTACTATGCTTGATACAGCTCGTTTCCGCGCTCGTATTGCAGAAAACTACAAGGTAGCTCAGGAAAATGTTCACGGCTATGTATTTGGTGAACACGGAGATTCTTCTTTCGTACCTTGGTCTCTTGCTAATATCGGTTCTATTCCAGTTGATTCATTTGCTAAGTCTTACCGTGGACCAAAACTCCCAGACTTCGACAAGAACGACGTTGAAGACTATATCCGCAAATCAGGTGGAATCATCATCGCTGCAAAGAAATGCACAAACTACGCTATTGGTGTAACAACAGCAACACTTTGTGAAGCTTTGAACTACGACACAGATTCAGTTCTTACAATTTCTTCTATGCTTGATGGCGAATACGGAATTAAAGATGTATGTCTTTCTATTCCTACTGTTATCGGTGGAAACGGAATTAAGGGACGTATTGAAGCTCCTCTTACAGATTCTGAAATTGAATCTCTCCGCCACAGTGCAGAGTGCCTCAAAGACGTAATCAAACAGGTAAACTTCTAAAATAAATGTCATCCCGAACTTGTTTCGGGATCTTTTTTAAGGAAACAAACTATGGAATACAAGATTGAACATGACTCAATGGGCGAAGTAAAAGTTCCTGCAGATAAATACTGGGGAGCACAGACTGAACGCAGCCACGAGAATTTTGAAATTGGTGTTGGCATTGAAACTATGCCACGTGAAATAACAAAAGCATTCGGTTACCTCAAAAAGGCAGCTGCAATGGCTAACAATGCTCTTAAGCCAGAAAAAATGACAAAAGAAAAGCTTAAGGCAATTTCTAAAGCTTGTGATGAAGTTGTTGAAGGAAAATTAAACGATCACTTCCCACTCGTTGTATGGCAGACAGGTTCTGGTACACAGAGCAACATGAATGCAAATGAAGTTATCGCAAACCGCGCTAACGAAATCGCAGGAAAGAAACTCTGTCATCCAAATGATGATATCAACATGAGTCAGTCTTCTAACGATACCTTCCCTACTGCACTCCACATTTCTGCAGTATATGCTATCGAAGACAAGCTCTTCCCTGCTATCGATACTCTTGTTGCTACATTTGCAAAACTCGAAAAAGAGAATATGAAGATTGTAAAATCTGGACGTACTCACCTTCAGGACGCTGTACCAATTTCTTTTGGACAGGAAATTTCTGGATGGAGAACTTCTCTTGAGCGCGACAGAAAAATGCTTGAATCTTCACTTCCATATTTGAAGCAGCTTGCACTTGGAGGGACCGCTGTAGGAACTGGACTCAACGCACCAAAAGGCTTTGACAAAAAAGTTGCAGAATGTGTAAGCGAACTTACAGGAAAGAAGTTTGTAACTGCACCTAACAAGTTCCATGCCCTTACTTCTAAAGACGAACTTGTATTCGCACACGGAGCAATTAAGGCTCTTGCTGCAGATATGATGAAGATTGCTAACGACGTTCGCTGGCTCGCATCAGGTCCTCGTGATGGTCTTGGAGAAATCCATATTCCAGAAAATGAACCAGGTTCATCAATCATGCCAGGAAAAGTAAACCCAACACAGTGTGAAGCAGTTACTATGGTTGCTGTTCAGGTAATGGGTAACGATGCTGCTATCGGTTTTGCTGCAAGCCAGGGCAACTTTGAATTGAACGTATTCATGCCTGTTATCGCATATAACTTTATTCAGAGTGCACGTCTTCTTGCAGAAGCAATGATCAGCTTCAACAAGAACTGCGCAGTTGGAATTAAAGCTAACAAGGACAAGATGCATCATAACCTTTATAACTCATTAATGCTTGTAACTGCATTGAATCCTTATATTGGTTATGAAAATGCTGCAAAGACAGCACATAAAGCATTTGATGAAAACATTTCACTCAAAGAAGCTTGTGTTGGACTTGGCTTCCTAAAACCAGAAGAATTCGACAAGGTATTTAAGCCAGAATCAATGGCTTTCCCTAAATAAGCTTTAAATAAAATCAAAAAGCCAGTTCAGTTTTAACTGAACTGGCTTATTTTTCAATAACACAAGGACTTTTTATTGAAACAGAAAATTTTTATTTTATTTTTAATTACTGCTTCACTAGTTCTTCTTTCTTTTATTACCCCTACTTTTTTACATAATAAAACACACGAATTTTTTAATAATCAGCTTATAGCTTCACATATCTTTGGACTCATTGAAGGAAATATTGAACGTCCTGTGGGAGTTACAACAGGCTTAAGTTCTGATGAATTTCTTATCCGTGCACTTGAACGGGAAGACAATACTGATGAAAAAATAATGGAAGAAATGTTTTCTTCTTTCCTTACTTCCGTAAAAAATCAGTTTGGTTTTACATCAACTTATGTAATTTCAGATAAAACCAGACGATTCTATACACCTAAAGGGATTGCAAAAATTGTAAACCCTCAAATGGATCCTTATGATAACTGGTACCCTATTTTTATGAAAACTGGACTTAAGCTTCAAGTAGATACAAATCGTGACCAGTTTAATGATTATCAATGGACTATTTTCATAAATGCAAGAATTATTAATACAGAAGGAAAAACAATTGGTGTCTGTGGAATCAGTTTACCCATGAAAGACTGGCAAAACTTTCTTCTTCCTGTAGAAAAAGAATACAAGGTAAAAATTAATTTAATAGATAATCAGGGACTCGTTCAAATTGACACAGATTTTAATAATATTAAAAATGCATATATTTCAAATGCAATTTCAGAAAATGTAAATAACAGAGGTTTTTACCATACTCAACAGGGACGAAACGGATTCAGAATGGTACGTTTTATTACCAACATGAACTGGTATCTTGTTGTACAGGGGAATAATATAATTGAAGGACAGATTTACGGAACAATAATCATAGTCTTTATTTATATTTTCTTACTTCTTGCCATAATCCTGCAATTCCTTGCACATAAAAAAGTTTCACGACATAATCTTATAAAAACTTCTTTACCGGAAGATGAATTAACAGGTCTTCCAAACCGGAATTATCTCAAAGAATCTTATGGTGAATTAGGAGTTTTTAATACAACGCGCTATAAATCACTGGCAGTTTTTGACATAGATCATTTCAAGATTGTAAATGATGGTCGTGATGGTGATAAAATCATTCTTGATATAGTAAAACTTGCAAAACAGGCTATGAATGAACAAGGAATTATGTTCCGATGGTCTGGAGATGAATTTGTTCTTTTTCTTGAAATAGACCTTAGGGAAGCAGAAGAACGCTTCAAACATTTCTGTAACGAGGCAAAGAATTCAATTGATGTTACTGTTTCTGTTGGTCTTGTTGTAGTTGATTTATCTGTATCTATTAAAACTAATTACTATCGTGCTGTACAAGCCTGTTATTCTATAAAAGAAAAAGGTGGAAATGGCGTGGGCGTAAGATGAAAAAGAAGTCCCAGAATCTTTTACGAAATCAAACAATTCTGACTCTTAGCATCAGCATGTTTTTTACTTTTATAGTAACATCAAGCATTCTGCTTTTTTATTTTGATAATTTGTCCAGAGATTCCCAGACAAAAACAATCTATCTGACTGCAGAAAAAAAGAAACTTGAACTGAATAACTTTTTCAATTCTGCAGAAAACATCGTAAATGAATTTCAGGATTATATTCTTACAAACTTGGATGAAGACCGTCTTCTCATTGATTCTGAATATGAACAAGAATATATGACTAATCTTTCAAAAGTAATGTCATCAATTTCTGCATTTCAAAAAGGTGCAGTCTGTACTTACTTCCGAATGGAAATGTCTGAATATGGACCGACAAGAGGACTTTTTCTAACGGGTGAATATCAAAAAACATATGTCAGCATACGAACAACCGATTTATCTAAATATTCACCGGGAGATATTGAACATGTCGGCTGGTATTATCTTCCGATATGGAAAAAAGCTCCAGTATGGACTCCCCCTTACAACAATTTAAGTTTAAGACAAAAAATGATTTCTTACAGCGTTCCTCTTTACCGCAACGAAAAACTTATTGGAGTTGTAGGAATTGATTTAAGCCTGGCCGTTATCGAAGATATGGTAAACTCTCTCCAGCTGGAAAATGCAAAAGGTTTATTGATTGGGGACCAGCAAAACTTAATTCATTTAAATACAAGATATGAACAGACAAAAGCTGTAGAAAGATCTGCTGAACTTTCAATTATATTGGATAAATTTAATAATCCGGATAACCAGCCGCTTCAAAAATTTCAATGGGAAGGCAATAGTTATTATGGTACTCTGACAAAACTTGATAACGGAATGTCTTATATAACTGCAGTTTCACAAAAGGAATTATTAAAACCTGTTTATGGACAGATTCTCTCCTTATTAATTGCATTTGTAATAGTTAGTATTCTTTTTTCAGTATTGCTTTCTTTTAGTTTCAAAAAGGTAATAACTCCAATCAGAATAATTAACAAAACTACAAACCGACTGGCAAGAGGTGAATTATATATAGATATTCCTTATCAATCGAATAATGAAATTGGTACTCTAGCAAATAATATTCGTTTAATGACTAGTCAATTAAAAGAATACATTGAATACATTCGGGAACAAACCCAAAAAGAACGTGAACTTAAGGAAGCAGCACTTACAGAAAGTCAAATCAACGCAGCTGCATCTCAGGCAAAGAGTGCTTTCCTTGCTAATATGAGCCACGAAATCAGAACTCCAATAAATGCAGTTCTTGGAATGAATGAAATGATTCTTCGTGAATCATCTGAAAAAGATATACTTGGCTATGCGGCAAATATTAAAACTGCAAGCGCTAACCTTCTCTCACTCGTAAATGATATTCTCGACTTCTCTAAAATTGAAGCTGGAAAAATGGAACTTTTGCCAGATAATTACGAAGTTTCATCAATGATTATTGATCTTGTAAATATGACCCGCGAACGTGCACAAAGTAAGGGACTTAATTATGAATTGAATATTTCTCCAGATTTACCTAAAACGCTTTATGGCGATAATGTCCGTATCAAGCAATGCATACTTAATCTGATTACTAATGCAATCAAATACACAAAAGAAGGTTCAATAAGTTTTATCATAGATTATAAAAAAATTGATGACACTGAAATTCTTTTGAATGTCCATATTGTTGATACAGGAATTGGAATCAGAGCAGAAGATATGGACAAACTCTTTACCCCTTTTGAGCGAATTGAGGAAGAAAAAAATCGAACGATTGAAGGAAGCGGACTTGGAATCAGCATTGTACGCCGCCTCCTGGATATGATGGACAGCAGACTTCAGGTACAAAGCACTTATGGAAAAGGCTCTGACTTCTCATTTAGCGTAAAACAAAAGGTTTCTGATTGGACCGCAACTGGTGATTTAAATGAAGCTTATGCACAAAGTGTAGAACAGATGTCGCACTATAAAGAAAATCTTCATGCCCCTAAAGCTCATCTTTTATTTGTTGATGATACTGCAATGAACCTTGATGTAATAAAAGGTCTACTAAAGAATACAGGTATAAAAATTGATACAGTTCTAAGTGGAAAACAAGCCTTAGAAGCAGTAAAAAACAATGTGTATGATATTTTATTCATAGATCACCGCATGCCAGAAATGGATGGTATTGAAACTCTTCACGCTATGAAGAAAATGCAAGATAACAAAAGTGCTGGAAAACCTTGTATCGCACTTACCGCTAATGCAATAAGTGGTGTTAAAAAAATGTATTTGAACGAAGGTTTTGATAATTATCTTTCAAAGCCTGTAAATCCTGCTAAACTTGAAGAAATGATAAAAAATTATCTTCCTTCAGAATATCTTGAAGATTCCCCTGATTTTGAAAATCAAAATGCAAATATCACTAAAGCAGAAAATCAATTATCTGATGCGTTTATTCAAAAACTAAGAAACATAAAAGAAATTGATGTAGATGCAGCCCTTAGAAATTGCGGCTCTTCAGAATTACTTTTTTCAACAATAGAACAATACCACTCCTCTATAAATCAAAAAGCCCTTGAACTGCAAAATTATTTTGAAGCAGAAGACTGGCATAATTATGAAATTAAAGTCCATGCTCTAAAGAGTACTTCAAGACTTATTGGTGCAATTGAACTTTCCAATCTTGCAGAACATCTGGAAAAATCAGCTAATCAAAATGATATTGATGAAATCCAGCTGAAACACAAAGAGCTAATTAATACTTTTATTGATTATTTGAGGATTTTAGAGCCAGTCCTTAAAAACAAGTCAGACGATTCATTAAAGCCAGAAATATCAAAAGAACAACTAAAAGAAAGAATCAAACTTATGATTGAATATGCAGAAGCTTTTGATATAGATGGGCTGGATAATATCGTAAAAGAGCTTACTAATTTTAAGCTTCCTCTTGATTTTTCACAAAAATTCGTTATGATTTCTCAATATGTTCAAAATGTAGATTTTAAAGAGTTACGAAATTTACTTTTAGAATGGAGCAATGAAGAATGATAAATGAACTTTATATAGTTGGAGATCAGTCACGTCTTGTTGTTAAGAACATTATTAATCAATTCAAAGAAACTGACCTGACAATTAAAGTCTTTGCTCCTACAAATGAAGATGTAGATAATCTTCCTAATTATTCAATTCATCTTTTAGTTCTTCTTTCTGACAATATCGATTTTATGGTCATCAGAAAAATTGTTGTTTATCAGAAAAAATACGATTATCAGTTATGCTTTATTGGCCGTATTGCAAAACTTGCCATAGAAGATGATATGTTTTTTAAGCGTATCCCATCTATAAAACTTGAATCATATACAATCAATACTGCTGAGCTTCTTGAACTCATGGAAAAAAATGATACAAAAAGAAAGCATATTCTTGTTGTAGATGATGAACCTATTATTCTTAGAAGCATTAAACTCTGGCTTGGGGATGATTTTGATCTTTCCTTAGTTAATTCTGGTGAAACAGCAATTGAATTTCTGGATATGCACCCTGTAGATTTAGTTCTTCTTGATTACAAAATGCCAACTATGGACGGTCCTAGTGTACTCGAAGCCATCAGAAATGATAAAAGACTTGCTAATCTTCCTGTAATTTTCCTTACAGCAAATAATGACAGACAAAGTGTTATTAACGTAATGCAATTAAAGCCGGATGGCTACATTCTTAAGAGCAAATCACCAGACGAAATAAAAGAAGCAGTAATAGATTTTTTTAAACATCGTGTTATCAAAGTCTGAAACTCTCTATAATCCTACAATCTAGACATTTTTAATCTTCACAAAAAAGCGAAAAGAGAGTATACTTTTTGGATAATTAGGGGAAAAATCGTTTAACATTTTTTCTTTAGTTTCCATATGTATATTTATTAATTGGGAGCAAGTATGACATATTCTTATTTTCCAGGCTGTACGCTGAAAAACAAGGCTATTGACCTTGATGTTTATGCGCGCAAGTCTGCGGAAGCGTTAGGATTCACACTTGAAGAAATTCCTGAATGGCAGTGCTGTGGTGGTGAATACCCTATGGCAAAAGACGAGATTGCTTCAAAGCTTTCTTCTGTTCGCGCATTGGCAAATGCACGTGATTCAGGACATGACTTGGTTACTCTCTGTTCTGCATGCTACAACGTTCTTAAACAGGTTAATAACGATGTTGCAACAGATGAGAATGTAGCTTTCAAGGTGAATAATTATCTCAAACAGGATGAAATTGAGTATCATGGTGAAGCTAAGGTTGTTCACTATCTTGAAATCCTGCGCGATGTTGTAGGCTGGGACAAAGTAAAAGCTGCCGTTAAAAAGCCATTTACTGGCAAAAAAATTGGTGCTTATTACGGATGTCTTCTTTTGAGACCTGGCAAAGTACTTCAGTTGGATGATCCTGAAAATCCACAGCTTATCGAAGACTTTATCAAGGCTATCGGCGGAACCCCTGTTATCTATGCTCAGAGAAACGAGTGCTGCGGTGCCTACACTATGTTTGAAGATGAGTCTATCCCAAAAAACAGAACTAAGAAGATTCTTTCGAATGCAGAAGATATGGGAGCTGATTTCTTAGTAACTTCATGTCCTCTCTGCCGCTATAATCTCATTAAGAATAAGGGTGACAGCAAGCTTGATGTAATTTACTTTACAGAATTGCTCGCAGAAGCTCTTGGCTTGAAGGAGGAAAAATAATGGAAGCAGATTTGACTAAAGAAATCATCCTCCAGAAGAGCGGTGTTAATCCAAAGAAATGTATGGTCTGCGGAAAGTGTTCTGCTACCTGCCCTAACTACGATGCAATGGAATATCATCCACATCAGTTTGTTCAGATGGTAGAAAACGGCGACATTGAGCCGCTTTTGCAGTCTAAATCAATTTATGCATGTCTTTCATGTTTTGCCTGCCTTGAGCGTTGTCCACGCCAGGTAGAACCTGCAAAGTTGATTGACGGTGTACGTGCATTTGTTGAAGGCCAGCGCGGTCCTCACCGTCTCGACCCTGTTCAGGTTCCAGAGCATCTGGATGACGATATGCCACAGCAGGCTATTGTTAGTGCTTTCAGAAAGTACAAACGTTAAGGAGTGACATAGAAAATGGAAAGAATTGGTGTATTTGTATGTCACTGTGGTACTAACATTGCCGGTACAGTTGACGTAGAAAAAGTTGCAGAAGAACTTGGAAAGGTAGACGGAGTTGTTTATTCAACACACTACACTTACATGTGTTCATCTGCTGGTCAGCAAATGATTGAAGACCATATCAAGAACGACAAGCTTACTGGTGTAGTTCTTTGTTCATGTTCTCCACGTATGCACGAAAAAACATTCCGTTCATGCGCAGAGCGTGCTGGTCTCAACCCATTCAAAGTTGAAGTTGCAAATATCCGTGAACAGACTTCATGGGTAATGAAAGATATGGAGCAGGCTACTGAAAAGGCTATTGCTCTTGGTAAAGCTGCTATTGCAAAGACAATCCTTGACACACCTCTTATCGCAGGTGAAACTCCAATGACAAAGCGCGCTTTGGTAATTGGTGGTGGTATTGCCGGAATTACAGCTGCCCTCGACATCGCAGACGCTGGTTTCCCAGTAGACATCGTAGAAAAAGACTACACTGTCGGCGGTAAGATGGCAAAACTCGATAAAACCTTCCCTACTTTGGACTGTGCATCTTGTATCGTAACTCCAAAGATGACAGAAGTAAGCCAGAATCCTAACATCCGCATTCTTTCAGCTTCTGAAGTTTGCAGAGTTTCAGGATATATCGGAAACTTCGAAATCGATATCAAACGTCATCCACGCTATGTTGATGAAACAAAGTGTACAGGTTGTGGTGCTTGTATCGAAAAGTGTCCAAACAAAAAGGTTCCAAACGCATTCAACCTTGGCTTGAACAACCGCAAGGCAATTGATATTCCTTTTGCTCAGGCTGTTCCAAAGGTAGCAAACATTGATGCTAACTACTGTCTCCACATGAAGGGTCTTGCTAACGGCAAAGACAATGTATGTGGATTCTGTGAAAAAGCTTGTGCAGCAGGAGCCATCAAGTTTGATCAGAAAGAAGAAATTATTACAGAGAAGTATGGTGCAATCATCGTAGCTACAGGTTACAATCCTATTTCTCTTGAAAAATTTGACGAATACGCTTACAACCAGAGCCCGGATGTTGTTTCATCACTTGAATTCGAACGTCTCTGCAACGCTTCTGGTCCTACAAACGGTCACCTCCTCCGCCCTTCAGACGGAAAAGAGCCAAAGACTATCGTATTCGTTCAGTGTGTTGGTTCACGATGTTCTGCAGATTCTACAAAGGGTCACGAGTACTGCTCTAAGATCTGCTGTATGTATACTGCTAAGCACGCAATCCTTACACGCGACCACTATCCTGATACTAACTGTTATGTATTCTACATTGACGTTCGTACTCCAGGTAAACTCTTTGATGAGTTCTATCGCCGTGCTGTTGAACAGTATGGTGTTCACTACATCAAGGGTCAGGTTGGTAAGGTAACTCCACAGAGCGACGGAACTCTTGATGTTCAGGGAAGCGATTTGATTTTGAACAAACAGGTTCATATCAAGGCTGATATGGTTGTACTTGCAGCATCTATCGAAGCAGACAAATCTGCCCGCCCACTTGCTACGATGCTTACAACTTCTATGGACAACAACGACTTCTTCCTCGAAGCTCATGCTAAACTTCGTCCTGTTGAATCTCCAACTGCAGGTATCTTCCTTGCAGGCTGCTGTCAAGGACCAAAAGATATTCCGGAAACTGTTGCTCAGTCATCTGGTGCTGCTGCAAAGGCAATCTGCTTGCTCGTAAAAGACAAGCTTAAGAACGACCCTTGTACTGCACAGCCTGATGAAAATGCTTGTAACGGTTGTGGTCAGTGTGCAAACGTTTGTCCTTACGGAGCTATTTCTTATGTTGATAAGGATTTCCGTGGTCCAAACAGAACTACAATTACACGTCACGTATCTCAGGTAAACAGCGCTATGTGTCATGGTTGTGGTGCTTGTACAGTTGCTTGTCCTTCTGGAGCTATGGATCTTAAGGGATTCAGCAACAAACAAATCTTGGCGGAGGTTGATTCAGTTCTCTAATAAAGACTGATGAGTGATTATGAGTGAAAACAAAAACTGGACGCCAAAGATTGTAGCATTCTGCTGTAACTGGTGTTCTTATGCAGGTGCCGACCTGGCTGGTAACAACCGTCTCGAGTATCCTGGAAACGTAAAAATTATCCGCATTCCTTGCTCATGCCGCTTGAATCCTTTGTTCATTTTGCGCGCATTCCAGCGTGGAGCTGACGGTGTTATATTGTGTGGATGTCACCCTGGTGACTGCCACTACTCTACTGGTAACTATTTTGCACGTCGTCGTATGACTCTCCTTTTCTCTATGCTTGACTTCTTAGGAATTGAAAAAGGACGTACTCGTGTTGAATGGTGTTCTGCTGCAGAAGGTGTACGCTTTGCCGGAATTATGAATGATTTCGTAAAGCAGATTACTGAGCTTGGCGAATGTAAAAAGCTGGAGGATGTAAGATGCAAGACAAATTAATCGCACGCGCAAAAGAACTCCTTGCTGAAGGAAAAGTACAGAAAGTTGTAGGCTGGAAGAAAGGTCTTTTCGAAGACGATATTACACCAGCTGTATTCACAACTGCAGAAGAATTAGACAAAGACTTTGTGTTCAACAAATATTGCAAGGCTAATCTTTCAAAGTATCTTGTAAAAATCACAAGAGAAATTGAAGTTGCAAAGAGCACAACAAGAATGAACAACACAATGGCTAAGCAGAGAGATCCTAATGCCGAGGACAAACCAATTCCACAGGCAACAGTTCTCGTATTCCTTAAGCCAAGTGATACATATTCATTTACACAGCTTCTTAAAGAAAACCGCATTACCCGCGGCGACGTATATGCAATCGGAGTTCCTTGTCAGGACACTCTCGACGGCGGCGAAGTTTGTGAAAACTGCAAGAACAAAAAGCCTGTTTCTTGCGACGAATTAATCGGAATTGAAGCTGACATAGAGCCAGTTGAATCTACACGTATGGCTGAAGTTGCAAAACTTGAAGCTATGACAGCAGACGAACGCGATTCTTTCTGGAAGAACGAGTTCAGCCGTTGTCTTCGCTGTAATGCCTGCCGTGACATCTGTCCTGCATGTACCTGCGAAAAGTGTGTATTCGACAACAACAAGCTTTATACTTCACAGAAGGTTGCTGAAACTAACTTTGAAGAAAGCCTCTTCCACATCATCCGTGCATGGCACGTTGCAGGCCGTTGTACAGACTGCGGTGAATGTTCTCGCGTTTGTCCACAGCACATCCCATTGTATCTTTTGAACCGCAAGTTCATCAAAGATATCAACGAGATTTACGGTGAATATCAGGCTGGAAGCGACATGGAAACAAAGCCTGCAATGCTTACATTTAATGCAGAAGGCGATCCTGAAACAACTATTGTTTACGACCGCTCACACGACAAGGAGGCTGAATAATGCTTAGTATCAGAGCTGATAAAATTGATTCATTGTTTGAGCTTATCGGTTCAAAGCAGCCTCTTTACCTGCCTGTTGATAATAACTCTGGCAAGGCTGATTTTAAGAAGTGGGAAAAAGGCACAAAGCTTTCTTCTGCCCTTAAAACTGTTCGCTCTGCAAAAGACTTCTTCTTCCCAAAAACTGAACATATGGTTTCATACAAGGTTTCTGGAAAAGAAATTGAAGTAGAAGATCCAAGAAAAGACGTTGAAGACTTTGTAATTTTTGGTGTACGTGCCTGCGATGCAAAAGGTTTTGAATGCATTGACAACGTTTATATGCATATGAATCCTCAGGATTCTTACTATACAAACCGCCGCGAACACGGAACTGTAATTACACTGGCTTGTAACGAACCTGTAAAAGAATGTTTCTGTTCAACATACGGAATTGACGCTTCCCTTGCTAAGGCAAGCGGAGACGTATCTTGCTGGAACGCAGACGGAAAATATTACTTTGCTGCTAACACAGACAAGGGTAAAAAGTTCCTCGAAGCAGCTAAATCAGTTCTCGCTGATGGCGATGACAAGGCCGTAGAAGCTACAAAGAAATCAATTTCTGAAAAGATTGAAAAGCTCCCATTTGCTCACCTTGACCTTTCTAAGCTCGGAAAAGTTACTCCAGAGCAGATGAATAAGATTTTTGATAAAGACAATAAAACAAAGATCTGGGAAAAGGCTTCGGAAGCTTGTCTTGGTTGTGGAACCTGTACTTACGTTTGTCCAACCTGTATGTGTTTCGATGTTCGCGATTTCGCTACTGGAACAGACAAGGGAATCCGTCAGGTACGCTGCTGGGATTCATGTATGTATAACGACTTCACTCAGATGGCTGCAGAAAACCCACGTCATACTCAGAAAGAAAGAAGCCGCCAGCGCTTTATGCACAAGCTTGTTTACTACCCGATGGCACATGAAGGTCTCTTCTCTTGTGTAGGATGCGGACGCTGTCTCGAAAGCTGCCCTGTAAACATGAACATCGTAAAAGTTATTAAAATGATACAGGAGGCGGGTGAACTCTAATGGAAACAAAAGAATCATTCATTCCTTATGTAGGAAAAATTATTGACATTAAACAGGAAACTCCTGATGTTAAGACTTTCAGCGTAGTTGGTCTTGACGGAAAGAAATTGTTCGAACACATTCCTGGACAGTG
>CADANN010000018.1 GCA_902789325.1 uncultured Spirochaetaceae bacterium
CTTAGCATATATGACGAACAGATGCCTGGGTTCCGCTGAATCACTTCAGCGTATCACATTACCGCTTGTTCGTTTACCTTTTTATCATGCCTCCTTGTTCAATAATTTTGTGACATGCACATTTATTATATCAGAAAGGTGGATTGTTTGAAGGAAAATGTTTTTATTTGTTTGAAATTCGCCTGTTCATACGGATAAGACGTGGTGGATAGTGTTATTTATCCGTAGATTTTATCTGATTTCTGCCATTCTGAAATGATTTTTAAGTTGAACTACGGATAAATAAAATTCTGCTCGTCTATTTATCCGTAGTTTTTCTAAGACTTCTGTAATCAAAAATTTAATTATTCGGATTTCTACGGATAATACAGATTCATTACTCTAGGTTATCCGTATTTTAACTAAAAAGTCTTCTGTGAATCAGGGGTGGATACGGATAATCAAAACTATTCACTTTGATTTATCCGTATTTCAATTATCAATCTTCAGAATATTTCACTTTTTTCTTGCCGCCTCAGTATAAAATAATTACCTTTATAGTATGCAGTTCACAAAATGTATAGAAAATGAACAGATTTCTCCATTTTTTCTCGAGTCGCTCATTACTGCAAGGCTTACAGAGGTGAGCACACTTTTAGAACAAAAAGAGAATGAATTGCAAAATGCGCCACAAGGCACTCTTCGAATTTCGAAAAGCGGAAAAACAATACAGTATTATCAGATAACAAAATCCGGCGATACTCACGGAGAGTATATTCCAACAAAAAACTATAAGCTTGCAAAAGAACTCGCCCAAAAAGACTACGACAAAAGGCTGACTGTTACCTTAAAAAAAGAATTGAAGTTTTTGCAGAACACACTGCGTTCATACAGGTGGCTTCAAAAGTCTGTGACGCCAGTTGCTCTGATTTTTGAAAAATTAAATAAGCTTCGTCGTCCACTCATACATCCGGCAAGTCTCCCTACTGAAGACTTTGTAAAACTCTGGCAATCAGTTCAATACTCAGGCAAGCCATTTTCTGAAGATGATTACGAATTATACACTTCTCAAAAGGAACGAGTCCGTTCAAAATCAGAAATCATAATTGCAGACACTTTGTACAGACTCGATATTCCATACCGCTACGAATACCCGTTAGAAATTACAACAGAAAAAGGCACACACCGAACTTTTTTTCCGGATTTCATCTGTTTGAATATCAGAACTCGTCAGGAATTTATCTGGGAACATTTTGGGAAAATGGACGACGCTGAATATGCAACCAGCGCCGCCCAAAAATTAAAAGTTTACGAAAAGAACGGTATCTTCCCTGGTAAAAATCTGATAATCTCCTTAGAAACTTCAACTTTACCAATCAACTCAATGCAAGTCGAGAAAACTGCAAAGCAGTATCTTCTGTAAACCTAACACTTCTTCCAGATTGTGCAGTGGTAGCCTTTTCCGTAGCCGATTTTCTGGTAGAAGGAGTCGCCACCGCCGGTCATGTGGGTGGCACCGAGGGCTTTCATTCTGCGGTAGTGCTTTGTAAGCGCTGCGGCGGCAAGGCCTTTTCTGCGGTGGTCTGGATGAGTGCAAAGCGGCTCCATATAGGCAAGCTGATTTTGAGGAACCCACCACATGCCAGAAAAGCAAACATATTCTTCATTCTTGTCGGCAATCAAAATGTAGTATTCCGGAGTCTCATGGGGCGACGGTGACAAGTATGAAGACCAGCAGTCTTTGTGAGATTTTGCAGGTGTCCAGAAATAAGAATCATCGTATTTATCCCAGTCTTTGAACTCACCTTTATCGCCATGTCCAAAACCATACCAGCAGAGCTTTGAACATTTTACGATATCCATATCCTTTGGATCCACAAAGTGATAGCCTTCCGGCAACTCGAAATTCAATTCATTCTTAAAATCAAAAACGCCTTCATTCCATTCATAAACCTGCTTGAAGCCGCGTTTTGCTGCAGCATCTTTTATGAACTGCTGCCCGTCGAATAAAACAAACTGCTGCTCATTATTGAAGTTAGGCATATTTGAAATCGCGTAATCAACAAGCTCGTCTGCCAGAAACTCATAGCCTTTTCTGACATTAAAATAAATGTCTGTAACTGGTGCTTCGTAGTAAACAAAGGCAACTACTTTGTCTCCATCGAACCAGAGTCTGTCCAGAAAAGAATATGAAGAATCCATCCAGGAAGAGGTAAGCGCGTTTTCAAAAAATGGCGCAGCACGGCCGCAGTCATTTTTCCAGTCGTAAGTTTCTACAAGAAAATCCCAAACGAGATTTATGTCTGTTAGCAATTGAAATTGCTTGGTTGTGATGTTCATTTTTCCTCCAATTATAAATCCCATCCGTTGTATCTGTTCTTCTGATACTCGCGGGTAAATTTTGCAATCTGCATCATCTTTGCTTTGCCCCATTCGTTTTCTGTATGAAGCTGAAGATATGTCTGCCAGCGCTCTTCACTCAGAGTGCCGTCTTCCAGAGCTTTCTTAACTGCACAGCCTGGCTCGCTGGTGTGCGAACAGTCGTTGAACTTGCACTGTTCAAAAAGCGCAACAACATCAGAGAAGGTTTCGTCGATTCCTTCTTCCATATCGAGTACGCCGATTTCTCGCAGACCTGGGGTGTCCATAATCCAAACGCCGTTTTCCAATCGGAAGAGCTGACGGTAGGTTGTGGTGTGACGGCCCTTTCCATCTTCGTCGCGGATGGCATTTACTTTCATCAAATCTGAGCCGTTCAGCGTATTGAGCAGCGTAGACTTTCCAACTCCCGAAGAACCGACGATTGCAATCGTTTTATCTTTCTGAAGATACGTTTTCAATTCCTCAATGCCATATCCAGTCAATGAAGAGATTGCAACCACATCAGCCTTATCGCACACTGCCTTTGTGATTTCCACCTTGAGTTCTACGTCGTCGCACAAATCTGCCTTTGACAAAATCACGACAGGCTTGGCTCCGGTGTTGAGCGTAATCGAAACATATCGCGCAATTCTGTTTTCACTGTAATCCTGATTAAGCGAGGTCACAATAAAAACATAATCAAAATTTGAAACGATAGTCTCTTCTAACAGATTTTTCACATAGGCTTCGGAATGGCCGCTCCGGTTTGGACGCTTGAAGACAGTTTTGCGAGGAAGCACTTCGTCAATCAAAGCGTCACTATATTCGTTGGTAAAGACTTTTACGTAGTCACCGACAACAGGCGGCTCAAGTCCGAGATTGTAAAATTTTCCCTTGAGTTTGCCGGTCATCTCGGAAATGACAGACATGCCATCACCGGTAGCTTCAGAGATGACAGTCCCATCCTCTGCACAGGGCAGCAGGGTATAAAGATTCTTCTGCACGCAAGACACGCGCGCAGTAATAATATTATTTGTTTTCAATTTGAATTTCCTAAAAGCTAGAGTTAATAAAGAGCACAAGCAGATTCTGAAACAAGTTCAGAATGACAGCTTCGGAAGTTCTTTATCCAATGCAGCTCCGCTTTCAGGACAAGTATGATAAGAACTAGGCAAGAAGAGCGGAGGTCGAATCGTTAGTCATAAAAATCATAAATCTTATTTCAACCTCCTTGATAAATTAAGTATGTTTTCTTTATATCATATTAATGATGCTTGTTCAACAAACAATTTTCCAACAATCCCTTCCACTTATCAAATTCTCTTTTTTTTGTTTATTACTAATTCGATTTAGTGTATACTTTTTGTTATGAGTGAAGAATACATCATTGAAATGCTTAATATTACTAAGCGTTTCCCTGGAATTGTTGCAAATGACAACATTACGCTCCAGCTAAAAAAAGGCGAGATTCATGCACTTCTTGGAGAAAACGGAGCTGGAAAATCTACGCTGATGAGTGTACTTTTTGGACTTTATCAGCCGGAAGAGGGTGAAATCCATAAGAACGGAAAAAAGGTTGAAATCCGAAACCCGAACGATGCTACTGCCCTTGGAATTGGAATGGTACATCAGCATTTTAAACTTGTAGAAGTTTTTACCGTTCTTGATAATATCATTTTGGGCAGCGAAACCATAAAGAAAGGTTTTGTTGATAGAAAAGTTGCCCGCGAAAAAATCATCAATCTTAGTCAGAAATATGGTCTTGCTGTTGACCCTGATGCAAAAATCGAAGACATCACTGTTGGTATGCAGCAGCGCGTCGAAATCTTAAAGATGCTTTACCGCGATAATGAGATTTTGATTTTTGATGAACCAACTGCAGTTCTTACTCCGCAGGAAATCAAAGAGCTCATGCAGATTATGAAGAACCTTGCAGCAGAAGGAAAATCAATTCTCTTTATTACTCACAAGCTCAACGAAATTATGGAAGTTTCTGATCGTTGTTCTGTTTTGTGTAAGGGCCGCTACATTGGCACTGTTGATATCGCAAACACAACTAAGGAAGAACTCAGCCGCATGATGGTTGGCCGCGACGTTAAGTTTACCGTAGATAAAGCTCCAGCTCAGCCAGGTGAAGTTGTTCTTGATGTAAAGAACCTGAGTGTTGAAAGCCGACTCCATAAAAAGTTAGCCGTTAATAACGTAAGCCTTCAGGTTCGCGCTGGTGAAATAGTTTGTATTGCCGGTATTGATGGAAACGGTCAGTCTGAGTTCATTCAGGGGCTTACAGGACTGGAAAAACTTGCTCCACATTCAAATACAACAATCACTTTAAGCGGAGTTGATATCACAAAGAAATCTATCCGCGAGCGAAGTAAGGCTGGTATGAGTCATGTTCCGGAAGATCGCCATAAGCACGGTCTTGTTTTGGATTATACTCTTGAACAGAATATGGTACTTCAGCGTTATTGGGAACCTCAGTTCCAGAAAAATCAGTTTATAAAAACAAAAGAAGTTTCTGCCTATTCGCAGATGCTCATTGATAAATACGATGTTCGTAGTGGTCAGGGAAATAAAACGATTGCCCGAGCAATGTCCGGTGGAAATCAGCAGAAGGCAATTGTTGGCCGCGAGCTCGACAAGGCTCATTCACTTCTTATTGCAGTTCAGCCGACACGTGGTCTGGATGTTGGTGCTATTGAATATCTTCATAAGGCAATTATTGCAGACCGCGATGCAGGTAAGGCAGTTCTTCTTGTTTCATACGAACTCGAAGAAGTTTTGAATCTTAGCGACAGAATCCTTGTTATGTATGAAGGTGAGATTGTTGGTGAACTTGATCCAAAACAGACTACACCGGAAGAGCTTGGTCTTTACATGGCAGGTGCTAAACGAAATGTAGGAAACGTTGAGGGGGCAAAAAATGAGTAACAACAAATTCAAATCGGTTCTGGCTTCCGACACTTTCCGCTCAATTGCTTCTGCAGTGATTTGTGCATTGGTTGGAATCATAGTTGGTTTTATAATCCTTTTGATTATTAATGCTGAACACGCGCCAAAAGCAATCAGCGTAATTCTCAAAAACTTTTTCTACTATAGAAATAACGGTAAAAAGCTTTACTACCTTGGACAGACACTTGTAAAAGCAGTTCCGCTTATTCTTTGTGGTATTGCAGTTTTGTTCGCTTATAAATCAGGCTTGTTCAATATTGGTGTTGCTGGTCAGTACTGTATTGGAATCGGCATTTCTTTGTGGTGTGCTCTGGCCTGGCATTTACCTTGGTGGCTTTGTCTGCTGCTTGCAGTTATTTGTGCTGCTTTGTGGGCAAGTCTTGCAGGTTTGCTTAAAGCCTTCTGTAACGTAAACGAAGTTATTGCGGGAATCATGCTCAACTGGATTAGCCTTTACATTGTAAATGTTTTGATGCAGAACGAAATTGTAATGAATGTTGGAAAGTCAGAGACCTTCTCAATTCGTCAGACTTCTCCGGGTTCAGTTTTGCCTACACTCGGACTTGGAAAACTTTTCCACGATAACGAGTATGTTTCAATTGCAATTCCTTTGACTATTCTTGTTGCAATTCTTATCAATATTCTTTTGAAAAAGACTGTGCTTGGTTACGAGCTTCGTGCAACTGGTTTGAATAAGCATGCAGCAAAATACGCCGGAATGAAAGATAAGAAAAATCTGATTTTGACAATGGCAGTATCGGGAGCAATTGCGGGCCTTGCTGCTTCACTTTTCTATCTGACTGATATTCAGCCATGGAAGACTTCTTCAACTGTTCCTGCAATGGGCTTTAACGGAATTGCGGTTGCCTTCCTTGGTGAGTTGAATCCGATTGGTGTAATCTTCTCTGGATATTTTATTCAGCATATTACTCAGGGTGGAAGTTTTATTGATACAAAATATTTCAACCCTCAGATTGCTGATTTAATTTCTTCTATTATTATCTATTCGTGTGCCTTTATGTTCCTCTTTAAGACTCAGCTTACAAAGCTGATTGACGGAAGAAAAAAGCACGAGAACAAGTAGGAGGCCGCGAATATGTTATTGATTCAGTATACTTTGATTTATGCTTCGGTTTTGATTTTTGTTGCGTTCGGCGGTATGTTCAGTGAACGCAGTGGTGTGATCAACCTTGGCCTTGAAGGAATTATGGTAATGGGTGCGCTTGGTGGTGCATTTGTTTTGTATTCGCTTCCAGTTGGTACTCCAGCCATTGTAATTATTCTGCTCACGATTTTAGCAAGTGTGCTCTTTGGAATGTTGTATTCTCTTTTCCTGGCTGTGGCCGCAATTAATTTTAAGGCTGACCAGACTCTGGTTGGAACTGCCATGAACATGCTTGCGACAGCTGCTGCGGTTGTTATTGTTAAGTCGTTTAATAATGCGAGATCGAATGGGACAAACCCTTCGGCAATTTTGGATTATATTGCTAACCGTAAAGTTTTCCTGATTGGCGATTTTAATATCTACATGATTCTCACAGTGATCTTGGTTGCTCTGGCTTATGTAGTTTTGAAAAAGACACGCTTTGGTCTCCGCCTTATGGCTTGTGGTGAACATCCTCAGGCTGCAGACAGTGTTGGTATCAACGTTTACAAAATGCGTTATGCAGGTGTTTTGATTTCCGGTTTCTGTGGTGGAATTGGTGGAATCATTTATATCTCTGCAGCAAACAGCCAGTGGGACTTTATGTATGGTGTTGCAGGTGCGGGCTTCCTTGCTCTGGCCGTTATGATTTTTGGTCAGTGGAATCCTTTGCGTATTGCGGCAAGTGCACTCTTGTTCGGAGCCTTCCGTGCAGTAGCAGATACCTATTCAGCATTTGATGCATTGATTCATCTGGTTCCAGGTGATGTTTACAAGATGCTTCCATATATCATTTCACTTGTTGTTCTCGCCTTTACTTCTCAGAAATCACGTGCACCTAAGGCAGAGGGTATTCCTTACGATAAGGGAACTAGATAGACGAATGGTGTCATTCCCAGAATAGTCAAAATGTGTCATTCCCGGGCTTGACCCGGGAATCTTTTAAATTACAGCTTCTACTTATTGAGTGTCAGCTTATCAATAGCATCCAGCTCATCTTTAGAGAAGTTTGTATTTTCAAGAGCCTTAATATTGTCTAGAATCTGAGCCGGTCTTGAAGCTCCAATCAAAACAGAAGTTATATCAGAATCTTTCAAAATCCAGGCAAGGGCCATTTCTGCCAGTGTCTGATTTCTTGCTGCGGCAATTTCATTAAGCTTAATCAAAACTTCGCGGTTATCTTCAACATTCTTTTCTTTGAGGAAGCGGCCATCTTTTTTAACACGACTGTCTTCCGGAATATCTTTAAGATAGCGGTCTGTCAAAAGTCCTTGAGCAAGAGGAGAGAAGCAGATGATTCCTTTTCCAAGCTTTGCTGCAGTTGATTTGAGACCGTTGTTTTCGATTGTTCTGTTGAGAATATTATAAGAATTCTGATTGATGATAAAAGGAGTGTGCAGTTCATTTAAAATTGCAGTAGCCTTTTCGAGAGTAGGGCCGTCATAATTTGAAAGGCCGGCATAAAGGGCTTTTCCGCTTTTTACAATTTGGTCGAGGGCGCACATTGTTTCTTCGAGCGGTGTTTCCGGATCCATTCTGTGATGATAGAAAATATCAACATAATCCAGACCTATTCGTTCCAGACTTTGATTCAAAGAAGCAATCAGATATTTTCTGCTGCCTCCGTCTCCATAAGGACCGGGCCACATATCGTAGCCTGCTTTTGTAGAAATAATCATTTCGTCACGGTAAGGCTTAAAATGTTCTTTGAGGATGCGGCCAAAATTTTTTTCTGCACTTCCTGCTTTTGGACCATAATTGTTTGCAAGATCAAAATGGGTTATACCGTTATCAAAGGCGGTAAAACACATTTCTTCCATTGTGGAATATTTATCTGTGTCGCCGAAATTGTGCCAGAGACCAAGAGAAACAGCCGGAAGTTTGAGACCTGAAGTTCCAACCTTGTTGTATTTCATTTTTTCGTAGCGTTTTTCGTTTGCAATGTACATAAAAACTCCTTTTATGAGTCCCTTATGGGAATTAAAAATCTTTGCAATCATTATAACTGAAGAATGATTTTTTGTTGTAAAAATCTTTGAAATATTTAGAAGAATGGTGAAGAGAAAATAAATGTAAACCTACAGTATGGTATTAGGTTTACAATGCTTTGTTAATCTGTTATATTCACTCCTATGAAAAATAAGAATGTATTAAAAATCTCTTTCATCGCGCTGTTTGCTGCGATTATTTGTGTTGGTGGTTTTATCAGAATTCCTCTTGGGGTAATTCCGATTGTTTTGCAGAATGTTCTCTGCATTTTGTGTGGCGTTCTTTTGGGCGGCCTGTTTGCTGGTGCTCCAACTGCTTTGTTTTTGCTGGCAGGTTTGATTGGTCTTCCTGTTTATTCGGGCGGAACTAGCGGCCTTGCAGTATGGATGGGACCAACCGGCGGATTTTTGCCAGGTTATCTTCTTGGGGCTATTATTGCCGGTTTTATTGCCGGCAAGCCTTCTGTTGAGCAGAAAAAAATCACCTGGAAAAATGCTCTTCGTGTGAGTCTTGCAATTCTGGCCGGCATGGTGATATTGTACATTCCGGGCGTAATCAGATTTTCTTTCTGGGCGACTGCTGCCGGTAAGGTTCCTGCAGAAAAAACCGCTTTTGCTTATACAATGGCTGCCTGTGTAATTCCTTATATTCCGGGTGACCTTTTGAAAACTATTGTAGCAATTCCAGTAGCCCTCAAGCTGCGTCCGATTCTTGCACAGTATTTATATGAAAACACAGATAAAAATTAATCATTTATCAAAAACCTTTAATACTCTTGCCGGTCCAAAAAAAGCTCTTGATGATGTAAGCCTCGAAATTAATGAAGGCGAGTGCGTCGTTATCGGCGGTGAAAACGGTTCCGGTAAGAGTGTACTTATGCAGATTATTGCAGGGCTGATGGAGGGGGATAAAAAAACGGTGGTTGAGTGCCCGCAAAATTCACGGTCCTTGAGCGAAGTCGAAGGGGGCGAAACCACTGCGAAACCCTGCGTTCAGGTAAACGGCCGCGTAGGTCTTGTTTTCCAGGAAGCAGAAACTCAGATTCTTGGGGAGACTCCAGCAGAAGATATTGCCTTTGGTCCAAAGAATCTTGGCTGGAAAAAAGAAGAGGTTCAGATGGTTGTGCGCGAGGCTCTGGAACAGACAGGACTCACAGACAAGGCTGATTTTCCGGCCCGCTTTTTGTCGGGTGGTGAAAAGCGCCGTCTTGCCGTTGCCTGCATGCTTGCCATGAACCTCCCTATTATTATTCTGGATGAGCCTTATGCCAATCTGGACTTTGGCGGCGTAAAGCAAGTTAATGCACTTATCCGTCAGCTCAAGGTAGATGGTAAGACAGTAATTATTTTGAGCCATGAAATTGAAAAATGCTTAGGCCTCGCGGACCGCTTTATAGTTTTGTTCCGTGGAAAAAAAGTTTTTGATGGATTACCAGCGGAAGGCTTGAAGCAGAATCTGGAAGAGTGGAATATTAGAAATCCGCTGGTTTCATACAAGGGTGTAAAAGATTTAATATGGGAGTAATACTTTCTTACAAACAAGGCACCTCGTTCTTACACCGTTGCCCGGCGTGGATTAAGATTCTTGTGATTCCAGCCGTAAGCATTGCAGCCTTTTATTTGCCTCCTGCATTCGCACTTAGTATTCTTGCCTTACAAACGTTAGTTAGTTTTGTGTTGCGCTTTACAGTACGAGAACAACTTGCAGACTTGCGGCCAGTAATTTATTACGCAGTTCTTTTGTTTATTGCAAAACTGATTGGCTCTGCAGCAGTTGTTATTTCAGGCGGAAGTTTTTACTGGAAAGATTTTATTATTTCAGAAAAAGAAACCTGGCTTCTTTTGTTAAAACTTTTTTGCGTAATGCAAAGTGCATCCTTAGTTTTTAAGACCTCAACTTCGCTGCAAATCCGCGAGGGACTCGAAAAAATAGAAATTGCAATAACAAGAAAAAAGAAGGCTCCTGTCGCACAAACTCTTTCAATTTTTATCTGCTTTATTCCGCAGGTATCCAAAAACTGGCAGCAGGCAACCCGCGCCTGGAAAGCCCGCGGCGGAAAGAAATCGCTCAAAATGCTGGTCGTGCTTCTTCCTGTTTTCTTCTCCGTAGGAATGAAGCAGGCGTATAATTCAGCACGTGCGATTTCGATACGGCAGTAATTGTTATTTGTTCGCAATGACGTTCGTTGATTTCAAACTTACTTCACCAGAACTCAGTGTTCTTTTACTTCCATCTTCGAGCGTTACAATCAGTCCTGCGTTATCATCAATATCAGTTGCAGTCGCTTTGTAGCTAGATTTTTCATCACCAATGAGCGGATATACTGTAAGCTCTCGACCAATCAGAAATGAGGCTTCTTTGTATTCTTTTATGATTGCTTTGTGGGTTGCTTCACTGGAAGCATCTTCTTCAAAAATCTTAAGAACCTGACCAGCAACTTCCGCAGCAATATCTATGCGTGATATTTTTGCACTAGTTGCGTCTTCCAGCGTCCCAACTACATCAGCTAATTGTCCTTCAAAAGCACTCTTATTTTTTTTGATATTGATTCCCATTCCAACAACAGCTGCTTCTATCATGCCGCTTTCAAAATTTGTAACACCTTCTGCAAGAACGCCGCAAACTTTTTTTCCGCCTGCGAAAATATCATTTATCCATTTGATTTTTGGTTCAATACTTGTGCCTTCTGTAAGTTTGCCAACTACATTTTTTATTGCACGGCAGATTGCCACCGCTGCACAGGCAGTGAGTCTTGCAGGATTTGTAATTCCACCTTTTGGTGCGTAAATCACAGAAATGTAAATGCCAGTTTTCTCCGGCGAAACAAATGTCCGTCCAAGTCTTCCGCGGCCGGCAGTCTGTTTTTCTGCAATGAAAATTGCTTTGTGATATTTCTTGCCGGCTTCTGTCAGGGCTCCACTTGAGTCACGAAGATTTCCACATTCGGCGAGGATTCGTTTTGCATATGTATTGGTAGAATCAATTTCTTTAAAGCATTCAATATGGCTTTCTGAAAAATCAGGATAGTTTGAAGCAAAGGTCTGGCGAAATAATTCATCAGAAAAAATATCATCATCCTTAAGCTGATATCCGCCGTTAGTTGTTCCTTCAATCTGAAGTCCTTGTTCGCGAAGAGCGTTTATTGCCTTCCAGATTGCGGCTCTGCTCACACCACACTCGGCCGCCAAAGCTTCTCCACTCACAGTCTGGCCTGCTCCTGCCTGTGCGGCCAGTATACTCAAAACTTTTTCCTTCGTACTCATATTTATATTGATACTACAAAATCAGCTTTTCTGCAATTTTGGTAGTTATAAAAAATATTAATCAGTGTTATAATCAAAATCAGTTATGAAAAAAAGTTTGTTTATTAGTTTAATCATTTTTGCAAGTTTTTTATTTTTCGGTTGTCCAGAGCCTATCGAGAATTATCCTTTTTGGGAAAAAGAGTATTTTAAGGATTTGACGCTATCAGTTAACCTTCAGCTGGATGATGGTGAATATGATTATGCGGTCAAAAAAAATCAGCAAATCACACTAAAACTTTCTGGTAAGGTAGATCCGTCTGAATATGGAGATTTGGCTGTTCTGCTTACAGTTTACAAAAAAACTAGTAATTATGATTATGACGCATATTCAAATTATATAGTCAGTAATTCAGAAGAGTTGAATTTAAAAAAGAATAATGATATGTGTACTTTTTTGATTCCATTGAATAAGAAATCTCTGAATGAAATAGATAAGGAAATACAGTTCAGTTTTAGTGAAGCGGGAAGATATAGGGTGAATGTATATGTTGATTCAGCGCCTAGAGGATATACAGAAGACGACATTGCATGTTTTGATGTGAACCACGGATATTTAGAAGACAGCTTCTTTTTTGTTGTAAAAGGGGAGATAAATAAAGATGAAGAATAAAAAGTTTATTTTTTTAATTCCGCTTTTTTTGATTTTTGTATCATGTACAGATTATGCCTATAGTTACAGATCGCGAGTTCTGGCTCTTTCATCGGATGCTAAAAGTTATGAATGCAATCAAGAAATCACTTTGAGTATAGCAGCCAGCAAAAAGAGTCTGAAAGAACAGGCTAGTGGTGCTTTTTCTGTGTATAAAAAGAATGCAGATAACGGGTATGATTTATACTCAAATTACAAAATTACTTCAAACGACGTCGAACTAACAAAAGGTGATTCAACCTGTATTTTTTTAATTGATTTAGGAAAACTCGAAAACAAAACAAAATTCTATTTTTCAATTCCGGACGCTGGAGAGTACAAGATAACAATGTCCTTGTTCCGTTCTACTGGTTATTGGGTTTATGATGAACAGTATTATGTGGAATTTGTTGTAACTGAAACACCCGCAAATACAATTATCTTGTAGCACCTCTTCAAATTCATTAGAATAATTTTTATGAGTACTAATAACGAATTATGCCCTTGTGGTTCGGGCAAAAAATATGGCGAATGCTGTGAACCAATTATCAAAGGAACTGTAAAAGCTCCTAACGCTGAAGCTTGTATGCGCGCACGCTACACTTCTTATGTAAAACACGAAATTGACTACATCATCAACTCTTGCGAAGAAGGCGAAGGAATTGCTGAAATTGACCGCAAGGCAACTGAAGACTGGAGCCGTGAATCTCAGTGGAATGGTCTTAAGATTTTGCGCACTGAAAACGGTGAAAAGGAAGACGAACAGATTGTAGAATTTGAAGCTGATTACACTCTTCACAACATGCACGATGTTCATCACGAAATTTCTTTGTTCAAGAATATCAATGGCGACTGGAAATATGTTGCTGGTAACGTAATTCCTACAACTGTTAAGCGCGTTGGTGCTAAGGTTGGACGTAACGATCCATGTCCTTGTGGAAGTGGAAAGAAATACAAGCAGTGCTGCGGACGCTAATCGAATGGTAATAACTGGTTTTCATTCAATTGAAGAAAAAATCCGCGCAGCTAAAGGTAAGGATAATAACACCGGGCTCAAGCTTTATTTCAGTAAGCTGGGGCCACGTGTAAAAAAGATTCTTGCTGCTGCTAAAGAAGCCGGCATTACTGCTGAACAGGCTAAGGATGCTGAGCTGGATAAAATGGTCAGTGAGCTCGACGAATCTCTTCGCGACCATCGCGGTATTGTGATGGAGATTTCGGGCGAAGCTGGTTCACAGAAAAAAACTGCAAACATTGTAGATTTTGATGCCTGGGTGAAAACTCACAGTGGGGAAGGGCGCAGTACAGTTGTTATTCTGGATTGCGTAACTGACCCTCACAATGTAGGCGCAATTTTACGTAGTTGTGATCAGTTTGGTGCCTCTCTTGTTGTAATTCCTGAACATAACAGCGCAAGTGATATTGCGGGCAATGAAGTAATTGGCCGTACAAGTGCAGGCGCAAGTGCCTGGGTTCCGGTTGCAATTGTAAATAATCTTGTTCGCGCGGCTGAACAGCTTAAGGCTGCAGGCTTCTGGGTTTATGGAGCTGATGCCGGCGGTGAAAATTGTACTAAAGTTGATTTTGCCGAAAAATCTGTTCTGGTTATGGGAAGCGAAGGAACTGGAATCTCTCAGCTTTTGGAAAAGCAGTGCGATACAATTGTTTCTATTCCAACCTGCGGTAAAATTGACAGCTTAAATGTTTCTGTTGCGGCTGGCGTTCTTTTGTACGAACTTTGTATGAGATAGATCCTCGGGTCAAGCCCGAGGATGACACTTCTAGTTAGATTTATTTTGACAAATCTGGTAAAAAATGTCATAATAAACTCATATCACAAAAGAGAGGAAAACTATGTCCAGACAAGATGAAATTGCAGAAAAAGCAGTCAGAAAATCAACCCTGAAATCACTCAAAAAAAAGAAGCGTTCTAGACTTCATCAACTTAAAATAGATTACGAAAATGCCGTTCAGCAGGTAAACATTATGTATGCCGAAGATCCTGAACGTCTTAAGGCAAAATATGCCGCAGCTGAATATGCAAAAAATGAAAAGGCAATGAAGCGTGCCCAGAAACGCATTGAAAACGAAAAACGTCTTATTGAGTTGAGCAAGAAATCACGTCGTCTTACAGTTGGTGAAGAAATTGCAAGTTCTATTGTTCAGGGAATTGGTGTTGCTCTTTTTATTGCAGCAACTGCTATTCTGGACACTCTCGCAATGAGAAATGTTACATCATTCTTTAATACAACAATCGTGTTCTATTCACTTTTTGGCGCATCTATGATGTTGATGTATTTGAGTTCACTCTTGCAGCATGCTCTCACAAACATCACTGCTAAGCAGGTTTTTGACAGACTTTCACACATTTTTACCCTGCTGATTATCGGCTTTGGCTATAGTGCTTATACTATCACAAAGATTCAGGGTAATACCGGCTGGATTTTGTTTGGAGTTGTATGGGCTGTTGTGTTCATTGGAGTTATGTTTTATGCAATTGCCGGCCAGAAATATGAAAAACTCAATGTAGTATTGTGTATTATTGCAGGTTTTTCTGGACTTGGCGTTGCAAACATTCTTTATGAAGTGCTTTCACCAACAAGCTTTAGTATGCTGGTTTCTGGTGCTGCCTTCTATCTTGTAGGAATCATCTTCTACAATCTAAAGAAAATCAAGTTTATGCACCTTTTGAGCAATATTATCATGCTTTTTGGAAGCGTTTTGATTTTCTTCTCTTTGTTCTATATTAACGCGTAGATTTTAAGACATCTTAATACTGAAAGAGCCGACTTCTATTTACTGAGGTCGGCGTTTTTTTTAGTGATGGGGGTAGCGTTTACTTGTTCAGACTTTCCACCCATTTCTGCATCAGAATACCAAATGCCACGCCAACATTCAGCGAGGCTTTAAGCCCCTTCATTGGAATGGTGACTGTGCCGTAGGTTGCACGGGCAAGGGCTTCGGGGCTTACACCAAGCTCTTCTGAACCGATAATGCAGATTCCTTTTTCCGGAAATTTAAACTCTTCTATTGGTGTTCCGCCTGTTTCCAGTGCAAAAACAGGCAGGTCTTGAGGAAGTTCGTCCAGAGAAAGCCGTTCCCAGCCCATTGTTTCAATACAGCCCATTCCAGAGCGGATTGCGCGCGGCTGATTCGGGTCGATGCAGTGCGGCGAAATGAGAACTTTTTCGGCTCCCATGGCCTCTGCCGAACGGAAAATTGAACCAATGTTGAATGGAGAACGAATATCTTCGGCATAAACACAGACTCCCGGGTAAAAATCGCGGGCTCGGACTGTACCGTCTTCGTTTTCTGGTGTTGCGTGAGGCGCAATTACTAAGTCCCACTCGGCCGGGAAGGTTCCAAGGAGCTCGAGGAGTGTGTTGCGCGCGTAGTTGCATATTCGGAGCTCGTCTATTGGGTCGGCGGCCAGCAGTTTGCGGAGTTGTGCGGCGGATTCCTCGCTTAATTTAGGGTCGCGGAGGAGAACGGCTGCTACCTGCTTTATGTATTCGGCGCGAGGCAGGCTCGTAAATGAATATTCCGTGCCTTTTTCTGCAATTCCAAGAATATCGCGCTCAAGCGCTCCAAAAGTCAGTGCAAGCTTACGGCGTTTCTGCCCGCCTTCCAGCTGAAAAAGTTTTCCAGGTTCAATCATGAGGCTATTGTGCAAAAAAATCAGCGGGTTTGCAAGTGGGATAAATATATTGAAAAAAACTTGAAAAATAATAATAATATGTTATTATTTAATCGCCCGCCTATAAAAACTATATATAGCAACATCCCAGAGAGAGTTTACAAAGCATATTAAAGAATCGTTATAATTCAACCGACAATAGAAGTTGTAGAATAATATCTAATTAATAAAGTTTCTTAAAATCGTATATCAAAAAGTAGTGAAATGTGTTTAAGCGGTATTGATTTAAACACTTATTCCAAAAGTTTGGAGAACAGCGATGAAGAAACTCTGTGCTTTTTTAACATTTTTACTAATTCTCATAATTGTTTCCTGCGAGATAGGGTTAGGCGCCAACCATAAACATAAATATTCCAAATCCAGAAACAGTAGCTGTTATACGTGGTCGTTTCCCAATAATGGGAACATATGAAGATGATGGTTCAATTGCCAGTATAAATATTGTAGTTTCTACAGCCGCATCTAATTCACAAGTAGTTCTAGAAAAAAAGGCAGAAGTCATCAAAGATCCCGATTCTCCTAGAAAAGGTAGATGGAAGCTTATTATAGATCCTGAAGTTGAAGCAGATAATATATCAGATGGTGCATATCAGATTTCTGTTACAGCAAAAGATAATGCTGGACGAACTTCGTTACAAACCAGTCAAATTCGTATAGATAATACCCCGCCATTAATTGTGCTGCAGCGTCCAAGTACAGTATTTGATGCAGCAGTTCCAGATGCATATGGACAAACTTTTTCATTAATAGGCCAATCAATGGATGATAATGGTGTTAATCTTGAAATGGAAATCTATTCTGATTCTGATTTCACCGATGTTTCGCCTGTTATTATCAAAAAAGAAGGAATCCCAGAGACAATCAACCTTGATTTTGCAAAAAAAGGTGATGATAAATATTCAAGCATCTATTTTAAAGGTGATTTGAATCGTACAGGTTCATTGAATTCCTATTTTAAACTTATTTCGTATGATAATGCAGTAGCGTATCAACCAGATGGAACTCAGACATTAGAAGACCGCTCATTAGGAAATAAATCTGATATCTACTATTTATATGATGATATTTCAGATTTAATTTCTGAATATAACATAAAAGAAATATATAGAATTATTGAAGAGACAACCCATTCTCAAACTGAAAATCGTTCTATTAATAATTCTGGAAACGATGTAATACAAACATTATTTGATAGTAATATAATCCGAAATAAAGGTAGTTTTTCTTTATGTCCAAATAATAATCCAACTTATACTATAACTGGACGTTCTCAGTTGCCGGATTCTGAAGCTGAATACTCAGAATTCTTTTCAAATAGCGATATAAGTTCCCTGACAGTTGGAGGTTCTTTACAAGTAGAAATAAAACCTGGCTTGGATGAAACTCCTCTTGTATTGGACAGTCTTATTCCTTATGCCTATGTTTATGATAATGAAACAGGAAAAGGCATAGAAAAGATAATTCCAGATATTTTAAGTACCAAAAAGAATGGTTCAATTTATAAAATTGAAGTTGAAATCTCTAAGGAAAAGTTTACCCCAGGAAAAAATTATATCTTAGGTGTAGATGGTAAAGATAAGGATGAAAGACCAGTAGAGCCTGATGGTAATGGATATGGATTCCATTGTTCTTCAAATGGTGAAGGTCCAGTAATTAAGATTACGAAACCGACAGAAGATGAATTAAGTCAGTATAATAATATTATTTATAAAAAGCTTGGTGATTCATTCGAAATTGCAGGAACTGTTGAATACGAAAATAAAGGCGAATTTGATATTCTTTTGAATAACGTTTCTCTTTTTGGAAATAATGGCTCGGTAAATATTGATAATCTGACAAATTTACCAGAAGGACTCGTTTTTGCTTCAAGCACTCAACAAACTTATAACAAAAAATATAGCTTTAGTTACATTATTCCAAAGGAAGCATTCAGTCAGACAGAAACTGCTTCTTATGCGATTGCTGTAAAAGCAACTGCAGACCGAATCTCAGTTCAAAAATCTGTAAGGTGTATTTATGATGCAAAAGCACCTGAAGCAAAGATTTTAAGTATAAGTCCTATAGCTGCAAAGTATGCCAATAATAAGCATACTTTTGGACTTTCGCCAGAAGTTGGTTCATATCTTAATGGAACAGTTGTACTTAAAACTTCAGTTTATGAAGAAATCAATGGTAGTGGAGTAAATGAAGATGAAACCTATCTTGAATATAGTGAAGAAATAGGACAGACAGCCGTTTGGAAAAATATTTCTGATATAAAAATTAAGACAAAAACAAATGAAGAACAACTCGATACATCTAAGCTATGTAACGGTAATGATGAGAAAAAAGTTTATTTTAGAATAAACTCTAAGGATTATGCTGGGAATGTTTCTTCTGGTAATATTTCAGGCCCATATTTTATTAATCAAAAAACAGATATCCCTGTAATACTTGCAGGACGTGAATGGGTAAAAATATATGAAACTGAGCCGGAAGATGGAATATATGATTCTAGTTTTTCTGAAAATCTTCTGAGATATCGAAAAATCTATTTTACTCTTATAGACGACGATGGGCTACAGAGTATTGCTGTAGAGGCTCAAAAGAAACAAGGAAATGAGTTTATAGATATAACAGGTGAACCTGTAAATCAGCCAGATGGTACAAAGAAAAACTTGAATTTCTATTATACTTCCAGTGAGTTTGAATCTGCCGGGGTTTATAAACTTAAGCTTACAGTAAAAGACAAGTTAAACAATAAAGCTACCCTTACTACTTATTTTAAGATTACTTCAAATGCTCCAAAAATCAGTGATGTAAAACTTGAAAATACATATATCACTACAAATACAACAAATGTCGTAAGTAATCCAATTGATACAATTCAGGCAAATCTTAAAATTACATCAACAGAAGCACCATTTGTTATTACATATCAGATTACCAAGGACGATACCGTAATTCAGGCTTTTGATGTCGTTAAAAAACAGAATGTACAGCTTTCTCAAAACAGCGTTTATGCAATTGAAATTGAGCCTTCTGATTCCTGGCCAACCGGACTTTACAATATTCAATTAAAAGTTACCGATAAAAATGGAATTTCAGATATTCAAAACGGTACAAAGATTTTTAATATAGATAATGAACGACCTCTTGTTTCTTCCATTGCAATTCCTAATGCAGATGGTACAGAAACAGAGGATGAATATTTTGATTTTGAAATAACTGCTTCTGATACTGCGGGTTCTTCTTCCATACCTGTAAAATATTGGATTGCCTTTGCACAATGCGATGATGATGCAGGAACTAATCCGCAGAATAAAACAGTATGGCTTGATGCTACGGAATTCAAAGCTTATAATCTGCGTTTTGCACAGTTTAATAATGACAATCAGCCGTTTAAGAATAGTGGATATAAACTTGTATACTCTAAGGTTGAAGATGCTGTAGGTAATATAAGCGAAGAAAAATCTGAGGTATTTGTTTATGATACAGCTTCACCTGCAGTAACAATTAATGGTGATGCTACTTTCTATACAAATGCTCGTTTTAATTTAAATGGTATTACAACTGATGATTGGGAAATAAAAAAACTCACCTTAAAACAGACTCAGAAAAAAATTGATGAGACTTTAACAGCAGATTCTGTAGAAATAACCGATAGTATTAGTGCGAATGGTAATTGGGAAAAGTCAGGCCTCCCTCTGGATAATGGTACTTTAGAAAATGGAACTTATATTTATACTGTAGAAGCAGAAGATAAAGTTGGCAAAAAAACAACTTCTTCTACTGTTACAGTAGAAATAGATCAGATTGCACCAGTAATTGTATGGGAAACGCCTCAATCAAATGTTTATAGTGGTCTTACAGCATTGTCTGGCAGAGCTACAGATGTGGGCTTAGGCGTACAAACTCTTCTTCATAAAATTGTAAGGCAAGATGCATCGTCAGCTCCAGAATCTTATTATGAGACTTCACTCTCACTGTCGAATAATACTCCTTGGAGACTTTCTCTTGATACAAAAGTAGGTACAAAGGAAAGTGGTAGTGATATTTTATATTCAACTGAAGAAAACAAATATACACTGTACGAAGGCGATTATAAACTTTATGTAAAAGCAAAAGACAGGGCTGGTAATATTACGGCAGATGAAGAAATGCTTGTGTATTCTTTCTCTGTAGATCAGGAAGCGCCAAAAATTACTGCCATCAGCTTGTATGATAACCCTCTTTATGCTGATGCAGATACCATAAATTATTATAAGGGAAAAGAAACAGCTTCTGAAAACATAATTACTGGTGAAATTGTAGAAACAAAAGAACTGGATGCGACAAACTGTACTGCTAAATTGATAGATAATAGCACAGAACCTGCCACAGAAACTCCGGTTACAATTTCAATTACTCAGACACAAGTTCAGGCTGCAGAAGGTAAATATTCATTTGTAATTTCAGATTTTGTAAAAGAATTACAAAAAGATAAAACAGTTGAACTTAGCATTACCTTAAAAGATAAGGCAGCAAAAGAGCTCACTTATAAATATAAACTTCATAATGATAATACTGTACCTGCTATTGTATTCTTGAATCCAGATAAAGATATGCAGGGTGAAGAATCGCTTTCTGGAGAAAAATATAACTTCCGTGCTACTGCCGGAGATTCTGGTTGTGGAATGGGAAGCTTAAAATATCTTATTAAACAGGCTGAAGATGAAAATGACACAGGTCTTTTAGATGAAGCTGTAAAAGCTCATTCTGATTTAGCTGCTACAACTTTACCAACTTCATTAAATATAGAAAAGTTGTTAAAAGCGAAAGAAAACTCAACTGAAAGCTATTTAGGCGAAGGTAAATGGTTCATTTATCTTTATGCTAAAGATAAAGTTGGAAATGAAAAGGTAGAAAAGCGTACTATTTGGATTGATCAAAACAATCCAGAGCTAAATGTTAATCCAATAGAAAAAACTGGACAGAACGTAAATGGTATACCAGTACGCAATGCAGGTTTTACACTTAGTGGTACTGCAACAGATGCAAATAAAATAAAAGAGAATGGTATTGAAATCAAAGATGGAGAAAATGTATATAAGCTGACTCCAAGTGGAGAAACAGGCAACTGGAGCAAAGAGTTTTCTTTAGGTACAGGAGAAGGCAAACTTTCAGAAGGTACACATAATCTCATTATTACCGCAATTGATAATGCCGGAAAGAAAACTTCTGTAACAAAAAGTGTAATTATTGATACAGTAAAACCAGCCGGAAGCTTTACAATAGATTCTACCCCAAAAGAAGATTGGTACGATTCTCAATACATAAAGATAACGGTAACTCCTTCTGATACTGCTCCTTCAAGCGGAATTTTTAAGGTAGAAGCAAGAGCGGAATCTACATCAGATACTGAAACTCCGTCTTGGGCTGTTCTAACCAGACAGGAAACAGCTGGCATTGTAACCTATTCTGGTAGTGTTTTATGCAAGGAACAAGGTTTAAATACAATTAAGGTAAAAGTTACTGATAATGCAGGAAACGATAATACAGGTGAAAACGGAACTGTCATATCAAAACAGGTAACAATAGATACTATGAAACCAGACTTTGCTCAGCTTTTTTCTGTTGATTCAGATGAAACACCAGCGGCCCTTACAGGAAAGAAGTATGTTAATGGACGTAATCCCCTGACAATAGTCTTAGATGCAAAAGACTCTGGTGAAACTGAAAATAAAGGCAGCGGAATAAAAAGTGTAAGCCTTATAAAGCCTTTGAAAAATCTGGAAAACGGTGTGACAGGAATTCCTGTTATTCTAAATCAAACTACAAATCACTGGGAAGTTACAATTCCTAAAGAAAACATTGATACAGGTGCATTAAGTTTTGCAATAACAGATAAGGTGGATCTTACATATAATTATACTTCAGATTTAAGTATAACATGCGATGATATAGCACCTGAGGTTAAATCTATAAACTTACCGGAAGACGCAGATAAAACTAATGCTGGCGGAATACATTCTGCCGGAGTTGATGTTAATGGTACAATTACTCTGTCTGGTCTTGTAGGTGATAACAGAGTAGTTTCTCAGGTAGATGTAAGCTACTACATTGATATTGAAGGAAAACGGACTTGGACTCCTTGTTTCCAACAGAAAAGCAAAGAAGACTGGGAATTTGATTTGGATACTAAAACGGTATTCAAAAATATACCAGATGGAACACCTGTTTATCTTGCAGTAGTTGTTATGGATGATGTTGGTAACTGCAATCTTGATACAAAGACTGGGACCACAGTTACTAAAAATCATGAATCAAAAGAGACATATAATGTTCCAAAATCTGGAAAAACGCCTGCCGATATTGCAACTGCAAACAAGGCTGTGTTCTATATAAATCAGAATTCAGACCGTCCTGTAATTACTCTGGATGATTTGAATTTTGAAGGTATGAGCGCTTCAAATTATTTCATGTATGGTTCAAATACAATTTCTGGAACTATAGATGATGACGATGGAGATGTAACGGCTGCCTGGTATAACCTTGATGGAAAAACAGAAGATGGCGGCGTCACAAAGTGGGAGACATTAAAATTAAATAATTCATCATTTATGATTTCTAATTTACCAGATAATTCTCACAAAATACTATTCAAAGTAACAGATAAACTGGATGGTGAATTTGTAACTACTGCGGATACAAGTGCCAATACCGATCTTATGACAATTCCGGTAGTTACAGATGGTACAAAATATCTGGCAAAAACTACAATTGAAGATACAACAATTTATGTTGCAACAGATGATAATCCACCTGTTGTAAGTGATGATGTAGAAATAAAAATCCTTAATTCACAGGAACAGTTTGTATTATATTCAGGGTTGCAGAGTGTAGGAGGTACAAGCTACAATCAGTTCTGCCTAAAAGCAACAGCCTGGGATTCAAATAAAATAGCAAAAATAATTTTTACTCTTGATAAAGATCCTAATGACCCAGAGTCTATTACAGATGAAGTTCTTACAAAAGTAATTGAAAATGCAGATTATGCGGATGACATTTTTGATTCAGAAAAGAATGCTTATCGTTTTGATGTAGAACTTTCTGGTGAAAATGCATTTAATGTTCAGAATATGAAAAGCGGAATCCGCGGGATTACAGTTACAGCTGTAGATAAAGCTGGTAAAACTGCAGAAACAAAGAAAATGCTCAAAATTATAAATGAACCGCCTGCAATAAGAGTTGTAAGTCATTCAGAAGGAGACCAGGAAGGTTCTGTATTCCTGCTGAAAGCGGTAGTTGAGGGTAATGAAAATACAATCTTCCGTTATCAGATTACAAGACAAAACGAACAGCCTGATCCTGATGTAAACAAATGGTTAGCAATTCCATACGCAGTTAGTACTCGTAATATGGAAATAAATCCACGCGAAGTTGTTCTATCATCATTTGTAGATACAATAAAGGTAGATCCAAAAACTGGACTCGTTGTCTACAAGAAAGCTGTAGATGGGCACGAAATAGGTGAACGTTATAAAGAATTGAATTTATACAAAGTTCATTTCTATGCAGAAGATGAATTTGGTAATGTAAACAATACAACATCAATTTCTCTTAAATTAGACCCACAGGGAGATATTCCAGTTATAAAGCTTACAAGCCCAATGAAAGATTCAGAAGAGCCGGATGAATATGATGCTCTCTTGAGTGGTATTGTACGTATTGCAGGAACTGTTACTGCTAAAAATCCAATTGAAGGCATTTATTTACAGATAGACCCACAGTATAACAAGGCAAATGGCTTTAATGACAACTGGCTTACAAAACCCCTGCCAAATGCTGTAGATACTTCAATAAGCGGCAAAACAATAGATGAGATAAAAGATTATCTGGAATATGAGATTGAAGAAATTGGAAATTCTGGCAGATATGGAATCAAAATTGGAACAGATACAAACTGGAATTTTGCATTCAATAAGAAATCAGAATTCGAAAAACTGACAACTATTAATGGCAAAACAGAATATGATAATAACACAATAGCAATCCGTCTCTTTGCTTATGATGGTGCAAATATTACAGATTCTGAAAATGATATTTTTGTAATCAATCTTGATGCCGGTGCTCCTCGAATTGGTTCCAGCGAGCCTTTATATTTACGTCGCTATGGCTGGAAAGATAGCGATGGAAATATCTACTATACTTCAAGTTCAGCAGGTTCTACTTTATATAATGATGCCGGTTGTAACACCCCGGCTGGAAAGAGCCGGGATTCAAGCTACACCTATACTCCATTTGTAAAGCAGTATGAAAAAGACATGTGGCTTGAAGGTGAATGGTGGCTTACAGCCAGTATAGAAGACGAAAGTGGCATAAGCTCAATCATAATCAAAGATGATGCTATATCTGACTCAGAGCTTCAGAATAATAAAATCTATTGGGATGCAAATGGAGTTCAGGTAGCAGCATCAGCTAAAAAGACCGAAGGTTATATTCTGAACTACAAGATTGGTTCTAAGCAAGAAGGTGCACATGGTACATTAACTTATAAGATTACTGCATCTGATAATGATGCAAAATCTACAACAGCAAATGTATCAATAAAATATGACAATAAAAAGCCTCGGCTGGAACAGTACAATCTTACTACCCAGAATGTTTATAACAAAGATGGTTTCTATAGAGTTCAGTCAGGTGCTATTGAAGATGATGATGAAAGCGGCTTTAAGATGGCTGTATTCTTCTTTAAGCGCAATATACCTGGTTATAAATATGTTTATGATACTTACAGAGCATATACAGAAAAGAATGACCAGGGCAATGTAATTTCGCATAAAGCAAATGCACTTTCTCATGATGGTTCAGATTCAACAGTTCCTCATGTTACTCAGGGCGAAGAAGGCTTGTGGTGGAAAGCAGCCAATTACATTGAAATTAACGGTTCTAACATAACGTTAAATGAAGCTGAAAAATTTGCCCATGCAGGGGGTCTTGCAAAGTTAGATGGTTCAATTTATAGAATAAGTACAGTAAATGACACAACCGTTACTTTGGAAGGAATTCCATCTGCAAATAGTACAGGCAGTATTTTATTTGCAATTGGTCATGTAGTAGATAAGGAAGGAAGCGAATCAGAAGGAAGCAGCCGTTCAGATATCATAACAGAAGATGACTGTTATGGTTATTATGCACACCTTATCGATGATGATGGCGATAAGATGATAGAATCTATAACACCTTCAGACACAAGTACAATCTGGTCAGGAGCAATAAACAGTAATAATATTCCGGATGGCCCGATTGAGTTACATTATGTTGTTTTTGATAAAGCAGGTAACTATAAGTCTGGCCTGGTTGAAGGACTGAATGTAAGTAATAACGCTCCACGACTTGCGGGGCTTAAAGTCGTTTCTGGTCTTCAAGAAGATATTTTCTATAATGGTGATTATGAAGTAAAACTTGGCGCAAATAATTATAAGCATCGTGCTACTAAACTGGAAAATAACTGTCTCGTAGTTTCTGGAAATAAAAAAGGTCCGGCTGATGGTGGTTCAGCATTTATGACTGTAAAAGATAGCATAAAATTCTATCCTGAAATTGTGGGTGGTAACGGAAATCTCTACTATAGCTACAAGGCTGGTGAAAATCTTACTTCTCCAGCTGCTTCTGGAAATAGCGGAGATTATTCTTTTGCTCAGGGCTGGAATGACGGTATAGATGATTATCTTGATGATACCGGCTACTATAGAAAAGACTTTGAAAGTACAGAATATTATGAAGGTCATTATACCGGTTATATAGAATTTACATCAAATCAAATCGAAACGAAACTACAGCATAACAGCACAGATAAACCAACCTGGTTTGAATATACAATATGGGATAGTACTGCTGGAACAACAAAGTTTGTAGACAGCCTTAATGTTTCTTTCCAGTGTGCTTTATGGATAGAATATTTTGATGACAAAAACCCGGTACTTGAGGATATTAAACCTTTGTACTGGACTTCTGAAACTGACAACAGCCTGTATAAACATAGCCGTAAGCAGGGACATATTGAACTAAAAGCGGATATTTCTAATGAACTCAAAGCTGAGCCATATTCTTTTGGAACTAACGATTTGGTTTCCGGCAAAATAACCATGCGTGGAACTGCTACAGATAATATTCGTGTAAGTAAAATATATGCAAAAGTTGAATCTCCTAATACAGAAGAGACATTCCTCAAAGATTTTACATTGATTGCAGAATATAAACACAACGCAGAAAATGAAATGGAATGGCAATCTTCATCAAAAGGAATAGATGTAGATGGATGGGAATGTAAAGTAACAAATGATACCTCTGTAGCACAAGGTCATAAAGTAAACTGGGAATTCAGCTGGGATACAGAAAGATTGCTTAATGGCGCAGAAAAAGGTGTAAAACTAAGTTTCTATGTAAAAGATGAATGGCGTGGTGGAAAGGAAAATCGTTCCGGTAAAAAAGAAGACGGAACCTTTGAAGACAAAACCTACTCTGTAGACGTTGTCCCATACATTACTCATGTAAAAACAAGCCTCAGTAAAGCGCGTTCAAATAACCCTACTGTATTTGACCGAACCGCTTTGGGACACTACCCGGTATATTCAGGAGAAACCGTAACGTTAGAAGGCTTTAATCTTAAGAATAATACTTCGTTAGAAGTAAGCAGCCTTACATTGGCAGAAGATACAACAAACCATTCTCATTCAGCCGCATACAGCGTAACTGTTAACGGTTTAAATAATAATAGCTTAGATTATAACATGCAGAAAAATGGCGTAAACAACGACCTGCTCACTGATGATATAGTCTTTGATGTTTGGAAGATTAATTCTTCTGCTGCAACTCCAACTAATGAAAAAACATTGTCGCAGCCAATAATGCATATTAATCCTAAAGAAGGTTTCTTGGGGTTTGCCTTTGTAAATGGTTCTTTTAGAGCTGCAATGCCAAATGGAAATACAAAGTCTTACGAAACTTGGTCACAGAGTAAAGATATTTGTTCTTCTATAGGTTTTACTTATGACGAAGCTGGAAACTCTTATGGAACAATTGCTGGTGGAGATGTGGATGAAAAGTGCGATGCCGGACAGCCCAAAGATAGTATAGCTGATAAATTTAATTTTATTACAAGTCTTTGGGGAATACCAGCTTTAAAAGCAGAGGCTACGCGTAATGGAGATAAAGCGTTAAGGTTAGAATCTATCTGTGCTGGTTTTAATGGTAGTCTTGTATTTGAGAAACAAAGAATTATGTCTCCAAGTATAATTGCTACAAATCATGATGTGGAGAACATAAAGTACTCTAATGTTTACCTTGCTTATTATGATAGCTATAACGGACAGATACGATTTAAAGCGGGAAAAATAAACACAGCAGACAGCACTAAAAAAGATTTTGGTTCTTTTATTGATGTAGAAACTGTACAGCAGCAATCTTTTGATGGTAGAAAAAAACCTGCTTCAGTAAAGATAGATAATTACCAAGTACAAATTAGTGCTACTAATACTGCAAGAGCAACTTGGGAAACGGTGGAACCTCCTCTTTCAACATGGGAAAGAACCTTCCAGGTACTTGCCGATGGTAATATGGAAAATGGTAAAGCCGGTAGCTATGTAAGCCTGGCTGTAATTCCTGGTGCCACAGATACTACAGATACTCTCATTGCCGTATGGTACAGTTCCGACGGAATATTGTGGTATTCATACAATAATTCCCCTATAACCGATAGACATAATACTTCAAGAGACGACAACTCAACCAATGACGGCTGGTCTACACCTGTCCGTGTATTTGAAGGTAGTTCAATATTTAAGAGTCCGGGTATGTATTGTAAGGTTGCAGTAGATGCCCAGAAAGGTGTGCATATTGCAGCCTTTGACCCGACTACGCGAACTCTGGACTATGCATATCTTAATAAAGAGAAAGCCGGTGCTGCAACCTCACAAGACAACTTCAAAACAATGGTCGTAGATGCAAACGGCGTTACCGGTAAATACCTCACTCTTGATGTTGCAATGGATTCCACTGACTCTAATGTAGGAACCCCATATATCGGTTACTATTCAGATTCCTGCCAGCGGGCAAAAATGGCATATCTGTTAAATCCAGAAGGTTTATTAACAGCTGCAATTCCTGGAAGTAACGGCAAAAAAGTTACAGGTGCCTGGGAAATAACAGCTGTTCCAACTCCTAGTAAACAAAAACTGCAGAGCGACCTTTACAATGCAATAAACATTGGTGTATGGAAGAAGACTGATGGTACTGGTGTAATAGATAACTCTACTACTGGTACAGGTACCGGAAAGGTTTACGGTAACGGTTCAAAGAATCCGGTATTAGCTTATGCAATAACGGCCGAAACAATAGAAATGGCACAAAAAATGGGACAATAGGAGGAGTAATATGAAAAAGCTATTACATTTTATTACAGTTCTACTAATTTCAATCATTTTATTCTTCTCCTGTACCATAGGTTTGGGTGAATCAGTAGATACAGAAGTTCCTACAGTGAGCATAGTTTCACCAGATCCACATGCAGTATTCTCAATTTGCGGAGATTTCCTTATTCAAGGAACCTGGAAAGACGATGGAACTATAAAATCTGTTGTTGTTACTCTAAAACAAGATAAAGACAAAAAAGCAAAAGAATTTTCTTACAATGCAGTTTTTAATGAACATAGAGATAATGAGCATATATGGCAGTGTATGATTCCTGCGGCTTCTGAAGCTGAAATTACAGATGGTTCTTATCTTGTTTCTGTAAAAATAACAGATATGTCAGGTCATAATTCAACTGCAACGAGTCAGATTGTAATAGATAATACACCTCCGCTTATTGCACTTACACGCCCTTCAAGTGCATCAGTTGATACAGAAATTGATAGCTATGGACAGACTTTTACTTTAACTGGTGAAGCGGCAGATGACAGTGGGGTTTCTTCTATTGTAATGGATATATATTCCTCTGCAGATATAGAAAATCCAGAAAACAAATTGTATACAAAAACCCTAAAAAACGTTTTGAATAATATTAAACTTACAGTTGCACAGTTTAAGGAAGGTGACGAAACTAACGATTATTATAAAATTTATAAGCAGGCAACAGTAGAAAATGCTATAGATAAAACATTTTATTGTACAATAACCGCTTATGATGGAGCAGTAAGTTTTCCTTCAGATGGTTCTGGCCCTATAGAAAAAGGTAACTCTATAGATACTTATTATCTTAGAGATTCTATTTCTGATCTTTTAAAAAGTTATAAGAGTACAGGGTTATATCATATAAGTGCTGGTAATTATGAAGAGCAGAATGTAAGTGCAGATGAACTCAATATGGATGAGTATAAAATTACTATAGGAAAATTCTCACTTAATCCAGCAAATAATCCTAAATTCAATATTTCAGACAGATTCCGTATTACAGATAATGGAGTAAATTCTGAAACAGCAAAGGTAATAGACGGGGAACCAATTATTGTTGAAGTTGTCCCAGGTTTGGATGGTATAGCAATCGATCCAGATACACTAAAGATGTTTACTCGCAAGTGTGATGAACATGGAAATGTATTAGCTGGAGAAGAGGGCGAAAAAAAATATCTTGAATGTTCCCAGCCAATAGGAAACGAGACTTCTTATAAAGTAACAGCAATAATCAGCCGTAATAACTATGATTATAATTCATTCTATCTTATAGGAATTGAAGGAAAAGACATTCAGGGAAATCCTGTTGTAGCTTATGTTCCAAATGGTTATGGTTTTGTCTTTGTTTCAAGTGGACTCCTGCCAAGCGTTACTGTAGAAACCCCTGCAGATGGTGCAGTGTTTAAAAAAGGCGCAGATGTAGAAGTAAAAGGAACAATTTACTATCCAGAAGAAGGTGAGTTTAGCATAAGATTAAATGACGAACCTTTATTTACTGTTACAAATGAAAGCAAAATTTCACCAGAATCACTTACTGTAGGTCAGCTATCTTATATAAAAGATGAACATACAGATGGGCTTTACAGCTTTAAATATATTATTCCGGCAGAAAAATTTAACCAGAGTGCAACTTTAGATTATGCACTTACTTTCCCAGACAGAGACGCTACACTAGCTGTACCGCATGGTCCAGCAGATCGTAGTATTACATATGATGTAGAATTACCAGAAGTAACATTGAACTTTTCTGGTACTGCAGAAGATAATGAATTACTTGGTCCTCTCGCATACAATTTTGGAGAAGACGGTATTCGTGCAGATACAAAAGAATATCTTAATGCAAAATTTGCTTTTGAATGCAAAGTTAATGACAATATTGGAATTGATTTTACTAATAGTAAAATTCAAATTATAGAAAAAACTGCAGATGATAGTGAGAATGTAAAGCAAACACTTGCAGTTAATTCAGAGAATAAAACATTTAAAGATGTTGATACAGAAGGTTTTGCAAATGGAAGCATTCTTGTTGTTCGGGCCACAATTTTTGATACTGCAGGAAATAGTACTTCTACAGAAGCTTCTTATGAGGTAAACCAAACAACAGACAAACCTCTTATATTCCCTGTAAATGATGCAGGAAATGAAAGTACTGCGAAAATATCTTTTGCTTTAGACACAAAAGCAAAAGTTCAGGCACAAAAGGATTATAATATTGTTTCAGCAGATTCTCCATCAGTAAAACTTAAGTTTATTGATGATGATTGTATTGTTGGAAAAAATCCAATTCTAAAATTCAGCTATTGGAAAGCCAACCAGTCGGAATCAGGTGATGAACCTGAAGTAAAAGAATTTAGTACAAACGAACTTGAAAATACAGATGAATTTATTATTGAAAATGCAGAAACAGATTTTTACATTTTGAAATTTATATTTATAGACGGAGTAGATTCAACAAAAACAACAGAGAAACAATTCTGTATCCGTGTAGCTCCAAAAGCACCGGCCGTTAAACTGGAAGATGTCTCTGTCGAATATGTTACAAATTCTTCTGTAGAAAATAAGACTGCTGATGCCAAGGTTGCAATTACAAATAAGATAATCATCAATTCTACTGAGGCTCCTTTTAGAATCTCCAGTCAAGTTGAAAAATTAGATGCAGAAGGAAATGCTCAGGTTATTATTCCATATAAAGCATTTGAAGAACTAACAGATGCAGTTGTAACAGAAAACTCGACAGATGGCACCTTTGTTTACGAAAATCCATACGAGATTCCTGAAAGTTTTGAGAATGGAAAATATCAGATTACTTACAAAGTTTACGATAAAAGTAAGCAGACTTCTGAAGATTCCATTACAGATGCCATTACTTTCTATGTAGATAAGACACCAGAAGAAATTACAGATATAGAAGTTTCTTCAAGCGATTCGCAGCCGTTTGTAGTTACCTGTACTAAAAATGGTGATGCACCGGTAGAGTATTACTGGTCATTTACAGAAGCAGATGCTGCGGTTCCAGCTTATGGAGCCTCTGTATATAAAAAGACAGCTGGAGTAAACAATAAGGTAAAACTTAGCGATTTGTTTACCAGCGAAGGAAACAAAACTGTTCATGTTTATGCAGTAGACCGTGCTGGGAACAGAAGTAACATAAAATCAAAGAATTTTATATATGATGTTTCAGCTCCAGGTGCAGAACTTGTAGAAAAGAATTTTACATCTAAAGATAAATTTGAACTTAATGCAAAGGCTTCAGACAGCTGGGGAATTAAAAAGCTGGAATTGTGGCAGAAAAAAGATAACGAAGAGGCATCTAAAGCTGCAGAACAGTCATATGCAGAAAGCGAAACACTTGTAACTGTTGCTAACTGGAAAATTGAAAATTTACCAGAAACAATACCAGAAGATACTTTTGCCAAATATGAATATTTTGTAAAGGCATTTGACCTTGCAGACAAGACTTCTAATAGCGAAGTAATTACCGTAACTGTAGATAATAAAAAGCCAGTATGTTCTATAACAACTCCAACAGAAGCAGTGCTTAATGGTTCTCTTGGAGAAATAAGTGGAACAGCAAGCGATGGTGCTTCTGTTACTGAGGGAATCGGACTGAAAAATCTTTATTATCAGCTTTACAGAGTTAACGACGCTGGTGAAAAAACTCTATTTGGCTCAGAAGAAACAATTGAGCTTTCCGGCGCAATTAATGCAACCTGGAAAATTTCTAAAACGCTTGGTGAAGGAAATGATTTGACAGAAGGTGCCTATAGTCTTTCTGTATATGCAGAAGATATGGCTGGAAACAAAGGAGAGTCAAAATCAATTAATTTCTTTGTAGACTTTGCGGCCCCAGTTGTTACTTCTGCAAAAGTTGGAACTCTTGTACTTGAAAAAGAAAAAACAGTTTATTTAAAGACTGATACAGCTATTTCGGTTTCAGGAACTATAACAGAAACAAATGGCATAAAGTCTGTAACTATTAATGAACAGCCTGCAAACGTTGCTCTGGTAGACCAGAATGTATCCAACGGAAGGTATAGCTTTAATGTTTCAGAATTGGCAATACCTCCTGCCAATGAAGACTTTTCTATTGTAATAAAGGTTACAGATAAAGCCGGATTGGAATCTGTAAATAACTATATAGTTCATAATGATAAAACTGCTCCAAGTGTACTTTTCTCCAAACCTATAGTAGGTGAAAACAGGTTACTAAATGGAGAAAATTCTCTTTATGATAAAGATTTTAAATTCATAGGTTCATTTGATGATGGAATTGGTTCAGGTGCTATTAGTTATAAGTATAAAATTTCTTCAACTGAAATTACTCCAACCTCAGATGGCACCTATGCTATGACTGACTGGCCAGGCGTATCTGGTAAAGATTTTAATATTCCAAAGAATCTTTCAAAAGAAGGAACAGACAGCACAAGCGAAGGTCTTTATTATTTGTATTTATATGTAGAAGATAAGGCAGGAAATTCTTCTACCAGCTGGATAAGCTATTGGGTAGACGAAAAGCAGCCAGAAATTTCAAGCTTAACTGAAATAAATGCAACAGGCCAGAATAAAGATGGAATACCTGTCGTAAACAACACCTTTACAATTGGCGGAACTGCATCAGATGGCAACAAGATTGATTATGTTGAAATAAAAGAGGGCGAACTTCTTATTAAAAAATTCACTAATACAGAATCACTAGAACCATTTGAATTTACAGAAAGCCTTGCTGTTGCAGGTGAAAATGCTGTCGCAAATGGTAAACATACATATACAGTTACTGCTGTAGATAAGGCAGGAAGAGTTTCTGCATCATCAATAAAAGAAGTTTGGGTTGATACCAAACTCCCTGATATATCTGTTTCTGGAGTAACTTCACCAGTTGCCTATACCTCAAGTGATTCTACAGAAACAAAATGGTATAAAACCTCAGATATTAAATTTGAAATTTCTGCTTCAGATACAACAGAAACTGGCAGTGGAATTTTCCAGGTAATGGCTTCTTCAAATCCATCGGATGATTCAAGCTGGGTAATGTTTACAGAAAAAGACGGTTCTTATAACGGAAGTATAAACTGCTCAAAGCAGGGCTTCAATCAAGTAACTTTCCGTGCAATAGATAATGCAGGAAATCCTAAGACTATAAACTATTCGGTTTATATAGACACAGAATCTCCTGTATCTGCTGCTATAGAATCACTAACAGTTGGTCAGGTTCCGTTTACAGATTTTTCAAATAAAATTCTTGTGAATGGTTCAAAGTATGTAATTGTTTCTTTATCTGCTCAAGATTTTTATGCAGAAGAAGATACCCAAAAGGCTACTGGTTCTGGGGTAAAAGAAATAACAGCTAAAATAGGAACTCAAGCTCTAACTGGTGTAACAAGTTCGTATGATACAGACAAATGGACATTAACAATTCCAGGCGATAGTCTTAGAAGTGGTACATTAATATTTGATGTAAAAGACAATGTAGAAAATGCTGCTTTTGAATACACGTCAGATGTAATATTTGAACTTGATAATGAAGAGCCAGATACAGCTGTCATAAACGAAGTAAAGAATGCAGATACCACAGATAATACAAAGAAACATGTAAATAAAACCTTTACTCTTACAGGAAAGGCACACGACAGTAACCGCCTTCTTTCAATCGAATTGCAGTATAAAAAGCATAATGCTGAGCAATGGAAGTCTTATACTACAATCTATGATAATCTAACTTCATGGTCTATTCCTGTAAATACAACAGAAAAGGATTCTGAAGAAAACAATATATTTGAAGATAAAACCTTGTATGATTTCCAGATTATTGTTCTTGATACAGCCCAGAACTCAAAAACTTCAGCTGCAAAAACTGTTTATGTAAATCAGGATAGTGATATACCTGTATTAACCTTTAAGGATATGAACCTTACAGAAATGGATACTGCAAATCCTGCAGAATGTGGAACAAATGAAATTCGCATAATCGTATATGATGATGATGGTAAGATAAAAAGTCTCGAGTATAGAATAGGTGAAGAAGGCAAATGGACAACTGCCATTCTTTCTAACAGTTCATATATACTTAATCTAAATGATGGTACCTATAATGGAGAAGATAAGGGCTTAATTTATTTTAAGGTTGTTGATGCTGCCGATGGAAGCTTTACAGCTCCTAAACTAAAAGGAAAAGAAGATTCTTCTACAGATAAAACTGCATTATATGCTCTTGTTGATACAACAGCACCATATATTCAGGTTTTGAATGTAAGCCGTACTGGAAATAATGATGATTGGATTAATTCAGCTTTATTCAATGACTATCTTGGTGGAGATTCTCAGCATAACCGTTTGTACCTGAGTATTACTGCTTATGATGCAAATAGTGTTGAAGAAGTAAGCTATCAGTTTAGTAAAGGCTCTGAAGTTATACCTGTTAATATGGCTATAGTTAGTGTTCAAAAGAAACAGGATGGTTTCTACTATTATCAGTTTAAGACAGTAGAACCTTTAAGTGTTCAAGGGCTTGAAAGTGGTCAGTATACACTTTTAGTAACTGTTAAGGATAAGAAAAAAGAACGACAAACTTCAAAGGAGTTTTTTATAGATAATACACCTCCAGAAGTTCTTGTACATGAACATAATAATCCTGATCATATTGAATTAATCGGTTCTGCCTTCACTTTACAGGGCTCGTTTAACAATGCTGATGTAGGAACAACACTTAAGTATCAGGTAACAGATTCACCAAATACATCAAATCTAAGTGATGATGCCTGGGTTGAAGCCGAAGGCGTTTCTGTAGGATATTGGAAAATATATTTTGACTCAAAAGAAAACGGAATTGAAGGCGGTTATACTCACGGTAAATCGCCAAAATATTTGATTGCAGATGCCCGTTCTGACCTGACTATATCTTCTGAGGGTAAAGTAGTATACACTGATAACGAACCATTTGAAGATCCGCTCTTGTGCTATTTCCATCTCAAGGGTACAGACTCATATGGCAACTATAGTATTTATTCTCTTCCTCTTAAGCTTGATCCATTGGGAGAAATTCCAGATATCTATCTTGATTCTCCAGAAATTCCATTAAACTTTACTGCAGAAAATAGTAAGCTCGTGAGCGGAATCATAAGACTTTCTGGTCATGTAAATGCAGTGAACAGCATAAAGCGAACAGCAGAGAATCCGAACTCTGGAGTTTATATTCAGATAGACCCTTCATTTAATGGAACATTTGCAGAAAATTGGCATACAAAACCTATGCCAAGTGGCAAAACTTTTGCAGAGGCAAATTATACAATTGTTTCTTTTGGTCCAGAAGAAAAGTCAAAACAAGGTATCTACGTTGATGATAACCTTTCCTGGGCCTTCCAGTTGAACAAAAAGTCAAATTTTGAAACAGCAAATGGTACCAGCACAATTGCCTTCAGGCTCTTTGTAGTAGATGTGGAAAATAATGTGAGCCGTTCAGATGATGTAACTTATGTTATGAGGGTAAATGCCGGTGTACCAAAAATTGGTTCCAGCGAGGAATTGAAGCTCTACCGCTACGGCTGGAGTGATTCAAATGGAAATCTGGTTGGTTATACAAAAAGCCCAACAGATACAGCCCTTTATGGTATCAATGACCCTGTATGCGAAGGTTCTTCAACAGGTACCAGGGGTGACGGATTAATCTATACTCCATCAATCAAAGACTATAAAGAAAATATGTTCCTCAAAGGCAAGTGGTTCCTTACAGGAAGTGTTGAAGATGAAGACCATATTTCATTATTTACAATAAACGACATTGATGCAAAATCTGCTACTGAAATTGAGTGGACTAGTGAAGGAAACACAAAAACTTATGGCTACAGAATACATCATGTTGTTGGTAATACAGCAAACGTTTCCGAAGTATTAACATATAAGATATTAGCAAAAGATGGAAACTCTGAAACTGCAGAGAGTGATAAAAATGATAAAGAAGAAAACATAATTATCAGAGTTGATAATAAAGGGCCGGAAGTAGCTCTGGACACTTCAGAAAATTATGGTATTTCTAAAGCCATTCAGAATAAAGATGGTTTTTATAAGATAAAATCAGCTGCTACAGAAAGTGGAGATGAGAGTGGCTTCTTAAGAACAGTATTCTTCTTTGCCAACGGAACCTCAACAAATGAAACTCCAGGAAGAGTATATGATTCATATATAAAGAACTCAAAACTTTATAATGAAGATCCAGATAATGTATTGGATTGCAGCAGTTTAAAATATGAAGACGGTCTCTATTGGAAAACTGGCAATGTAACTGCAATAGACAAGTCTGCAAGACAGATTACTCTTGAATCTACCGATGTAAATCTTCATACAGGTGGTCTTGTAAAGCTTGGCGGCATTATTTATACGGTTAAGAAGATAGAAACTTCTGGAACAGTACTTACCCTTGATGGTGCGCCAGACTTGGGAAGAACAGTTTCATCAACAAGCAAAGCTCCTCTTTATATTGCAATTGGTCATGTTGTAGATCATTTTGGTCTGGAATCTGCTGGAACTACAAAAAATAGCGCTGGATATTACTCTGATATCAGTGGAGATGACGACGACTGCATGATGGAATCTGTAAATACAACAGGAACTACAACCCGTTGGGAAGCCAGTATAAACAGCCACAATCTGCGTGATGGTGCTATTGAAATACATTATGTTGTGTTCGATAAGGCTGGAAACTACACAGAAACTATTATTAATGACGCTGTAGTAAAGAACAATGCGCCTCGTCTTGCAAGCCTTAAGTTATGGACAGACTATAACGGAAATGGAAGTGAAGATGAAGGTGAATATAAAACCTACTATAACTCTGCAAAAACCAGAACTTTTGAAAGAGCAGATGGTCATCAATATAAGGAAGAACGTGCAACAGCCGTTACAGAAAATCTCAATGTTTATGGCGAAGACAGCACTGCCTTTATGACCATAAAGGGCGATAACGTAACCTTTACACCGGAAGTTATAGGTGGTAATGGTGCCTTGTATTACAGTAATGCCGAAGAGACCTTGCAGGAAAATAGAATCCAGTTCAATGATAGTAATAATCAGCCTATTTATGGAACAGATTCAATAAACGGAAATTACACCGAGACTGATAAAAATGGACAGTCTTATATAAAAGGTCAGACAATGTCATTTGTACTTGCCAAGGAAAATCTTGGCAACAACAGTGACCTGACAGAATTCAACTATTGGATTTGGGATAGCACCTTAGGAACAAGACAGTTAAATTCTACGATGACAGTAGCTCTAAAAATCTTAAATTCAACCACAGAAAATCCGAAGGTAGAATTTACTCCATTCTATTGGAACAGCAAAGATGACAATAGTCTCTTTGAAAATAAAAGAGAAAACGGACATATTGAACTTGTAGAGGCTTTACCAACGGCTACGTTTAAAACTGGTAATTCTGGTATAAATGACCGCGACCCTAAGGTCTCTGGAAAAATTACCATTCGTGGTTATGTACGGGATGATATCCGTCTCAAACAGATTAAGCTTCAAGTTCCAGATTTCCCAGGTTTAACTTCCGAAGTTCTTGTCGCTGAGTACAAAATAGAAAATGGTACTGCATATTGGACAGGTACAGATAAGATGAACGATGAGCATTGGAAGTTCTCTGTTACAAAAGATACAAATGATGGAGACGGTCATAAAGCAGAATGGGAATTCAGCTGGGATACTTCGTATATAGATGGCATAACTAAAGAAAATGCTCAGGTTATTGTTTCCGCAGTTGCCGGAAAAGACAGTGATACAAGATATTCTGACGAAACTAAATTCCAGATGGATATTGTTCCATATATTACAAAGGTAATAACTCCTCTTTGTGATACAGCATCTGATAATTACAGAAGCGCTTTTGGACATTATCCTGTAAAGCCAGGTGATAAATTGACTTTAAAAGGCTTTAATTTGCAGCAGGGCAATACACAGGGGGCTATTACCGTAACAGTAGGAACAGATTGGAAATCTGGAAATCTTAACTCTGTAACAACAAATGAAAAAACATATCAGTTTATTAATGGCTTAAATGATAACAATGCAAGTGGAGAATATACTCTTAAAGATGAAGATAAAGCACAGTTGACTACTTCCGAAGGTAAAGATATCTATGAAAATCTTTACAACCGCCAGCCAGATGGACTTAATAACAACACTCTAACAGATGATATTTATCTGGATATCTGGGATTTTACAGAAGCTGTAAAGCCAGTAAAAGGCCACATAGACCAGCCAATTATGAAAATTAACCCTGCTACAGGAATTATCGGCTTTGCATTTGCAGATGGTTCTACCTATTTTAGCATGGGTGGTAATGTAATAGATAATGGAAGCTCTTCAGAAACCGACTATTCTTATAATTACTGGCTGGGTGCTTACGACCGTTTTACCTCTATAGGCTTTGCATATGATAAATGGGGATACTCTTATGGAGTTGCTGCAGGTGGTGATATAAATGGAACTCCAACATTAGATGCATTTTCTTTTATGACCAGCAGATGGGGTGTTTGTGAAAAGAAAGCAGATGCATCAAAAAACAGTAGTATTAATAAACGAAGATTGGAAAGAATTGGACAGAATAATGGTACTGTTATTGTAAATAAACAGAGAATTCAAAGTCCAAGTTTAGCAACTACATCTTATAAAGATGGACAAAGTAAAAACACTACCAATGTATATCTTGCATATTTTGATGACATAAATAAACAAATTCGTTTTAGAGCTGGTTCAACAAATTCTACATCAACATCTTCAATTGGAATGATTGCAGATGATTGTACTTATAATACTGCTGTAACATATAACGCTTCCAATGATACTGTAAAAAAAGTAAATTTAATTGCAGGAAAAGATAGTGCATCAGGAAAAGAGGCAGGAAAAAATCTTTCTATAAGTGTAATTCCTAAAGCTGTATCAGGCGAAGAAAATGATGTAGTAGTTATTGTATGGTATGATGAAGAAAATAAAACACTCTGGTATGGTTATAATAAAACCCCTATAGCAAGTGGAAAAGGTAAAGGAAGCGGAGCAGAATGGGTAATTTCCAGAGTATTTGATGAGACTACAATCTATGAATGTGCGGGTGCAAACTGCCAGATAATTGCAGATGAACTTGGTGGTGTTCATATTGCTGCCTATGATGAAGACAATGGAGACCTTGTTTATGCTTATACAGATTCTCCATACGATTCAAAGGTTACTTTCAAGACCTGTATCGTAGACTCTTATGGGGTAGTCGGTTCAAACATCAGCCTGGATATTGCATTAAATGAGGCCGGCACTGTTGCAGTTCCAAGAATTGGTTATTATGACATCTCTAATGGTTATCCAAAATATGCATACTTCGTTAGCGAAAATACAGAAAAGCTGTCTGGCGCAGAAAACGATATGTTTACCGGCAACTGGGAATGTACAATTGTTCCAACAACAAGTAATGTTTCCTTAGATAACAGTAAACAGACAAACCTCATAAATGTTGGTGTCTGGAAGGATAAAGATACTGGAAAAATCAAAAACAGTACGACAGGTAATAATAGTCAGGTAAATCAGTTTAATGGTTATAACTCAACATCCTACGGCGTTGTTTACGGTAACGGTTCAAAGAATGCAGTGCTCGGCTATCTTGTTGCAGAAGATTCTTCTAACGACTTCATAGAAACAGCGCAAATCAAGCCAACAAATTAGCAAACAATATCACCCGCAAACCACAGCCCTTGCCATCCCGGCAAGGGCTTTTTTTACACAAAAATTTGCTTTTCAAATTGCCTCGTGTTAAAATCAATAAGAATATAGCTAGAAAAGTTGTTTCAAACCCTTCATTTCCTATCTGACCCTTCAAGTAAAACGATTTTTCTTCCGATATTTAAAAAGCGGAGTACTCTCTACATTTTTTGCATCAAAACGTGAGAGTTTATAAAACTTATTAAGCCTCAAAAAAAGTTTCTTAACGATTCAGGAGTCGTTGTATGAAAAAACGTGGTTTGTTTGCAATTCTTTTTGGAATGGCAGTATTGTCATTTGGTCTTTTTAATTCATGTGATATCGACATTGGTCTTGGTTCGGCAGTAGACGTTGAGCCACCTACGTTGTTTATCGAGAATCCGCCGGCTTCAAAAATAATCCGCGACGCTTTCCCTATCAACGGAACCTATAAGGATGACGGAACAATTTCGGCTATTACTGTTGAATTAACTAATACCGAAACACAGGTGAAGTATCCGAAGATTGACGGAACCTGGGGTAAAGAAAATACCTGGTCTGCAACTGTAGATCCTATAAAATTAAAAATTCCAGATGGAAAATACGAAGCAACCATCACAATTTCCGATAATGGTGGGCACCACTCTACAAGTACCCGCTCATTTATTATAGATAATACTGCGCCGGTAGTAGTTCTTTCTCGTCCGGCTTCAGATGCATCTGAAACAGATCTCAATAAGATTGAATCTTACGGTCAGTACCTTACTCTCGAAGGTCAGGCTGCAGATGACAATGATATCGAAAAAATTGTAATTAAATTCTATAGTAAGGATGATCCTGATAAAGCCCCTATTATAAAAGAAATTACAAGCATTCCACCAACAATCTCTCTCGATGTAGCAAAATTCCTGGATGAAAACGATCCTACATATACAGATCTCTATGGTACCGACAAAAATGCCGGTGAAAAATATTATTACTGTACAATTTCTGCCTTTGATGGCGCAAAACGCTATCCTGCCAAAGGTGATGAAAAAGCAGATGATGATTACGGAAACGAAGAAAGCTCATATATTCTCTGGACGGACTGGGAAAAATTCCAGAGCGAATATTCAAAAACAACTGGCAGCTCTTCAAAAATCAAACTTCCTGAATTGTATTCTATAAAGGCTGGTAAATCTGAAACAACACAGGAACGTTCAGTTTCTGAAAAAACTTTGATTTCAGATTTCTTCGAAAAAGCAATTTCACGCGGAAGCTTTAAACTTAATCCGCTTAACAATCCATCTTACTCAATTTCGGGCTTAGACATTGGCCTTGCAAATGATGTAGAAAATGAGCGTCCACTTACAGTTCAGCTTTCGAAAGGTTTGGACGGACTTTCTCTCGATACTGACAACATGAAGGTTTATCTGATTCCTCTTACAATAGAAGATGATGGAACAGAAACTCGTGGTAAAAAAATCTATCCTCAGCAATCAACATACGAAAAGAAAGGCGACGGACAGTTCATTACTGTAATTCAGAAAGACAACGTAAAAGATTCAGACGGTAATGATACAAGCCTTGTTTACGGAACAACCTACGTAATTGGCGTAGACGGTGAAGATATTGAAGGCAACAAAATCGTTCCATCTTTCGACGGAAAAGAATTCTTCATCCGCTTTAAGGCAAAGAACGTAGCTCCTGGCCTCACAATTGATGAGCCGGTAGCTTCAACTTCATACCTCAAAAAAGGCGACAAACTTTTAATTAAGGGTACAACTTCTGTTCCAGACGGATACCCTACAGTCAGCATTACCTGCAAAAAAGGTGCCGAAACAACAGCCACAACAATTTATACTCACAAGGTAAAAGAGTCAGACAAACTCAAAGTCGAAGGCGGCCTCATCTATTACAACTGGCAGTTCGAAGTTCCAACATCAGGTTCAGCAAATGAATTCTTCTTTGATCAGGGAGATGAAAACAGCGACGACGATGCTTCCGACCAGTACGTTTTCGACATCACTTCCGACTTAGACAACATGCCAACAAGCCGCACCAAAACAATTATTTATGACTTGTACGGACCTACAATCAGCATAGACACTATGCTTCCAACTGCAGAAAAGTATAATGCTTTGGGAGAAAAACAGGCAGGCGACTACTTGAATGGTGACGTTACAATGAAAGTTGCTATTCTTGATGATTATGATTCTGTAAATACAGAAATTAAAGACTCTAACAACGACAAACGCCCATATTTTATTATCACAGATGAAACTGGAACTCCAATTTCATTCCGTGTTGGCTCAGAATCAGTAAAATCTATAAAACATTACATCACAACTCCAGCAAAGCAGCAATTTAAAATTAAGACCGAAGACATTGCAAGCGGCACAGATATTAAAAACATTAAAGTTCAGATTTTTGCAGAAGACCGTGCCGGAAACAAAGGTGTTGATATTGATGATAAAACCAAAACTTATTATGAACGCTCATACACTGTAGACCAGTCAACAGATATTCCTTGGATTCTTCCAAAGAATTCAGCAACAACTGATTTGACTTATACAAAAGATCAAGCACAGGATTTATCAAACACAGAAGTAAATGTTTACTTTGCTAACCAGACAGTTATGTATAAGATGATTGATGATGATGGTTTGGCTTATGCAAAATATCAGGTTATAAGTGAATCTAAAAATGGAACCAATGAAACAAAAAAAGAAGGAACAATCGATACAAAGGGTGCAAGTGAATATCAGCTTGATGTAACTATGCCAGATGAACCTGGTACTTATAAAGTATATTTGGAAACAAAAGATATAAATACACTTGATGGAACAGGTTCAGAACCTAAAACAACAAGCAAAACTTTCTATATCCGCATTACAGCTTCAGCACCAACAATTCAAGAAATTACACTTTTGAGTACAATTTTCAAGGGTTCAGATGTAATTACTCCAGCAGTTAATATAAAATCGGATCAATTACCATTTGTTTTGCAGCGCGTAGTAAAAGATGCTGCTGGTAATGAGATTGAAGCTCTTACAAAAACATTTGATAAAAATACTGAAGGTTATTCAGAACTTGGAAACCAAAATCCAAATGTAACAGATTCAATTACAATTTCTGATGGAATTTCAGAAACCAGCACTTACAAATCTGGTGATTATAAAGTTATCTACAAAGTAAAAGATAAGAACTCACGCTGGTCAGAAGAATATGAAAAGGATTTCACAGTAGATTTAATTCCACCTGTAATTTCAGAAGTTAAAGTTGCAGATGTTCTTTATGTTCCAGCAACATGGAATAATTCAAAGACACTTGCTTTGCAGGTTCAGGCTTCAGACGAGCATATTTCTACAGTAGAATACTCTTTGAATAACTCTACTTACACAGCTCTTTCTCATGAAAATGCTGCTTCGGCATATACAGGTACAGCAGTATTCAATAACGAAGGTGCTACAAATACACTTTATATTCGTGCAAAAGATACTGCCGGAAATATTACTTATTTTGATGGAACAACAGCAGACGGAACTCAAACTCTGTCTTCTGTAAATGTAAAAATTGATACAAGTGTTCCAAATCTTTCTGCAAAATTCTTCCAGAAAGGAACTGAAACACCAGTTGCAAAAGAAAATTCAATTTATGTAAAAGACAATACAAAGCTTACTGTTTATGGTAATTATGAAGATGCCCTTAGTGGAGCAGCCGAGCTTTCTCTAACTCTTCCAGCAATTAATGAATCAGCTCCAACTGTTAAGTATTCAACAACAGCAATTGGAGATACCGTTGCAAGTATTCCTGCCGCAACAGAATATAAGCTGTATTCTGAAATTGCAGATAAAGCTTCTATTAAATCTTGGAAAGCTGAATTTACACCAAAAGCAAGCGGTGAATTCTATATTCAGGGTTCAGATTTAGTTTCAACAGAAAATAAGAATACAACCGCTAAGAATAAAGTATTTGATATTAATTATGATAAAGATTCTCCAGAATTTGAACTTTCAATCTTCAAAGGTTCAGATGGAAAAGAAGTTTACTATAATTCTACTAAGAAAAAGTATTATGTAAATAACACAAACAAGACCTTTGAACTTACAGGAACTTCTTCAGATAATATTGGTGTAGAATCTGTAACTCTTAAGATATCAGAGAATGGAACTACAAATCAGTTGAATCCATCAAGAGCAACAGACAGTACTCTTGGTCGCTGGAAGTTCACTGGAATCAACATGCAGACTTGGACCGGAACTGGTGCAACAGCTGTTATTACAGTAACCGACAAGGCAGGAAACAGCGATTCATTAACTCTCGATATTGTATTTGATACAACAAAGCCTGTAGCAACACATAATACTGATGATAGTGGTAAAGACCTTTATTTCCGCATTGGTGATTATAAAAACGATGGTGGGGATCCGGATGTAGGAGGCAAGTATTCTTCAGGAACCTACGCAAATTCAACTTCTTTACTTGTTCGCGGTAATTTTGATGATGAAGAAAATGGTTCTGGAATCAATCAGTATTATTATAGGGTTTATAGTTCTGCCCCAACAAAAGTTGGTGATGATTTAATTTCTGATGTTGTGACTGACAACACAAAAGCAATCTTTAATCCGTCTGCCCCAGAAACAAAGAGTGTTGACTTTAATGTTAATAGCACAAATAAGGCAACATGGGATGCAATAATTGCTGATGTTGAAAATAATACAGACCAGGTTATAGATGTTGGTCCTAAATCAGGTACAGATTATTATCAATATAGAAGAAATATAGTTACTAACTATAAAACAACAATTTCAAGCCTTTCTGAAGGAACAAACTACGTTGTTATTGTTGCAGAAGATAACGCCGGTAACAGAAATGTAGATACAGTAACTTATTCTTTAAATGTCGATACAACTGTACCAAAAGTTACAAAGATAGAAGGTGATTCAACAACTATAAATACGAATGTAACCCTTACAGTTACAATGGAAGAAGAACATCCTGATACTCCTGAAGTAGTAATCAAGAAAGATGGCATTGCACTTACACAAAAAGCAACAGTAAGTACACCAACACTAACAGCTGATGGTTCTAAATATACAAGTTCTGTAACAATTCCATTCTCAAGTACAGCAATTCTTGACGGAACCTATACAATCGAAGTTCGTGCAAAAGACAAGGCAAAGAACCTTTCTGACCCAGTTACAAAGACAATAATAAAGGATACAACAGAACCGGTTATTGAAATTACAAAGCCAGATGGTGAATCATCAACATATATAAAGGATAACAACTATAAGTTCGAAGGAAAGATTACCGAGCTTAATGAAATTGGCACCGCAACTGCTGCTCTTTATAAAGTAGGAGAAACAACTGCAAAACAGACAGCAACACTTACTCCAAAGAGAACAAATGGCAGCGATACTGAGTGGACATGGTCTTGGCAGGTATACGGTCTTGAAGCTTCAGATTATTTTGTAAAAATAAATGCACAGGATCTTGCTGGTAATTCTGCAGTAGAACAACCAAGTGATCCAATTAAGCTTGATAATACAGCACCAATTGTTAAAGTAACAGCAACAGGTCTCAAAGATACTGATTATCATACAGCAACAACTCTTACTTCAAAAGCAACTTATTATGCAGGCCAGTCTTATGAAATTACTGTAGAAGTTGATGATGTTAATTTTGATTATGATGATGAAATATGTGTTTCAGAAAATACTGTAACTTCAAAGAAAGGAACTACAGCTAATACTGACTTTTCTGTTTCTAAGGTATCAGCAAAGTCTTTCAAGATTACTCCAACATATAATTCAACAGATATAAATGGAGATGGAACCTATGAATTTACAATTTCTGTAAAGGATAAAGCAGGAAATGAATCAGATCCTGTAATTATTAAGGTTCAGCGCGATATTACTCCTCCAGAAGTTAAGATACAAAGTCCTTCTGAACCTGAAGATGGTAAAATAAATGTCATAAAAGGTGAAAGTTATTCATTCCGCATTAGTGCAAAAGATGGTAGCGGTGTAGGTGTTGCAAATCTTGCCTATGCATTCTCACAGAAGTCAGATGTTCCTCTTGATACTGAATGGGTACCAGATAATGAATTTACAGATGGCGAAAAAATCATTGAAATGCTGTTAAAATCTACAAAAACTCCAGAATCTGGAAAACTTTGTGAAGGTAACTGGTATCTTTATGCAAAATCAGCAGATAAGTCTGGTAATGCAACAACAACTCTCGCAAAGCGTGCATTTTCAGTAGATTTGAATAATCCTAGCATTAGTGTTGAAGGACTCGTAAAAGATAAAACAAACATCCTCTCAGACGAAGTAGGTGAAGCTGGTTATGAACTGAAAGCCACCGTTTCTGATACAAATGCTGTTGCAACAAGCGATGAACTTATTGTTAAGGTTGATAATGAACAAATATATAAAACTAATGAAGGTAAATGGATTATTGCAAATGGCGATGATGATGGAGAATTAAAAGCAAATAACTCTATAAAAGTAGAACTTATTGCAACTGATATTGTTGGAAACAAAACAATAGAAACATATTACCTTTACAATGATACATTGAAACCAACACTTGAAATTACCGCACCTGTAGAGGCTGAGGCAGTAGGTTCACCAACTAGTTCTGCAATTACAATTAAGGGAACTGCAAGTGATGACGGATATGGCGTAGAAAAAGTTGAATATGTTCTTTATAGCGGAGATGTTGATGAAACTACTCAAAACCCATCAATTATTAAATCTGGTAATGAAGAAGTAAATTCTACAAACTTCCCTCTCGAAAAGAAAGGCGAACAGTGGAAAATCGCAGCTTCAACAGGAATGCCTCTTGGCGATGACGAAGGCCAGATGACTCTTGCTGTCACAGTAACAGAAAATAAGAATGACACACACGGTGGAAGAACCACAACAGTATATCGTCCATTCTATTTTGATAAGGCAAATCCAAATCTCGATGAAAATGGAATTGGTCCAGCCGGAAAAACAACAAACGGTGGAACCGAAAAGAAATTCTCACTTTCTGGTACATCTTCTGATTCTAACGCACTTGAGTCTGTAACAATCAAGTGGAAGGTTGATAATAAAGATAAGTCTATTACTCTCACTCCAACAGAAGCACAGAAGAAATCAATGAGCTGGTCTCAGGAGTTTGTAGTAGGTAAAACTAACAACACAGCCGAAAATTACGTTGCCGACGGAACCAACGAATTTACAATCATCGCAAAGGATATCTCAGGTAAAGAAAAGCAGCTTACCCGTACAGTAATTGTAGATACAGTTGCTCCAACCTGTGGAACTTTGTCTATAACATCAACAGGAAAACCAGTTGGAACTGGTGATACTGCTAAAACCTGGTACAAAACATCATTCATAGATATCAAACTTGAAAATGTAAAAGATGAAGGTGGAACTGGAATCTCGAAAGTAGAATACACTACCGAAAGTGGTACTAATGCAAAATGGTACCCAATGTCTGGTTCTGGAACTACTTATACCGCAACTGTAAACTGTACTTCTCAAGGTAAAAATACAATCCGTGTAAAGGTAACAGATGCTGCTGGAACTACAGGAAACGAGAAAGATGCAGGAACTTTAACGGCATATATTGATACAAACGCACCAACACTTGGTACTTCAAGGGTTAAGTATCTTAAAAACAGTTTTGAACCAGTTTCTGAGCTTCTCTTAAATGGTAAGGAAAGCTATCAGTTGCAGATAACTGCTTCTGATGCGGGAGATAATACTGCAGCTAATAATTCTGGAGTTGCTTCGGTAACATATTTCTATGAAGAAGAAGATAATAACATAGTTGTATCTTCCCCAGATGATGATGGTTATTGGGTTATAGAGGTACCGGTTGGAATCGATCCGGAAGAAGCAGCAGAAGAAGAAACGGAGCCAGTTAATGGTATAAATAAATATGATTCTTCAAGAACCAATGCAATTTATGCAATCATCAAAGATATTGCTGGTAACGAAGTAAAGGAAAGAATCCTTACCGTTACAAAAGATACAGCAAAACCATCTGTTGACTTTAAGTCAGTTACAACTCCAGGTTCAACAACAAAGGTAAACGGAGTTGATGTTGATGATGTAAATGGCACAATTACAATTTCTGGTTCAGCAAGCGATACAAATAAACTTGATACTGTTGTTCTAAAATATCAGAAAGCAGGCGCTACAACTTGGACAGATTTAGTTCAGAAATCAGACAGTACTGCAAATAACTGGACTGCAGAGCTTAATACATCAGGTCTTGAAAACAATACAAAATACACTCTCAAAGCAATCGCAACAGATGCTGCTGGAAATACAAAAGAAGTAACAAAGGATATTTATGTAAATCAGGATACAGACCGACCTGTCATTAATCTCACAAATATAGATCTCAACGTAGCTACCTTTGGTAACAATGAGATTTATGGAAATGTTTCTGATGATGACGGACTTCCTGCTTCTGTAAGTTATTACATCGGCAATTCTGAACCAGATGAAAATACTACATGGATTCCTCCAGCTGAAAAATCAAATTTCACATATACAAATGGTTCGTTTAAATTAAAACTTGATGATGGATCTCAAAACATTTGGTTTAAAGTAAATGATGGAACAAATGATTTTGTTTCAAGTAGCGAGACTTCTTATACAAATGAAACTTCTAAAAAGATTCTAAAATCAGTAAAAGTTGTTGATAGCCAATCTCATCAATTTGGTTATCTTCCAGAAAGTGGAAAAGATATAACTGCTTCTGTAATCAATACAACCATAGATACAACACAACCATTTATAACAAAACTGGAATGGGCTTATCCGGTAACAACAGGAACACCTGAATGGAAGTCTATAAACAGTAAGGCAACAGCAGGTGGAACTGGCTCAAAGACAAATATCAATATTCATGTTTATGCATATGATATAAATGGTGTTGATACAGTAAAACTTATGGTTCCTAAGAATGCAAGCGATAAGTCGACAGTTTCTGGTTATTCAACTGCAGAAGAAGATGCAGACGAAAACTACTATATCTATAATTTCACTGAAAAGAAAACTTCAACCTATAAAGATGAAGATTCTAATATTACATATATTGAATGGACATCAGCAATCAGTGCAACAGGAATGGAAAGTGGAATCCGAGAATGTAAGCTTGAAGTATTTGATGGTGAAAAAACAACAAAAGAAACTGTAAGTCTTACAATCGATAATACTCCTGCAGACTTTGAAATTACAAACTACACAGATAATCAGACAGTCTACGGTATTAAAGATATCGAAGTACAGGGAATGGTTACTGCAAACGATATGGCATATGTATATTATTATCTTACAAAAGGTACTGTTACATCTGCCGATGAAGCAATAGCAGAAATTGGCAATAACTGGAAAACAATAAAGTTTGAAAACAGCAAATTGAATTCAGTTATCAAGTTTGATGGTGATACAAATGCAACAGATGTAACTCATGAACTCAGATTAAGAGACTGGCTTGCAACTCTTTATGAAATAGATGACATTGATAATCATAACGACACCGAAACACTCAAATTGTGGACTTATGCCGTAGATACAATGGAAAACTCTTCAGAGTTAAGATCGCTCTCTCTTAATGTAATACCAAATGGCGATAAACCGGTTGTAAAGATTACATATCCGGATGAAGGCCTTAAACTTGGCGGAACAATCCGATTCGCTGGTGAAACTACTATCGAAACAAGTACCGTTGATAAAGTATATGCACAGATTCTGGTTCCAGAGGCTACTGCAAGTAACTGGGAAAGCAAATTGAACGACTGGTTAACAAAACACAACTCGGCATATGCAGCAGGTGGTTCTGAGCAGGTTTATACAGTTGTCGATATAGATACAAATACACGAGGTATTGCAGTTAGTGGTACTCCAACCAGCTGGAACTTTGCTATAAATAGTCGTGGCGAATTGGAAGAAGATGTAGAGGCGAATGAGGAACCGCCTTCATTTACATTAAACTTTATTGCCAAGAGTGCTTCAGGAAAATTAAGCGACATTGCTTCACGCACAATCCAGATAGATAAGAATGCTCCATCCATTGGAGTTGATATTCCTCTTCAGCTTGTAAAGTTTAACAGTTTGGCAGAAACTGTACCTGATATCTTTGCAGATTCAAATATTTCTGCCCGCGTTACTTATACAGAAGATATGTGGATTTCTGGTGAGTGGTATTTAATTGGTGATGTAAAAGATAGTAATGGTGTTAAGGAGCTTACCTGGAAGGATGGCACTGGTACTACTGCTACTACCTATACTCTTGTAGAAAGAGATGATACTAGAAACACTGGTACAATAAAGACAGTAACGAATACAATGGTTAAGAAGTCTACTCAGCATTCAACTCCAGTAGAGAATAGTGATCCAATCGTTGCTTATGACTATAAATTTGCTATCAAGATTGGAAGTACTTCTGGCTTTGGTACAATAAGTTATGCAATCTCAGCTGTAGATGCTACAGCTCAGAACAATAGGGTAGATCGTACTATAAAAGTAAACTACGACTGTACAGCTCCTGCCTTTAAAGCAACTGTAAGCTCAGCAGATGATGCGGCTGAACTTTCTGCAACTGGTAATAAAGTTCAAAACTCTTCTGGTATGTATTCTGTTTACGGAACCTTCGACGAAGAAGGAAAACAGAGTGGTTTTGCAAGAATTGCTATGTACTTTACAAGAACTATAGGTTCTACAACAAATGTTATTGATCCTATGGTTGCCAAAGGTACAACAAATAAAAAAGATAATTACTATGCAATTTCTAATACAGAACTATCTCTAGGAGCAGATGGAATTTACTGGAAGGCATTGAGCGGTGGTTCAACAGCAGATAATAAAATTACAATTTCAAATATTCCTGCTTGGGTTCGCAAAGGCGGAATATGTAAGGTTGATGGTGTAATTTATAAGATTAAGACAGTCACTACATCTGATCTCACAGTAGACGGAACTCTTACAACTGGTTCTGGAAAGACAGTTTATGTAACACCAGCTCTGGTAATTGATAACCTTTCTTCAGAAAGTAAAAAGCAGGGCCAGACATATAATGGTCTTTACAATAAAGATGCGGAAGATACAAATGTAATTTCAGGAGGCGATGGAGACTGGCTTATTGAAGGTGTTTCACAGCAGAGTTCATCTTACCCATGGACAGCTTCTCTCAATTCTCAGAACATGCTCGATGGTCCTGTAACAATTCATTTTGTTGCTTTTGATAAAGCAGGAAATGCTACAGAAAAATCATATTCAGGAAATGTTGCAAACAATGCACCTCGTCTTGCTGGTGTTACAGTCTGGACAGATTATAACGGAAATGGAAAGGGCTGGCGTAATACCGGAGACCATGCAGCAGATTACGAGGATGAAACAAAGAGCAGATATTACTCACGTGTTCGTCCGACAATTGCTGGAAAGGCAACAGACCGTTCAAATGCTGTAACTTCAAGGCTTATCGTTTCTGGTAATCAGAATGATGCAGAGGGCATTGCTGCCGCAAGTTCTACCGCATTTATGAAGGTAACAGACACGGTTAAGTTCATACCAGAAATTGTTGGTGGAAATGGAGCTCTGTACTATGAATACAAGATTGGTAAACAATCTGCCTTTACTGTAGATACTACTACAAAAGAAATTACTAAATTTGAAGAATCTACAACTGCAGGTTCAAAAACAAAGAAGAGTTCAGCTAAAGCCGCAATTACAAAAGATGATGGTACAACTTCAGTTTCTGGAACGGATGATGGTCAGGATGTACCAACAGCAACAGATTCTAACTCTGTAACTTATGTAAATGGTAATACTGATAGTGTAATCACATTTGATGGAGCTACAATACTTGGTGCTCTTGATAATTCGACCTCAGATGACCCAACCTGGTTCGATGTTGTAATTTCTGATAGCACAGAAGGCGATACAAAACTTTCTTGTGAAATGCAGATTGCACTTCAGATTAATTATACAGATGAAACTTCCCCAGTAGTAAAGATTCGTCCGTTCTACTGGAATTCAAAAACAAATAACTCAGTAATATGGGCAACTAATGGAAACCCAGAAGGTCATATTGAACTTGAAGGAGATCTTCCAACAAGCTTTGCTGCAGAAACCGGCGTAAATGACCGTGATCCTAAGGTTTCAGGTAAGATTAAGTTAGAAGGTTATGCTTATGATGATATTAAGCTCAAGGAGTTGTATGTAAAATTTGATAATCATACTAAATTAAATGCTGATAACTTTAAAGTTGCTGATTATACACCATCTCAGCAGACAAAATGGACGGCAGTTACTCATAATACAAATGATGGCTGGGATTTCTCTGCAGAAGATGTTTACTGTAACGGCAACGGTCACTTAGTTCACTGGACTCTTACTATAGATACAGCCGCTAGAACAACTGTTGCAGCAACAGATCAGGCGGTTGTAGTTTATGCTAAGGATGATCGTGGTGGACATGATTCTGTTCATGGTAGTACAACAGCTCAGACTTCGTTAACTACTAATAGATGGGGCGATGTTAAGACTGATGAAAACGCATGGACCAATTATTATGAAGACTTCTATTATAATACAAAGGTTTCAGATTCAACACCTGATACAGCGCTTGTTTACAAAGGACCAGACAGTTACATCTGGAAAAATGTAAAGGATCAAGGAAATGCTAAGACAATTTATTATACAGATTTCTATTGTGGAACAAATGCAACTGATACAACTTCAGATAATACAGTCGTATATAAAGATACATTATCTTATCGATATCAGATGGATATTGTTCCTTATGTAACTGAAATTGTAACCCATTTGAGTCCTTACTCGGTAAGTAATCCAAGTGTGTATGCTCGTACTGCATTAGGAAATTACCCTGTATATGAAGGCGAAACAATTCAGTTTAAGGGCTTTAATATTGGAAATAATGTTGCAAAAGTTACTGTTCCAGGAATGAATGAAACAACTTTGACAAATGGTACTGTAAATAACGAAAGTGGACAACCAAATACTATTACTTTAACAACAGGAACTGGAAGAGGTGCACGCTCTGGAAATATAACCTTAAAAGTTAATAATATTTCGGCATTAAACAACACTAATAATGATGATGCTAAGGGCAAGTATTCTGGTGCTATTTCTGACTTAAATTATGCAAACGGATATAACCGCCAGCCAAACGGTATTAATAATAATATCCTTAATGATGATATAAGTCTTGATGTATGGCAGTTCCTTAATGCTGTAGAGCCTCGCAATGGTAAGAGTGATAACCCTACTATGAAGATTAGTTCAAAGGGACGTATTGGTATTTCATTTAGTAATGCGGTTGTTTATTTTAGTGCACCGTTTATTGATTTTAAGGATGCACAAGCTCTAAACAATATTAAATCCCAGACTGCTATAGCACAGAACTATGGTTGGTTTACAAATAATACTTTCTGTTTTGACCCGTATGGTTACCCTTATGCGGCAGCACAGTCTCCAGATACTGACAACTCTGTTGGTGCTGCATACTTACAGCTGTTCTCAAGAAAGGCCGGAAAACCTATTGATGGATATTGGGATGCCAACAGTTACGTTTGGCGTGATGGTATGGGCTTAAATGAAAACTATCAGAAAATACCAAATTCAAGCCGAATTGAAGCAATTTGTATTCCAATTAATAAAGATGAAAATGATTGGACAACTGATATTGACAGAACCCAGTCTATAGCTATGACTGCTACTATGCCAAATCCTTCTGCTGCTCCAAGTGCTACTAATAAAGTTACAATCCATATGGCATATTGGGATAATCTTACAAAACAGATTCGTTACAGACAGGGAAAAGTAGGTGAAAACCCAGGTGATTTTGGTTATACAGGTAGTGTTACTTCCAATGGGTCTGGCAGAGACAAATATTATACAGGCGGAACAGCAAATGATTCGATGTTAGATGTACAGGGATGTTTGAGTGGAGGTGACTTGGAAGGAGATAGATATGAACATTGTTATGATTCAGTAAGTTCAAATTCTAACAACAGAGTTTCCGGACAGCATATCTATCGTGTAGCAGGAACAAGCCTCGGTTCTGATTATGCAGATGCTTATCAAGTTACAACTGCAAAGCAAGGTGGAAAATATGTTGATATTGGAGTCTTGCCAACTACAGCTACTTCTGAAAAACCGACAGTTGTTCTTTGCTGGTATGATGGTCAGGCAAAGAGACTTGTAGTTTCTTATGATACACCAAGCGATGATGATACAGCTAAACAAAATGGTATGCATACAGGTAACTGGCAGACAAATGCTCAGTACATAGGAACAAAAGGTGGTATGTATTGTCGTATGGCTATTGATGGCGATGATGGTATTCATATTGCTCATTATGATTATCTTGGAGCAGACTTGCTTTATACATACATTCCTTCTGTAAATAGCGTTCCACAAATTTCTTCTGCAACTACATATGTAATCGATTCTTATCTTTCTGTAGGAACCTGGTGTACAATTGATGTTGCAAAGGAATTAAAGGCTGGTTCTACCACGGAATATAATTATGTTCCACAGATTGGATATTTTGCCCCAGCTAGTGAAGATTCAACAGCAGCTGCGCGTATAGCAAAGGCTGCAAAATTTGATGCAAATGGTCGACCTCTATTCGCTGGTGTAGAAAATGATAAGTTTACTGGAGCCTGGGAAATTTCTATAATTCCAACTCAAAGTATTCCAATCATTGACCGTGTAAATGTAGGTATGTATAAAGATACAGATGGTGTACTTCAAGCTATTCCAAAAAAAGCTAACAATGCAACAGACAGAATATCTGTTTCTACGGTAAGTAAACCAGGTTACCCGGTTAGCGATAGTACAACAGTTTATGGAAATGGTACTACAAACCCTGCCGTTGTATACTGTCTTGATGATGGTCCTGTAGAATTGGCACAGAAGAAATAGATATGATATTTATCAGTGTGCATTTTGCACACTGATAAATATCAAAGATTTTATTTTCACTAACGAATTATGTCATCTTTGTACATTTTTCGGGTCAGCGAAAAAGCTATGGTCGTTTTCACCTGGTGCTAACAACAGTGGTTGGTACAACCGGCTACGTAGAAATCGCTCAGCGTAAGTAACCCCTTGCGCAACCAAAAACAACTTGCCAGCAAAGGCAAGTTGTGGTAATATTTAAAAAAAGAAAGGCACTTCGCAGTTTTGCGTCTTGCCTCCTAGTATGCTTTCCTAGTTACCTAGGATTCGCACCCGTCGGTGGGGCAACACTTGGCGGGTGCTATTTTTTTATTCTACGTTTCTTCTTCCATCTACGGAGAAGGCGCTGAATAATGTCAATGAAAAGCGGAATTGCTGTAAACAGTAAATCCAGAAATTCATATAACGTCATAGCAGCCTCCTGAAATAAGTTAATCTACAAGCATTTCTGCTAATAGTCGAATTTCGGAGACAAGACCGCCATTAACTGCGAAGTACCATTTTAATAGTACTATAATAAATTAGAGTAGTTAATATTCCATATTCTTAACAATAGTATTGTATATTCTAGGTATTATGATAGATAAAACACTATTTGTTTTTAATATTGAAGTTTTTATAAACTGTTTTAGTGTCAATACCGTAAGATGACATATTTGTTTTTATTATCCCTTTACTTTGTCAGTAAAAGCTTCAACAGGAATTTGAAATAATTCAGAGATTTCTTTAGCAGTGTATTTTCCATCAGCTAGAAGTTTTTGAGCATTTTCAATGGCTTTCTGTTGTTCGCCTTGCTGTATACCCTGTTGTATTCCCTGCTTTAAGCCTGCTTCCAGACCTCGTTTTTCTGCATTATGTATTTGGGTATTCTTGTCGCGTTCGGCAATAAAACGAGAATTCTGAACAAACCAATTGTCGTCTGCTTCGCTCATGTATTTTACTACGTTTTCTGCAGCCATAATCCCTTTTTCACTCCTGACAAGCTCGCTGATATAATCAGCATATTTATCATTATCAACATAGCTAAAAAACAGGCCCCATTTTTCTACTGGAGTAAGATCCTTTATCGGTGTACCAAGCTTTTCACGGATAGTCTTTAAATCTATAAAGATTATATTCTGTCTGTCTGTAAGCCTGTCACCCGATTCGTCTTTCAAAGTATACCATGTCATTTCTTTATTGTCATCTTTTCCGTAGTGAAAGTTAAGTGATGAAATCTGATAGACTTTTGGAGAATACCAGTCCGTTCCTTTTTTAGAATTGTTATTTAAAAGTCTTGCAGCCTGGATTTCTGCACGCATTCCATAGTCATAAGATTCCTTCCAGGCCTGCATCTCAATATCTGATAATTCTCCATTATCAAATTCAATACTAATGTCATAAGTCATACCTATCTGGTCTGTACTGTCTTTAGATGGCTCGTTAGGTTTCAATATAACATTTTTAACAGTACGTCCTAGAACTGCAGAAACGAAAGCTTGCAAGGCAAGGTTGGAATCTTCGGTTTCCTGTGTAAAAATTCCCTTAAAAGTTGAATCATACAGCGGGCTTAAAAGGGCAGTAGGATTTGGCCTGGCAGTATATAGCTGTGCAGGATACTTTGGTTCAAATTCTTTGTCATTTGTATTTTCATCATCTTCCATAAAATTTCCTTAGGGAGTTGCGGCAGCTATTTTTTCCCTACCTATAAATTTGTCCAAAGTATGCCATTTTCGGAAAACATTCTCAAAAAAACTTTTTAATATTTTGTTATAATTACAAATCGCAGCAAAGTGTCGTTAAATGACACTCTCTTGTGTTATAATGCAATTAGAGGATAAAAAATGAAAATCATTCACTGTGCGGATATTCATGCCGATTCCAAGTTTGGAACTCATTTTTCGAAAGAGCAGGCTGACGAGCGTCGTAAAGAAATTGTTGATACTTTTGCCAATATGGTGCATTTTGCGCGTGAGAACGATGTAAAAGCGATTATTATTGCGGGTGACCTTTTTGATACCAAGGCTTCGCAGCAGAAAAATATCAAAAAGCGTTTTTCTTATATCATCTCTCAGAACCCGGATATTGATTTTCTCTATCTTCGTGGAAATCATGATGAAGACGTAGAATTTGCCTATGATGATAATCTTTCAAATCTTAAGCGTTTTTCAAAAGACGGATGGACTTGCTATTCCTATGGCAATGTAAATATTTATGGCCGCGAGTTTGGCAGCAAGATTCCTCTGAGTACTTACAGTGAACTCACCTTAGATTCAACTAAAAAAAATATCGTAGTTCTCCATGGTCAGGTTGCGGAATATAAATCCAAAGACGGGGCACCTGTAATTTCTCTTCCTCATCTTACGAATAAAAACATTGACTATATCGCGCTTGGTCATATTCACGACTACAAACTTTCAAAGCTGGATAGCCGCGGGCAGTGGTGCTATTCGGGTTGTCTCGAAGGGCGTGGTTTTGATGAGTGTGGCGAAAAAGGTTTTGTTCTTCTTGATGTTGATGAGGCGAGCGGCGCTTCGGGGGCATTTGAGGCAAAATTTATTCCTCTTGCTCAGCGCTGCATTCACGAGGTTGAAGTTTCACTTACCGGCCTTGTAAATTATGCTGATATTATGAAGCAGATTTCTTCATCAATTTCAAATCTTCCTGCAAAAGATATTGTTCAGGTAGATTTGACTGGCGAGATTTCCGAAGAAACAGAAATTGAAACCGAATCTTACGAAGCCGCTCTAAAATCAGATTTCAACTTTTATTACATTCGAGTAAAAGACAGAACTGAAACAAAAATCGATTATCAAAAATATGAAAATGATGTTTCGCTCAAAGGCGAGTTTATTCGTCTGGTAAAAGAAACTTCAGATCTTTCCGACGAAGAAAAATCAAAAATCATTATGAC
>CADANN010000019.1 GCA_902789325.1 uncultured Spirochaetaceae bacterium
GACCTATATATAACCGGATCCTGTTCCATCATCTGTATGATTTTTGACCACTCCCCAGTCTTTAGAGTTGGAGGAGATGAGTTTTTAGTTATTCTTGAAAACACTGATTACAAATTCCGTGAGCAGCTTATGGAAGCCCTTAAAGCTTCGGTTGAAGGCTACATTACAAGAATAGACTGCGCCCCATGGGAAAAATATTCAATGGCAGCGGGAATTGCTGTTTATAATCCTAACATTGACACTGACACATCTACCGTATTTAAGCGGGCAGATAAAAGCATGTATAATAACAAGCAGCGCATGAAGGCAATGCTGGCCGAGGAGACTCTTGATGAACTATGATGATTTGATAAAAACTGCAACTGAGATGACTAAACGCTCTTATGTGCCCTACTCTCACTTTCACGTGGGAGCAGCCCTTCTCGATAAAAACGGCAAGGTATGGACCGGCTGTAACATTGAAAACGCAGCGTTTGGTCCAACTAACTGTGCAGAACGCACAGCATTGTTCAAAGCTGTGAGCGAAGGTTCTTTGGAGTTTGAAGCGATTGCTGTGGTAGGCGGCCCGGAAGATGAAAACGGAAATCCAAAGATTGAAGAGTGCTGTCCGCCATGTGGAGTATGCCGCCAGGCTCTTAGTGAATTCTGTACAAAGGATTTCAAAATCATTCTTGCTAACGGCAAGGGTGAGCAGAAGATCTTTACACTGGCTCAGCTCTTGCCGGAGAGTTTTAGTCTAAAATAGAGCGCAGCTACGATTTCCAGTGGTTATACTCTTTTCCATTCAGCCAGGTTTTTATGAGCCGGTTATTTTTGTAAACAGCCTTTAGCGAATAGAAGGGATGATTTTCTGCGAGGAAGTCATAAAAAATTTCATCTGCCTGCCAGTGAGGGAGCTCCTTCAATTTTGAAATTGGAACCCATTCCAGTTCCCCCTCGTCGCAATCGGTAAGCAGCGAGCCGGTAAATTTGCGTGCCCGGAAAACGTGCATGAACTCGGTATATGGTTCTGGATTCGAAATATCAACAAAAGTAACAATTCCGCAATATTCCATATTCTCAGGCGCAACTTCAAGGCCGGTCTCTTCGCGCACTTCGCGGATGGCACAATCTTCCGGTGATTCAGCATTTTCGAATTTACCGCCTATGCCAATCCATTTGTCTTTATTGTAATCATGCTCTTTTTTTGTACGATGGAGCATGAGATAGCAGCCATCTTTTTCTATATAACAGAGAGTTGTATTTACGAGTGTATTTTGAGTTTTCACAAGGCTATGGTATAATAAATTCAGCTTTTTTAATAGTCACTTTATATCTGGTGATGATTTTTACTTTCTGAGGTGTTCAATAATTATGAAAGTTTATTATTCAATGATGTTTATTCTTTCTCTTATTATGACTGGAATTTACGCAGGAATCTGGCGAAAAAGATTTTCTGTTTTCATCACATTGATATTTGCTTTTGTACCGATTACCTGTCTCGGATATTTTATTCTCGCTTTTTCAAAAACCGTACCAGAAGCAACAATCGGAATTAAATTTTCTTACATGGCTTGTTTTATTCATATTTTCCTGATGTATGCGATTTTTAATCTTTGTAATTTGAACTTAAAAAAATGGCTGCAAATGCTTTTGCTCGCAGTTTCAACTATATTCTTTTTGTTCGCGCTTACTATCGGATCGCACGGATTTTTTTACAAAGAACTCACCGGAGAATTAATTGATAATCAGCTGATTCTACATAAAACTTACGGCTTTGTTCATACCTTGTATTACATTCAGCTTTTTATTTACATGGCTATTACAATCAGCGCAACTGTTTATGCAATCAAAAAAAAGAATGATGTTTCGCGCCACAACCTGCACTATATGCTTGCCTGCGAAATCATTCCTATTCTGATTTTCTTTGTTGGAAAATTATTCCACTTTAAAGTTGATCTGCTTCCACTCGCCTATATTTCATGCGAAATTGTTCTGCTCATTATCAGCCGACGAATTGTACTTTATGATGTAACAGAAACTGTAATTGAAACTATTGCTTTTAATGGAAAGACAGGTTTTGTTTCTTTTGATGATGGATTTCACTACCTTGGAAGTAATGATTTTGCGAAAAAGATATACCCTGAACTTGCAGAACTCAAGGTTGATGATTCTGTTCTTAAGAATCCAGAACTCAATAATGGGATTATCAGCAAGGTACGCGAATATATTATCAATCCAAAGAAGAATAGTTTCTTTAAAGATTTTGGCAAACAGATTTTCCAAATTGATATCAGCAAGCTGTTTGATGGTCGTGTAAACCGTGGTTACATTCTTTACATGCAGGATGATACCAAAGATCAGAAATACATTTCGCTTTTGAACGGATACAACGACAAGCTTCGCGACGAAGTTGCTCAGAAAACTGAACACATTGTTGAGATGCACAATAATCTGATTCTTGGAATGGCAACCATGGTTGAAAGCCGCGACAATTCTACGGGCGGTCACATTAAACGCACAAGTGATGTTGTTGCAATTTTGATTGATGCAATTCAGAAGGACAAGGATGAAGATAAACTCGAGGTTACTGCAGATTTCTGTCACAACATTATAAAGGCAGCTCCTATGCATGACCTAGGAAAGATTGCGGTTGATGACGCAGTGCTTAGAAAACCTGGCAGATTTACAGATGAAGAATTTGCAATAATGAAAACTCATGCAGCAGAAGGTGCACGCATTGTTCACGAGATTCTTAAAGGAACAGATGATTTAGCCTTCCACCTTCTTGCAGAAAATGTAGCACACTATCACCATGAACGCTGGGATGGTTCAGGCTATCCGGAAGGATTAAAAGGCGAAGAGATTCCTCTAGAAGCACGCATTATGGCTGTAGCAGATGTTTATGACGCCCTTGTAAGTAAACGAGTTTACAAAGATGCAATGAGTTTTGAACAGGCTGATTCTATTATGATGGAAAGCTTTGGCAAGCATTTTGATAAACGTCTCGAAAAGTATTATATGATTGCAAAGCCAAAGCTTGAAGAATATTATTCTAAATTGGTCTGATTTGTTTTCTTTTCGCTGATGAAAAGTCCTATGATTGTAATTAAAGCACCAGCAGCACCGAGCAATGTAATTTTTTCGCCAAGTGTAAAGAAAGCAAAAATAATTGTTACAACAGGAATAAGATAAAGGCCACAATTGATTTTAACTGTACCGCAGATTTTACATGCCTTATTCCACATTGCAAAGCAGAAGCCGTTTGCTACTACACCAAGGAACAAGAGATATGCCCAGTTCAGTGGATTTGAAAAACGGCTAGCATTAATTGTTTTATCAAATGTAAAATACAGGGACTGCAAGAACTCTGCACCATCTGCGCCGTTAGAAGAAACTAACCATCCACCAAATGAAAGTGGAATCATCATCAAAACAGAAAAGAAAAAGATTCGTCTTGTTGAACATACTGGATCATAATTTCTTCTATTTGCTACAGAAATCAACATTGAATAAAAGCCCCAGCAGATTCCCGCAAGCAAAGCTAAGAAGTCTCCTTTTGGATTAAACTCTAAAGTTGTATTTCCGTTAAGGCAAACTAACGTAACGCCGGTAATTGAAATTATGAAGCCGATTATAAACCAGAGCGAAAGATGTTTTTCTTTTAAGAAAATCTGACTGATAATTGCAGTGAACAAGGGACAGATACTTACGATAACACTTACGTTTGAAGCGTTTGTAAAATGAATTGCAATATTTTCTGTAAGCTGATAGAGCACAACACCTGCAAGTCCCGCAAGAGCAAAAAGCAGATTATCGCGTGGTGCAATTTTTATAAGTTTTGGACGAATAATCCAGAGTCCAAGGTAAGCTGCAATAAAACGATAAAAAAGAATTTCAAGCGAAGTAAAATCTCTTAAAAGATATTTTGTGCAGACAAAGGTAATTCCCCAGAAAAAAACAGAAATTGCCGCAATAAAGTATCCGAATGCTTTTTGATTTTTCATATTACTTATTTTTTTATTTCCTTTGCCAGCATGATAAGGCCTTCTACAATTGCCTTGTGCTCTTCTGGCGCAATGCGTTCATAAAGTGAATCTGGAGTGTCGCCAGGTAAAACAGGCACTCTCTTTTGAATAAGAATTCGTCCTGTGTCACAACCACCATCTGCAATGTGAACGGTACAACCGCTTTCTTTTTCACCCGCAGCAATAACAGCTTCGTGAACGTGATGTCCCCACATACCTACTCCGCCAAACTTTGGCAAAAGAGCCGGATGCAGATTTATGATTTTGTTTTCGTATTCTTTGATAATGTCGCCGGCAAGAACTGTAAGACAGCCAGCTTCTACAATTGCTTCAGCACCATATTTTTTGCAGGCTGCAAGCATTGCGTTTGAAACTGCAAGACGTTTTGTATCGCGGTCAGCAGCCTTTGCGGCAGCTTCGCCCATTACGGCATAAGGGGAACAGATTTCGCTTGGAATATTTGCCTTAGCTGCTCGCTCTAGTGCATAGGCCTTTTTTGTATCTGCAATTACACAGACAATTTCGTAAGGGCAGTCTTTTCCACTGGCAGCACAATCTGCCGCATAATCAATTAAAGCCTGAAGATTAGTTCCGCCCCCGCTTACGAGAACGGCGGTTTTTAATTTTGCATTACTCATAGCCCATAATCTAGCATTTTCTGCAAAAAAAATCAAAAAGTGACAGATGTCACAGGCTTTAATTTATCAGGGTGACAAAGGTCACCCCAAAGTAACCAATGTCACCATTGTCTGCAGACAAATCCTGCCGTATAGTTATCATAGAGATGTGGGGCTGAAACGGCATCCACCTCGGGAGATAAAAATGAACTTCAAAAAGAAAATTGACATCAGGGTTGCTCTCGCAAAAGTAGCTTTTACTCTTACAGTTGCAAGTTTTGTAACCATTATTTGTTCATTCATTTATCATAATCTATCACCTTTCGCAAATCTCCTGACAGCGTTAATTCCTTTGGATTTACTTTCAAAACAAAAAATATGTCTTTTTAATTCTTATCTTTACTTAAATTATAAAGGCAAAGAACCAAGTCCAACTACAGACATTCCAATCAAACCTCAGGACATAGAGTGTTACAGCATGAACAATCCTTTTCCAGCATTAAACAACGTATGTAATTCCGGCAAAAATATAACCCTCTTCTTGAAGAATAATAAGAAGATAATTTTTTCTGCAAAGGATCAGGATTTTTATATAGTCAACTGGCTCAAAGAAAACTTCATCAGAAAAGAAGACAGGATTTCCCTACTCGGAAGAGTTGAAACAGCCCTCTGTACTCTAGTGAGTTTGCTGGAAGTTCTATTTTTCATAAATCTCTATAAATCCGGAAGTATGCCAAAATATGGAATGCAATATTTTATAACATCATCTATATGCCTTGCATACTGGCTGGTATATATCATTTCTGGAATCATAATTCAAAAGGTGGCAAATGATGATGAAGAATAAAATTTTTACTGGCACACTTTTCTGTCTTTTGACACTTTCCTTTTTTTCCTCATGTACTCTTTTTAACAAAAAAGGAAGATGGATTAATACAAACATAGAAGGGAATCTTCTGCCGAAAAAGCCTTCTGAAAAAGATGATTTTTATCAGGCAGTAAATTATGAGAAACTCAAAAATCAGCCGCTGGAAGCCGGAATGACAACTGCAGGTGGGCAAGGAGAAATCAATAAAATTCTTTCCAGTCAGATTGCAGAACTTGCAGAAAGGACACCTGTCCCGGTAAATCCATCCAAGGCCAATTCAGAAATAGAAAAACTGATTTCTCTTTACAATATGTGTCTGGATTGGGAAAAACGAAATGCGCTTGGCATTCAACCGATTCTTCCTGTCATCAATAAAATCCAAAATATAGAATCTACAGAGGATTTTGCAGAGCTTTTTTATGATGATGAAATACGCATCTTTTTTCCGGCCAGCATTAATAGCAAAAATAATGATGGATTCCGTTATGCACCAGAAATTAAAATTCATTTTCAATTTGATCGAAACTTAAAAGCCTGTAATGATTTTTATAAATCCATGCTGAAAAAAATCGGCTTTGAAAATGAAGAAGCTGCAGAAATAATTAATTCTGCTTATGATTTTGAAAAGCAATACAATTCATACTTTGTCAGCAATAAGAAATCTCAAGCTTCAAGTCTTTATTTCAATAATATAAAAAGAGAGTATAAGAATTTTCCTCTGGCTGATTTTCTAAAAGCTTACGGTGTAGCTGATATGACTTATTTGATAAGTCAGTCAGAAGAATTGAAAACTTTTGATTCCCTCTTTACAAATGAAAATCTACAGGCAATAAAAAACTTATGCATTCTCAAAATCCTGTTAAACAGTGCCAGTCTTTTAGACAAGGAATCTTATGAATATGCAAGCCTTCTCACAGAGCAGATAAACGGGCAGTCCTTTTCATTCGAAGCAGATGGAGCCGTGCTGCATATTTTGAATTCTTATGTTCCTTCATTTTTAGGAAAAGTTTGGTATCAGGAATTTACTTCGCCAGAAGTTATTGCTGATGTTGAAAAACTTACTCTGGAAATTGTTGAAGGTTACAAAAATCAGATTGCAAACTGGACCTGGTTGAACTCTTCTTCCCGCTATACTATAAGTGAACTTTTGGGACGTACAAAAGTTATCGTTGGCGCAAATTCTTTTTTTGACTATTCTGATTATAAAGTTGAAGCTGATCTACCTCAGTCAATCATTAAACTAGTGCTATTTGAAAGTGCCGCTCAGGTAAAAAAATGTCATAAAGAATTAGATATTTATGACTGGCCTTATCCTCCTCAAATCTATAATGCTTTTTATAATCCGTCGAATGACAGCATAAATATTTATGCCGGTTATATATATGGCAATCATTATGATATCAACGCAACGCCAGAAGAAAAATATGGTCGTATGGGAACTATGATTGCACATGAAATCAGTCATATCTTCAGTCTTTATGGTGGTAATGATAATGCAATTATCCAAAGACTAAATGCAAATGACCACAAGGCTCTGCAGGAAAGATTAGATTCTATGGCTGATTATTTCAGTAACTTCGAAGTTTTTCCCGGAAAAAAATGCAAGGGCCAGCAGTGTAAGGGAGAAATTGGAGCTGATATTTTTGGAATGGACACTTTGCTTAAGATTGTGGCTCAAAAAGATTCTTTTGATTACAAACTCTTTTTTGAAGCCTATGCTAAAACAAATTTTGCAAAATACACAGAACAATTGAATCTGATCTATTATGAAAAGGATTCCCATCCATCCTACTTCTTAAGGACAAATGCAGTTCTTCAGCAATTTGATGAATTCTATCAGGCATTTGATATAAAGAAGAGAGATGGAATGTACCTTTCTCAAAATAAACGGGTTCTTAAATAAATGACGGCCCACAAGGCCTATATAGGAGGTTGTATATGGACAGTATTATTTCGGTTCTTCGGGATAATCTTCCCTGGTTTTGGGTCGCGGTCACAATCATCTGCGTAGTGATTGAATCGCTCACCCTGGCCCTTACTACCATTTGGTTTGGAATCAGTGCCTTTGTAATGGTATTTCTTGCCTTTACACCACTGCCCTTCCCTGCCCAGTTGTTCATATTTGTAGCACTGGCTCTGGTACTTTTGATTTTTACACGTCCGGTTGTAAAGCAGAAGATTAATCAGAAAAAGATTGCCACAAATTATGAAAGGGTAATTGGTCAGATTGCTGTAGTAACAAAAAAAATTACAGCGCTGGATAAAGGTGCCATAAAACTTAATGGTATGGAATGGACTGCTGCAGTTCGCGAAGACATTGTTCTTGAAGAAGGCAGCAAGTGTATTGTAGAAGAAATTGCCGGCGTTACGGCTTATGTAAAGGAGATATAGAAAATGATTTATGTACTTATTGCAGTTGCAGTTTTAATTATGGTTCTGATTATCACAAACATCAGAATTGTTTCTCAGTCTAATGCTTTTGTAATTGAGCGTCTTGGAGCTTATCAGGGAACCTGGAATGTAGGTATCCATGTAAAAATGCCTTTTATCGACAGAATTGCAAAAAAGGTTTCTCTCAAGGAAAAGGTTTTTGACTTCCCGCCACAGCCGGTTATCACCCGCGATAACGTAACTATGATGATAGATACTGTAGTTTATTTCCAGATTACAGATCCAAAGCTCTACACTTATGGTGTAGAAAAACCAATCAATGCTCTGGAAAATCTGTCGGCTACTACACTTCGTAACATCATCGGTGAACTCGAGCTTGATGAATCTCTTACGAGCCGTGACGTTATCAACACAAAGATGCGCTCTATTCTTGATGAAGCAACAGACCCTTGGGGAATCAAGGTAAACCGTGTAGAGGTAAAGAACATTGAGCCTCCACAGGCAATCCGCGATGCAATGGAAAAGCAGATGAAGGCTGAACGCGAACGCCGCGAGCAGATTCTTATTGCAGAAGGTCACAAGCAGTCTGCTATCCTCGAAGCCGAAGGACAGAAGCAGGCTTTGATTCTGCAGGCAGAAGCTCAGAAGGAGTCTGCAATCCAAAAGGCAAAAGGTGAAGCAGAAGCTATCCGCGAAGTTCAGCAGGCTAAGGCCGAAGGTCTTAAGATGCTCAAAGATGCCGGAATGGACAGCGCAGTTCTTAAACTCCGCAGCCTTGAAGCATTCGAAAAGGCAGCTGATGGCCAGGCAACAAAGATTATTGTTCCATCTGATTTGCAGAGCCTGGCTGGGGTAGTAACTAGTGTTGCTGAAATTGCAAAGAAATAAGGAAAAAACTGTCATTCCCGCGCTCGTCGCGGGAATCTGCACAAGACAGAGATGTACAGATTGTCCGGTCAAGCCGGACAATGACAGATAGAATACATTATTCTTTGCAATTTCAACTAACTTTTTGAAGGAAGGTGTGGTATAATAAAACTATGAATTATAAAAGTTTTTTTGATAAGCCGTTTCGACTCATGTCTATTGTGGGTTTTGTCTATCTTGTAATTATGCTGCTTCTGAACGTTCTTACGGACTTTTCTTATGAACTTAGTATAATGCCATATTCCAGAATTGTTTCTTACACTGCAGAAAGCCTTGCGCTGGTGCTGTGTGTGCTTACTTTCTGTCTGTATAACAATCATTTGTTTTATTATGCCGCTCTTGAAATCCTGATTTTCTCTAACCTGTATACCGGCCGCATTTATACAGCGCTTTTTATTACATCAATCATGTTTATCCTGATGCTGCTGGAAAATCGGCTTGTTTCTAAAAGAAAGCTTACCTTATATATTGCGCTTGAAATCTTAAAAGTTTTTCTTGTTGTACCATATGGAGCAAAGACTTTTTTTGAATATGTGGGAATTGTTTTATTTTCACTCTGCACTATCGGCTGTATCAATCTGCTTTTCCGCCATGCCTACGATAGAAAAGAAACTACTCCGGCAAACCTCGATGACTATAGATTATCTGACCGCCAGAAAGACTGTATAAAGGAAATCGTAGTAAATAACACAACAATTAAGGCTCTCGCTATAAATCACAATGTAAGCGAAAGTGCAATAAAAAAGGACCTTTCACACATCTACAACGTGCTCGGCATTACCGGCAAGGCAGACTTGAAGGCCCTTTTTATTGGGTATAATTTTTCGTAAAGGTGCTCGCAAGTCTCGCACCGAGACGTTCTTTCGATGAACCTAAAACGACCCGCTGTCGCAGCTCGTTTTTTAACGGTTCTTCGATTTTAGTCATCCTCAAAAAGAACAGCGTCTTTCTGTGAATTAACTTCGCCCTTTGCGTATTCTACGCGACCAATCTTGTATGCTTTCATATCTGGGCAGTAGTCCTTGTGATACTTAGAAGCATTAGCGTTGAACATTTCAAGAACAGCATCAGCTTCTTTTGCATTAACTGCAAGAACAAAACCAATACCCATATTGAATGTATTGTAAACGTTATCAAAATCAGCACCACGGCGAATGAGCTCACCAAATACAGGAGGAATATCCCAGCTTGCTCTCTTGATTACAGAAATCAACTGCTTCTTGCCCTCTTTTGCCTTTGGATACATACGTGGAATATTTTCAAAGAATCCGCCGCCAGTTACATGAACCATACCGTGGATAGCCTTGCGGTACTTTCCAAGAACTTCCATAACAGGCTTAACGTAAATACGAGTTGGAGTCAAAAGAACTTCACCAATAGTCTTACCAGTATCAGTTCCGTTTACAACAAATGGATCATTTACATTTGGAACAAGTTTGCGAACAAGGCTGAAGCCGTTTGAGTGAACACCAGTAGAAGACAAACCAATAAGAACATCACCTTCGCGGATATCCTCACCAGTAATCATTTCTTTTTTCTCGCCTACACCAACACCAAAGCCGGCAAGGTCATATTTTCCAACATCATAGAAGCCAGGCATTTCAGCAGTTTCACCACCAAGGAGAGCACAACCAGTATCAACACATCCGTCTGCAACACCCTTTACAAGGTCAGCAGCAACATCAGCATCAAGCTTACCGCAGGCAACATAATCAAGGAAGAAGAGAGGCTGAACACCAGAGCAGAGAATATCGTTTACGCTCATGGCTACACAGTCAATACCAACAGTGTCATACTTTTTCATCTGGAACGCAACATCAAGCTTTGTTCCAACACCGTCAGTTCCGCTTACCATTACAGGATTCTTGTATCCCTTAGGAATTTCGAACATACCGTTAAAGCTTCCAAGACCTGTCAAAAGACCAGGAATTGCAGTTCTCTTTGCATGGTCCTTGTACTTATTTACCGCGCGGTAACCTTCTTCTACGTCTACTCCAGACTCTTTGTAGTTTGCCATTGTTTGCTCCCTAAAATTTTATATCAATGCCAGACGCTGCAGCGTCATCTGCAAGCTTCTTTCTAAAATCTTTTAACTTCTGTGAAAGTTCCTTATCATTCAAAGCAAGAATCTGCAGCGCAAGATAAGCCGCATTCTTAGCTGAATTAATACCAACAGTCGCAACCGGAATCTGTGGAGGCATCTGAACAATGCTCAAAAGTGCATCCATACCACCAAGACCGTTAGACTTGTCGCTAACACACTCAAGAGGAACTCCAATTACAGGAAGAGTTGTAATACCTGCAATAACGCCTGGGAGGGCTGCAGCAAGACCGGCACCGGCAATAATAACCTGGCAGCCTTCTTTTTCAACCTGTTCAACTGTTTGCTTAAGTAAAGCCCCGGCTCTGTGGGCAGAAATGATATAAGCCTTGTAGTCAACGCCGAACTCAGAAAGAATATCGGCCGCCTTTTTCATCGTGTCCTTATCAGACTTTGAACCGAAAAAAATCGCAACTTTCATATAAGAGTTATATCATAAAACGCAGTTCGTCACAAGCGGAACAATTTTTTTGGCCGCCGCCACTAACCAGCAGCGGCCAAAAAATTAATACGTTACATTTCGGCAGAGGCGGAGACCGGTATAAGAATCATAAGTACAAGCCCAGAGATAATTTGAATATGTCGCATAATTCCTTAAGTTATTATTATATGGTGCAGATACGCTCTCATTATCAGCATAACAGCCACCAGCTCTGTATGCCATAATTGGCTCACCATATGGAATAACGGAAGATCCGTTAATAGTTGTTACACTACTATGATAACGAGCTTCACAATAAGGATCTGTAAAGGTTCCTGCAGGCCAATTATTACCCCAATCTGTAAGAATTTCCCATACATTACCAATCATATCATATATTCCAAGTCTGTTTGCTGTCTTAGAACCGACAACTGCCGAATATGACTGCCCATATACCACATAATTGCCTAATAATGCCCAGTCTGGTAAGCTTGATACACCATACCAGAAATCAACTTTTGACTGATCTCCTCCTCGTGCTGCAAATTCCCACTGAGCACAGGTTGGTAAATGGTATCCATTATTCTTCAGGTTCTGCTTGCAGCCCCACCATTTAGCATCAGAATCACTTGGAACCTTACTCATATCAAAATTTGCCCAGTCTGTAATTCCTTCAACTTCATAACAAGGAGTAAGTCCCTGTAAAGCACTAAGTTTGTTACAGAAAGCTATAGCCTGCTGCCAGCTTATATTAGCCTTTGGAGAGTTATTTGATGAACCAGATCCCGTAACCTTATACCACAGCGCATTAGTAACTTCATATGTACCAATTGAATACTTTGTAAGAGTTATATTTCTGCCACCTACAAATGATCCGCCATCAGTAGGATGATTTGTAATTGATGTCGTAGAACCAATTACTTTTGTAAGAGACGATTTTTGTACATTTGTACCATTAACGACAAGGTTTCCATCACTTGTAGTGAGTACTACAGATGTTTTTGGTCCACGAACCTCACTGCCATTCTTTTTATGGTATGGCTCCAGATAGAAAGTATGAGATGATCCACGAACATAATTAGGAATTATAAGCTTTGCTGTTGAATAACTTCCTGCACTAAATGTTACATAATCTTGCTTAGTAGTCTCACTATCAAGGTAAACATTGATTCCGCTTGTATCAGTTTTGCTACTTGGATTCAGCCATCTGATTTTAACAGTTCCCATTGCATCATCAGAATAAATTGTTACAGTAGTACTAATTGCTGCCGGTGGAGTATAGAAGGATCTTGAAGAAGTTTCTTCTGAATACAGCGATTCTGAATTGATATAGTTATATGCAACTACTTTGAAATTGTATTGAATTCCATTAGACAATGATGTATTAGAGAATGTATAACTTGTATTTGTTGTATTTATATTTGACCAGGTAGTTGAAGAAGATGGTTTATAATATACATAGTACTTTGTTGCTCCATTTAAAGAAGCCTCCCAACTTACTTTTGTTCCTCCATTTACAACCGATACAGATGGATATCCAGGAGTACCTGGTTTTGTTGCTTTAGTAAGAGTGCTGGTTGATGAGTAATTTGAGTCTGCATTTGTATATGCTACCAGATAAGCATCGTAAATTTGTCCAGGTGAAAGATTTGAAATAGTATAATTTGTTGCAGAAGAACCAGGAGTTACACTACTGTAAGATGAATCAGTATGCTTCTTATAATACAATCTATAGCCTGTGAAGGTTCCAGCTGGCTTTGTCCATTTAAATGTCAAACTAGTTGCTGTACGACTATCAAGAGTTAAGGCTGTTGGTGCATTAGGTTTTGTATAACAACTGCTTATAACAGCATCACTTGTTGTTCCTATGTTTCCAACTTCGCCAAAATAAGACACAACCTTAAAATCATAACAAGAGCCTGCTATAAGTCCAGTTACAGTACAGCTTGTTGTAGTACTGCTATCATAAGATATAACATCATCATCTGACCAGTTACTTGAACTATGCAGCTTATAATAAACATTAAAGCCGCTATAATTTCCACCTGCTTTTTGCCAAGAAAGAGAAACTGTATTTTTTCCTGTTGAAGAGCATTTCAGATTCTTTACTGGTTCAGCTGGTGTTGTTACTTTGCAAGTATTATCCTCAGTTTCAATTGGATTTTCTACACCATCATCATTTGTTGTAACAAACTTAAAGGTATATTCAGTTCCACCATTAAATTTGTCTGTATAACTATATGATGAAGTTGATGACCAGTAATCAAAATATGTATCACCGTTATAAATATATACCTGAGAATAAGAACCAGCAGCCGGATAAGTCCAGTCAAGTTTTATTGATTTAGGTCCTATTGCAGTTGCCATTACTCCAGATACTGGTAAAGAGTAAGTTCTTCCGCTAACAGGCGACTGTGCCTGTAAAGTCTCTCCATTTTCAATTTTATATGTTGTTACAGTAAAGTCATAAGATGTATTTACTGCAAGGTTATTAATAGAATAGTTTGTTGTTGTTTTTGGAAGAGTAATAGTTGTATCACCATATAATATCTTGATGCCATCAAAATCAGAAGTTGGATTTGTCCAGCTGAGTTTAATTGATTGAGTAGAAACTGGAGTTGCTGTTAAATTTCGAACATTATCAAGTGCGAGAGAACATGCGATTGGTGCCGTATAAGTTTTTAATTCTGAACCTATATATGTTTCTAACTTAAGGTAATAAAGAGCCTTTGAATCCAATCCTGTAATTGTTTTTGATGTTGTTCCCTTGGAAATAGAAACTGAAGTTGCAGAACCAGAAGTCAAATCCTCTAATTCTTTACTGTAATATAGTCTATAACCATCATAATTGCCATCAGGTGCATTCCATGTAACTTCAAAGCTTGTATCAGATTTCTTTTCTGCATATAAATTATTAGCAGGATTTGGACAAGTTTTGCATGAAGTTGTCAGATTGTCTGTACTATTTGAAAGTCCATTTACTACAACTTTTACATTATAATCTGTAGCACCAGTGAGACCATCAATTAGTACGCTTGAACTTGTTTTATTAACATTTTTCGTTTCCCATCTTTGTGCAGAAGACTGCTTATACCAAACTGTATAATAATCGAAATTACCAGCAGGAGCTGTCCAACTGACATTAAGTGCGGTATTTGATTCAGCAGTATATGACAAACCAGTAACAGGAGAACACTTTGTATTAGTGATTACAGTTTCAGATTCAGTTTGATTTGCCTTAGTACCAAAATAAGAGACTGCTTTTACATAATACCTCGTTCCTGCTGTAAGCCCAGTGAACTGTACTGTTGTTGCATCATTAGCACCTAGTTCCTGTGTTTTAGTTGCCGTTGTATCTGGGAATGATTCATCACTAGAACAATAGATTATATAACCATCAATACCATTTACAGGCTTTGTCCAATTTACAGTACCCTGATTTATATTACTTATAAATGAAGCAGATACTTCTCTTGGAGCATTTGGTTTGGTTGTAAATGATGGTAATGTTGTACCACTTGTATAGCAAGGCAAACTGTATTTGTCTCCAGCAGAATCGTAGGTACAAACTTCAAACTCATATTTAATACCTTTATCAAGACCTTCGACAGTTGCTTGAGCAACACCATTCTCAGTTGTAAATTCTATAGGCTGCTCTCCAGAGAGTCCGCCTTTAAGCTTCATTCTAAAGTCTGTAGAGTTTCCTATTGTAGGCTTAGTACAGTTAAGTGTAACAGTGCTGTCATTTACAAGATTTACTGTTACCGAAGGTGCAGCAGGACGAGTATAGAAACCATCTTCAACAGCATATTCTGTTACATTACCGGCATAATCTTTATATTTTGTAATAATTTCATAACGGGTACCCGGTTTAAGAGCAAGTGAACATGAATTAACACAATCATCAACATCTGTAAAATCATCTGTTCCCCACTCTCTGTAGGAAATAGTCGCCCCATGATAATCAGAAACCAATGCAGGATTCCAGCTAAGTGAAACAGCCCCTTGTTCAGCACCGTCTTTAATCTCTGGCTCGTCAATATCAGGAGCTACCTTATCCATACAGAAATAGTATTTTGGATAAACAGGATTTTCTGCAGTACCTATATTTTCTGGATATGTATTTTCATTTCCACTACCATCTTTTACAACAAAATACATTGAATAGATGCCATCGTCCAAATCATCAAGATAACAATCTGCCAGGATTCTAATATTGTTATTATCTGTAAATCCATATTCAGAAGACGTTCCCAGAGGATTGTTATACTCTATCATCAATGTTGTTTTATCCTCTGTTGTAACTGATTGATAATCTTTATCATAAAGCTTCTCACAAACAATATTGAATGTAGAATCTGGAGCAGTATTATCCTCTGCTTTCAGAAATAAACTGAATTTTCCACCAGCAAAATATTTTAATGAATCGATACCAGTAGCATTCAAATCAAAAGCATCAGAACTTGGCAACAACGCATTTTGCTTAGAGTCCTTTATAATCAGGTCATCATTACCAATTGTTGGAGGATCATTATCCGTCTTTCCATTTACAAGATACTGCCATTTTTCGGCACGGCTCATAGAAATATCTTTTCCACCAGTCTTGTAGAAAAAGTTTTCATTCAGCATTACGGAAACTCGAACACCAGGATTAATTGGCGTTGCTCTATTAACAGGAATAGATAGAGTTCGTGCATTTTCAAATACTGGTGCCTTAAAAAATCTATTAAGATTCTCATCATTACGTGAATTAGTAATTAAAATGTTCTTAAAGAATACTTCTTCACCTTTTTTGTATCCGTAATATTTTGTATTCGGGTCGTTTTCCTTTACAGGTAGTAACGTATATTCATTTTCAAAATCGAACTCATTTGTAAGAGCTTCCAGTTCTTTGTCCGTATAATAAATGGAATCTTCTTCCATGTTTGTATCAAACATTACCTGAATTGTTGTGTCTCGCAAAACACCAGAAGCTACATAAGACGGTGAATTAGAAATAATACGTGGACGTTCCACTAATTCAGGTTGAATTGACAAACTTATTTCTTCATCTTCTGCAGGAATTTGAATCAGTTCAAATTCTGTTTTTTCACTGGAAGCATCTGTAAAAGTAATATATGTATTTTCAGCCTTACCATTATTTCCATCAATTGCATCAGCTATTATTTCATTACCAGTTTTTTCATTTATAATTTTCCATCTTATAAAGGCATAATCGCTAACCGCATCGAATTCAATCGGATTTTTTACACCAATCTTATATTTCTTCTTTCCTTTTCCAGGTGTAAAGGTTCCGTGCTCGCCATCAATCGTTATGTAAGCTTCTGGAATTTTAATAACATACGGCTGAATTACGATTTGATTAGCAAAGCTTTTTTCAATAGTGAATGTTGGCTGTGTGAGATTTTCGTCTTTGTAAGTTACGGAAAGATTTACAGTTGAAAGCAACTCTGCTTGTTCAGGAATAACAAACTCTTCTGAATCATAGCTTATCTTCCAGCCATAAAATCTGTAGTCATCAGAAATTTTATATGACAGAGAGAAAGTTGAACCTACACTGTAATTAACGGCAGTTTCTGTATATGGAACTTCACCAACACGCAAGGTACTGTAATCTGCAAGCTCGCCATCAACATGAAGTTTTATTAGCGTTTTCTCCGTAGTTTCAGAGTTGATAGTATAGGTGTATGTTTTTTCGGAATAGAGGCCTACATTATATTTACCTGTTTGAGATGTAGCTTCGTAGTAAAAGTTGGTTTCGGGAATTATAACAGTAATTGCTACGGTGCCGTTTGCGGGAACGGGAATCATGCTGCTTACTTTACCGTCGGTATTGGCCTGGAGTGTAACTTTATTTCCGCTGATTACGGCAGGCTTAAAGAAATCCATGGCCGAAACACCTTCTGCAAGACCTGGAATTCTTACGATGATATTTTCGAGACATTCAGCTTTTACAGGTTTGTTAAAGGTAAGGATGATAGGATTATCACGCGGATAAACCTTATCAGCATTTTTCATATTAAAATCTTCAACAGCAAGACATTCAAATATAACAGGGCTTACAGTAATGGTTCCTTCGATGTAATTGTTTACACTAAGTTTTGCCTGTGCAATTCTTGTTTCGATATCGTAGCCATAAGTGTCTTTTGTATCTTCACTGTAATCAATTTTAAGATTCAATTCAGCAAGAGAGTCAGCAGAAATGAGTTCTGTTTTGTTTACACCGTTATCTGAGTAAGTTCTTTCAAACTGCCAGCCACAGAAACTCCAACCAGTTTTTGGTTTACAATATAATGAAACAGTTTGACCTACACTACAAGCCATAGACTGACCACTACTCCAGTCAATGTCATTTACGTGCATAGAACACTGGTCTTTGTCATAGGTAAACTCGACATCAGTTGGCTTAGAAGTTTGAGAACCTATCGTATATCGCAATACAACGTCTTTATCAAGATAAACATCATTTTCTTCTGAATATTCTTTGTTTGTGTAGAAAAGCTTTTCTGAAGATAATGTAATTGAAATTGTTTTTGAAGAATTCTGATCAACAGGAATAAGATCATCCTTTTCCTGAGTCTGAGAATACTTTGTTTTAATAGTTATAACCTTTCCCGAAATTTCAGCCGGCATAAAATAATCTTCAAAGGTCTTGTCTTCTGGAAGACCTGGAATGCTGATTGAAAAAGCGCTTTTACATTCTTCAGGAATTTCCTGATTCAGCGTAATGACAATGGAACTGTCACGAGGATTAATTGTTCCTTCATCCTTAAAATTGAATTCTTTTACAGTAAGAAGCTCCGGACAGACAGGGGTAATTGTAATTGAATTTGAAGCCTTCTTAAAAGTAACCTTTGTTTCAAGACTCTTTTCATCTTCAAACTCTATGTAATCAGAGACTTTTTCGTTCTGGCCGAGTCCACTAATTACAGCTTCCCATTTTATGAATTTATGATTGTCTTCCGGCACAAATTTTACATTAAAGGTATCTGAAACCTTTTTAGATACCTCTTCTCCTGCCGGAGTTTTTATATCTCCACTGCCCTTAAGAGCGACAAGATGAAGGACATAGGTTGCAGCATTATTGTATTCAATAGCCTTGGAAATCTCTTCTTTAACATCTTCTCCCTGGAGAAAATTCTCACAGGATGTAAAAACAACAGTTGTAAGAACTAATAAAATTAATGCTAATTTGGAAATAAATGATGAGAGTTCAAGTTTTTTCATAAACTTTTCTCCTGAAAAAAAATGTGATTATAAAGTGGTATATATAAGAAAATAATATAGATATATTTTACTCTGACCTTTTGTATCTGTCAAAAAAAAAGAGGTGATGAATATTAGAGAGATGATAAATATTTGAGATTATTTCTTTGGTTTTTCTGCGGCGGATGTAAGGCCTACGTCGTAGGAATCTTCGGAATAGCCGATGTCTTTGCTGTGGGTGCCGTCCTGATAGATTGATTCATCCATCAAATCTGAAATTGATACGCCAAGAACTTTGGCAAAGGTGCGGAGCTCAACGTCGCTTATCCCCTGCTCACCGTTTTCTACCATGCTTACCATATTTTTGTGAACGCTCAAGCCGGCAAGCTGGAGTTTACTGGCAAGGTCATTTTGAGAACATGGAGGATCAAGTGCTTCCCTATACTTTTTAATATTCAGGCCTGCTATGTTAGCTCTTCCAAGGAACCTGATTTTCCTGCGACGTTTCATAGTCACATAAAGAGTAACCCTTTGAAAATTTTAATTGACAAGAATATCTTGTCAGTGCAAAAATTCATCAAATGAGTAGTTACAAATTAATAATAGAAGAGGAAAATTTTCTGGAAGATTTAATCTTCACTTTAAAAGTATTAAGTCTCAATTCCGCTCAAAAAGATTTATCTGATACAGCTCTGCTTTTACCAGAAGCATCACCAAAACTAATCAATCTGCTGGAAGAGGAAAAGCTTAATCCTATAATATTAAATATAACAAATTATTTATATTTAGATAAAAAAATTAGATATCTTTTTGTTTTATCAGATAAAAACAACAGAATAAAAAAAATGAGCGTAAAGCCCGGACAATTTCCAGATATTCCAGGCCTCACGCTCATCTATACGACACGTTTTCCATGCCCTAAAAATTTACAAAATCTACCTTACTTTAATGCCGCTGCATCCAGTACTACAAATTATTCTTTAACCTGATACTGGAGTAAAAGAAGACGCAATTCTTCTATATTTGAAACTTCAAAAATCTTAAATACTTCTGCAAAATCTTTCTTTACAGTAGAAACGCTGACAAAATATTTTTCACTTATTTCTTTATAGCTTAATTTGTTATGAATATTGTCCATAACAAAATTACGCTGACGTTCGTTCAAATTATAATCAGAAAGGCTGATGGTAGAACCCGCAGGCTTATCGATAATTGTTGTATTATCACGAACATTCTGTGGAAAGAGGCATGACAATTTTGCTTTAAGACTGTAATAAATCCAGAGATAAAAAGCAAAACAGAAAAGAGAATAACTGATAGAAATCAGCATATAAGTGATTCCATGCGGATAGGAGAAAAACAGTGTAATCAAATGAATCACAAAAAGTCTGAATATTCTTTTACGAGGTTTATTTACAAAAAGGTCTTTACAGAGAATTAAAATGAGGGCTGCATAAAAGAAAAAGATTCCGAGTTCCTCATAATGTGTAAGAATTGTAAGCTCACTTTCAATCAGAAAAATGGAAATCATAACATACAAATTCTGAGTGATAAGAAAAACAATAGCGAAACCAACACAAATAAAATGAACTACAGGAATAACAATATTAGTAGGAGCAATTTTTTCAATAATTGATTTAGGATCCCCATCCAGCAAAATACTGGCAATGGCAGCCACAAGTAAGAACACGAGCCCTACAACAGCAACAACTCTCTCCGAGCTGATTCTGTTTCTATTCATAATGTTCTATTATAGCACCTAAAACGTTTTTTTCAAACAACAATTTGTTATATTTTGTAACCATTATTGACTATTATTGACCTTTTATGACTTGCGTAATATGGCTGCAGGCGTTCTCACCATCCATAGCACTTGAGACAATTCCTCCCGAATAGCCAGAACCTTCGCCTACAGGATATAGACCTTTAAGTTGAGTACACTCGAATGTTTCTTTATCACGCAAAATACGAACCGGTGTACTTGTACGGGTTTCCGAAGCAATCATTAATGCATCAGGGCAGATAAAACCATGCATATTGTGGTCAATTTCTACAAAGCCTTTTTTGAGACGGTCTGAAATATGAGAAGGAAGCCAGCTTCCAAGATCTGAAGCAACAAGACCTGGAGTATAGCTGGTTGCCGGAAGATTTTCTGAAATGCGGCCTGCAAGAAAATCAGTTAGTCTCTGTGCAGGAGCAGCCTGACCTTTGCCGTTTTCAGCTGTAAGATGTTCAATTTCTGTGCGGAATAATAAACCTGCAAGCTGTGGGCAAGCAAGTTTTTCTGCGGCTGCCTTAAACTGCACAGGAATATCTTCCGGACGGATTTCTACTACGATTGCAGCATTTGACCACTTTGAATTACGTGCTGCAGCCGACATTCCGTTTACAACAATTTCATTCGGGCCAGAACTTGAAGGAACAACAAATCCGCCTGGACACATACAGAAAGAATAAACACCGCGACCATCTATCTGAGTAGTAACGCGATACTCTGCTGCCCCAAGTCCAGAAGAAGCACCCCGTCCATGATACTGAATAGAATCTATCAAAGTACGAGGATGTTCAACGCGGACACCAGCCGCAAATGTTTTTGCTTCAAGTGCAGAAGGAGCAACCTTTGCGAGCATTTCATAAATATCTGTAGCAGAATGACCGGTTGCTAAAAGTACAGCAGCCCCATAAAATTGCTGGTGTTCACCATTTTCTACATTTTCGGTTTCAACCCCTTTTACACAACCAGCTTCTACTAAAAGATTTGTTACACGGGAATTAAAATAAAACTCACCGCCCAGCGCAATTATCTTATCGCGCATAGCATTAATCACCTGCGGCAAGCGGTCTGTTCCTATGTGCGGATGAGCGTCGGTAAGAATCTTTTCGTCTGCGCCAAAATAATTAAAAACGCGAAGCACCCCACCAATATCACCGCGCTTATTACTACGCGTATATAACTTTCCGTCAGAAAAAGTACCAGCCCCGCCCTCTCCAAAACAGTAATTAGAGTCTCCGTTTACTACGCCACGTGTACTAATCAGTGCAATGTCCTTTCTTCGCTGGCTGGTCTGTACGCCGCGCTCAATTATAACTGGTTTTATTCCACTTTCCAAAAGTTTAAGGGCACCAAAAAGACCTGCCGGCCCAGCCCCTACAATTATTACGGTACGTTCTACACCGACGCCCTCGCTACTCTTCCAAAGAGGCTTCCACTCACCGGCACTCTGTGGCTTTTCTCCAATATAAACCTTGTAGCGCAAATGCAGCTTCAACTGTCCGTGACGTGCATCTATAGATTTCTTTACAAAAACCTTTTCAAACTGAGTTTCATTTATATGATTTTTTTTGAGTTCCTTACGGATAAGACTGTCCAAAAGCCCGGTATTTTTTTCATCCTTAGCTTCGACTGTAATTGTGATTTCTTTGACCATTGGGGGAATTATAACGTATTTCAAGGCAAAAAAAAAGTTCTCAGACTGTATACTCTCCAAACTACAGTCCAAGAACTCTCTCACCGACGATAAACCGGTTCTCCGAATAAACTCTCTTCTTAGCAACGCTTCTATATAAAGATAATGCTAATTTCTTTTTAATGTGTAACTTTCTTAATTTCATACTTTTTAACTTTACTGTAACTTTAATTTATGTTTATAACATACAGTGAAATCAGTTTACCGTCAATAACTTTTTTTGCGATTTAACCAAGGTTATTCAAAAATAACCTTGGTTACAGAAAATGTGCTGATTCTGTGTTACTTTTTAGAGGTACAAATGAGGAAAATTTGGAGATTTTGAGAGAATTTTACAGAATTGATTTGAAAAATTGCTGTAATCTTTCGCTTTTTGGATGTGTAAACAGCTCGTCAGGGCTGCCTTCTTCTTCGATATAACCTTCGTTCATAAAAAGAACACGGTCTGCAACCTCGCGGGCAAAGCCCATTTCGTGAGTTACAACAACCATTGTCATACCTTCGCGGGCAAGATCCTTCATAACTTCAAGAACTTCGCCGACCATTTCTGGGTCGAGAGCAGAAGTTGGTTCATCAAAGAGCATAACATCCGGATGCATTGCAAGTGAGCGAACAATAGCAATACGCTGCTTCTGTCCACCACTTAAAGTTGAAGGGTAAACATTTGCCTTATCTGGAAGACCAATGCGTTCAAGCAGCTGCATAGCTTCTTTTTCTGCTTCTTCTTGAGTTTTAAGCTTAAGAGTTACCGGTGCAAGTGTAATATTCTGCAAAACTGTAAGATGAGGAAAAAGATTAAAGTGCTGGAACACCATTCCCATTTTCTGACGGCAAAGATCAAGATTAGTTTTAGGATCAGTTAAATCATTACCTTCAAAAAGAATCTGTCCTCCATCTGGAGTTTCCAGTCTGTTTAGACAACGAAGAAAAGTAGATTTTCCAGAACCAGAAGGTCCGATAATTACAATCTTTTCACCCTTCTGAATATTTATTGAAACGTCTTTTAATACGTTGAGTTTTCCAAAGCTGATTTTAAGATTCTTAACTTCTATCACTTTTTGCCATCCTTTTTTCGAGTGCTCCGAAAAGTTTTGTAAGACCTACAGTAAGCACAAGGTATATTGCCGCACAGGTAAGAAGAGGGATCCATGCATTATAAGTTGCATTACGAATCATATCTCCCGCTTTTGTCATATCCATTACAGCTATAAAACTTGCAACAGAAGTTTCCTTAATAAGTACAATGAATTCACTTGTATATGTTGGAAGAACAGCCTTAACTGCCTGAGGAAGTACGATTTTAAAAATTGTCTGCCATTTACTCAAACCTAAAGAACGACCTGCTTCTGTCTGTCCCGGATCAATTCCCTGAATACCAGCACGGAAGATTTCTGTACAATAAGCACCGGAGTTGAATCCATATGCAAGAATTGCAACAAGAAGACGATTTAATCCCAGTGGCGCAAAAATAACAAAATAAAAAATCATAAGCTGGGTTGCAAGAGGAATACCACGCAAAATTGTTGTGTATACTTCTGCAATTGTTTTAAGAATCTTGTTGCCAGAAACCTTCATCAGGGCAAGAATAAAACCAAGCACAGTACCAATCAAAATTGCACAGATAGCAATCAGAATTGTAATTCCGAGTCCCTGTACAATCAGCATATAGCGCTGGCCTGCAATCATAGTGTCGTAAAATGATTGAAACATTAAAACCTCATTTTTTTATCATTTATTTACTTTGTTAAATAATAAAACGGCAGTATGAATAACATACCACCGTTTTGAAAAGAACTAAGCTACTTGCGTACAATAATTACCTGCTCAGATTCAAAATATGTTTCTGAGAAGTCTACGTTCTTTTTGCGTTCTTCGTTTACAGACATACCTGCTGCAATGAAATCGATTGTGCCAGACTGCAATGCTGGAATCAAGCTGTCAAATGCCATATCAACAACTTCAAGTTTCATACCTGCATCTTTAGCAATTCTCTGCCCCATTGTGATATCAAAACCAACAATGTTCTTTCCTTCAACATATTCAAATGGTGGGAAAGCAGCATTTGTTCCAAGTTTTACAACAGAGTTTCCTGTCAAAGCTTCTGCAGCTGGAATCTGGATTTTTCCATCAGCTGGCATAAATGCGTTTACGAGTTTTTCGTAATCACCATTAGCTTTCATATCAGCGATTGTCTTATTAATAGAAGAAAGAAGTTTTGCATTATCTTTTTTTACAGCAATTGCATAAGCTTCCTTGTTGTTAGCAAATTCTGGATCGTGAATAATTTTAAGATCTGCATTACGTTCAACAATTGCCTTTGCAGGAAGTTCATCAAGAACTACTGCATCAATTGCACGATTCTTAAGATCGAGAGCAGCATCCATTCCAGTCTTAAAAGAAGAAAGCTGAACTCCCTGTACATTATCCTGAACCCAGGCTTCACCAGTTGTACCAGCCTGAACACCAATTTTCTTTCCAGCCAAATCAGCAATAGAATTAATCTGAACATTTGATTTAGAGCATCCTGTGAATGCAAGAACAGCTGCAAGTGCAGCGCAAACTACAGTCATTTTTTTCATAAAATCACCTCTTATGTATTAATATACATTTTTTTGCATATTTATGCAATTCCCGTTCTATTTATAATCATGTATCCTATAATGCTGATTTGTAGATAGCAAGAACATCTTTAGGATACAATTTTTTCCATCCGTCTATATATCCGTTTGCTCCACACGCTTTTTCAGCCATTGAAACAAAATTTGTATCATCAATATCGATTTCTGATAAAGACCTTTTTAGATTAAGCTTGTTGTATAAGAAATCTTTTACAAATTCTATTCCCATCTTTGCTGTCAGTATCTTATCTTCTGCAGGTGTAATTCCACAAACATTTACTGCAAAATCATAAAACTTTTGTACGGTTGAATCATCCAGAACATATTCCATCCAGTGCGGAATCAAAATAGCGAGCCCAAGTCCATGAGTAATGTCATAAACTGCACTAAGTTGATGTTCCATAGGATGACAACTCCATGGTGCTTTTTTACAGCCATAAATGTAACCGTTTATTGCCCAGGTAGAAGTCCACATAAGATTTGCACGGGCATCGTAATTATCTGGCTCTGCCATAGCAACAGGAGCGTATTTTATTACAGTCTTCAACATGCCTTCCATCTGTGTATCGAGCATATATAAATCCTGATTTCTATTAAAATATACTTCTATAATATGGCTGAAAATATCAGCACTACCGCAAGCTGTCTGATATGAACTTACTGTATAAGTTAATGTAGGATCACAAAAAGAGGCTGCTGGAAAAAGCTTATCATCTATTAGAGCTAGTTTTTCCATTGTCTCAGGATTATTTAATACAGCAGTATTATCCATTTCTGATCCTGTCGCAGAAATTGTGAGAACACTAAATACAGGCAGAACATTCTGTACTGTTGACTTTTTAGAAATAAAATCCCAGACATCAAAATCTACACAAGCTCCAGCCGCAATAAATTTTGCCGCATCAATTACAGAACCACCGCCAACTGCAATCACAGCTTCAATACTTTCCTGTTTACAAACAGCTATACCCTTACGAACTGAATCTATTTTTGGATTTGGTTCTATTCCAGAAAGTTCATAAATCTGAAGCTTCATCTGTTTTAATTGAGAGCATACAATATCATAAACTCCCGTTTTTTTGATTGAGCCTCCCCCGTAAACAAGAAGCACTTTCTTTCCATAATCAGAAATTACATTTCCTAAGCTATTAAGCTGACCTTTACCAAAATAAATCTTTGTTGGAATGCTGTAAGTAAACATCGGGTACAACTCCTGTTATCTGTTATTTTTTTTCTGATTCAAGCAAATCCGAAAACTTCATGAACAGAGCCTGCTTTATCATATCAACACATCCTCTGATTCCAAGCCTAGCTGTATTTAAGGTCATGTCGTAATTAACCGGGTTAGTCCAGTAGTTTCCATTTGTATAATACTGATAATAATCTGCACGATACTTGTCAGTTTCTGTAATGGAAATATCTGCAGTCTCGGCAGTTACCCCCATCTGTTTCATAATTCTCGGACGACAGAATGAACGAGGTGCTTCTATATAAACGCTCAATACACGAGGATTATCTTTTAACACCCAGTCTGCTGCTTTTCCGACAATTACACAGCTTTCAGTCTTTGAAAGTTCAAGAATAATCTGTTTGATATAATCATAAAGCTGATCATCGCTTGCAAACGTACGGCGTTCCGGAGTTGCTTCAGTTCGTCTCGGTAACCCACGCAGTAACGAAGTTATTCCAGACTGCTTTTGATGAAGCTTTTCATTTACTTCTTCAAATAACTGACGATCAATTCCACTGAGCTGTGAAGCTAGTGTAAGGATTCTGTTTTCATAACAATGTATTCCTAATTCTTTTGCTACTGTAGATGCAATTTCCTTTCCGCCCGAACCAAAACCACGGGCAATTGTAATAGTATAGTTTTCCATATTTTAATCCTCCATATATCTTCTTAAGAATTCTTTCATTCTGGCAGTTTTTGGATTTGTGAAAATAACATCCGGGCTGTCATTTTCTACGATGTATCCCTGATCCATGAAAATTGTCCTTGTTGAAACATCTTTTGCAAAGGCCATTTCGTGGGTTACAATCATCATAGTAAGACCTTCCTTTGCAAGCTCCTTCATTACAGAAAGAACTTCACCTACCATCTCCGGGTCGAGCGCACTTGTAGGTTCATCAAAAAGAAGCATATCAGGCTGCATAGTTAGTGCCCGGGCAATTGCTACACGCTGTTTCTGACCACCCGAAAGCTGAGCTGGATGTGCATTTATATAAGGTGCCATTCCAACCTTTCTTAGATATTTGATTGCAAGAAATTCGGCTTCCTTTTTTTTCATTTTGAGAACCTTTGTTGTTCCTGCCATACAATTCTGCAAAACTGTCATGTTATTAAAAAGGTTAAAAGACTGAAAAACCATTCCGACCTTTGTACGGAACTTTGCAAGTTCTTTAGAGTTTGAACCAACTTCTTTTCCATTAAATACAATCTTACCGCTGGTCTTCATTTCAAGCCCATTAATACATCTGAGCATAGTTGATTTTCCAGAACCAGAAGAACCGATTATACAAACAACTTCCCCTTTGTTTACAACAAAATCCAGATCCTTAAGAACTTCATGTGTACCAAAATTTTTAACAAGATGCTCTACTCGTAAAATTGGTTCGTTTGTTTTTGTCTCTGTTGTCATACGCATCTCCTTACTCTGCAGATCCACTCATATATTCAACAGCCAGCTCATAATCTTTTTGCTGGAACGCTTTCTTTTCTACAAGCTTCAAGATTCTTGTAAAGATTGTGCAGATAATAAAATAGAAAACTGCACAGATTATATAAGATTCAAAATATCTGTAATAAATTCCTGCAGCACTTTTTGTTGCAAAATAAAGTTCATAAACTCCAATTACATTTAACACCGATGTCATCTTCAAGTTTGACAAAAACTGGTTTACCATTTCTGGAACTATATTTCTAAAGGCCTGTGGCAGAATAACTATAAACATAGTTTTTGTATGGCTCATTCCCAATGCAAAACCGCCTTCAAGCTGTCCGTTATCGATTGAAATGATTCCACCACGTACAGTTTCTGCCATATATGCACCTGTATTCAACATCAAAACTATTAAAGAAGCTAAGAATGGTGAAATATCAACATGTGCATTTTTCAAGCCATAGTAAAAAACCATAGCCTGAACCATCATCGGTGTACCTCTAAAAACAGATACGAAGGCTGAACATAACGGCTTCAAGGCACGGAAGCAGCACTTTCGTATCTGGCTGTCGCCTTTTGCAATTGGTGTTGCCTGAACAAGACCAATTGCAAAACCAACAATATAGCCCAGAATAGTACCAATTATTGCAATCTCAAGAGTAAGTACGGTTCCCTTTAAGAAATAAGACCAGTAATTCTTGAAAATAAACCATACCCAATATAATAATCCCTGACTGCTCATAATGGCTCCTTATTCCTTATTTTTCTTTAGTTACTCAATGGCTGAGTTTCAATTGCAAGCTTCATATACTGATCCATCTTTTCCTGATTCCAGCCGATTGCCCTCATGCCCTTCTTAAGGGCTTCAACTGCAACAGTATTTCCTTCAAGTACAGATGGTGTACAAGTATCAGATGCATTTTCTGGTGTCACAAAATCGTAACCAGGTTCAAGCTGAACAATTGTCACATCAGGGTTTGAAAGACAACCTGAATAAGCTGTTGGCCAGTCCATAACACCACAGTCAACATCATTCATAGCAACCTTCATAATTACTTCTGTACAGGTTTCTGGATACGGAAGAATTACAGGGTCTGGTACCTGATTAATATAAGCAGGCCAGTTTGTGTTAATCTGTGTTGTAAACTTAAGCCCCTTGAACTGTTCAAGTCTTGTATATTTTTCATAAGGGCTTCCCTTCTTTACTACAATTACATTAAATCTGTTGTAATACGGATCAATGTAGTCAAGGAAGGTATCTCGCTCTTCTGAATAAATACTTCCCGATTCAACAAGGTCATAGTCTCCAGCTTTTAATCCCAGCCAGATTGCAGACCAGTCATTCTTATGAATCTCTAGCTTCAATCCCATTTCATCTGCCAGCATTTTTGAAAAGATAACGTCAAATCCATATGTATAATCTGGAGAACCATAAATAGGTTCCGCTGTCAATTCAGGATGCCCCGGAATTTCCTTTGTAGGCTGTGTCCAGTTGAACGGAGCATAAGCACATTCAATACCAACTTTTAATACACCCTTTACCTGCTCTGCAAACTCCTTGTATTCTGGTTTTCCTGTATATACATAATTCGATTCAACTTCCTTTTTTTTGCAGGAATTCATCATAAATACCATTCCAACCAGGCTAATTCCCATAACAAGATTTCTAACAGTCTTTCTCATAATCCACCGTCCTTTCCTAAAAAATTAAGGCGTTAGAAGTTGATTTCTCAAAAATCTTCTAACGCCTTTGTTGTTTTGATAATTCTATTTTAGTAATTTGTTTTATTTATGAATTGTAAAAAATCGCACTGAATGTTCTGCTACTCTTCTGTAAAAACATGTGAACTGTACGAATTTTGTTTCACATGCTCTATGTATTCAGTTGGAGAAACACCCGTAAACTCCTTAAATGAATGTACAAAGTGGCTCTGATCATAGAAATTGAATTTTGTAGACAAATCCAGCAGGGAATCAATTTCCTTTTTATTCATATCATTGATAATCGTATGCATTTTGACATTTTTACAAAACTGTTTTGCACTACAGCCTAGATATCTGTCAAAAAGAAGATTGATATATCTGGATGAATAACCTGTCTTTTCAATTAGTTCACTGACTTTCAAAAGCCCGTCTTTTTTTACGATTATATTAACCATCTGATAAAAAAGCTGCTTCTGGCCATTTTGAGTAGTATCCCGCCATTTTCTGTACTCATCCATAAAAGTGCACATCCTGTTGGTAAACGTATCCTGAACCGACATTCTGTCCGACAGATTCGTCATCAAAGAAAATTCTTTTAACTCAATTTTCTGTCCCATAAGATCTTTTACTTCCTGATCAAAGAAAAAGGGATTCGCACCCGGCTGAAAACGAATTCCAAAATACTCGCAATTCTTTTTCAATTCGAGTGTATTTCTGCAAGCCGCATTACCAATAAAAAAAGAATTCATATCTGAAGGAGTATATTCAAATAAAATGTTAGAGCAGCTATCTTCCAGAAATGGTATTGTTTTATTTGAGTTGCATTTGAAACTATAAAAATGAGAAATACCATCATTTGCTATTATTTTCTGATAAAACTTCTCTGTTTCTAAAACAAGGTATGATTGAATTGTATGAATATGAAGCTGTTCCTCATCCATATTTTCCCCCGAAAACAAAAAAAAAGACGCCGAAATATAGATTTCGACGTCTTTATCTTTCATGAAAAGAAAAGTAACAAATTCCTGTCTTTTAGTCAATATTACAAATACTTAATTTATTAAAAAATACTTAATTTTATAAGGCAGGCTTAAATCTGTTATAACGCAATGTGCTGATGTCTGCCGGGCAGCTTCCTGTACAGATAAGCTCTGAAATGTTATAAGCCGCACTTGGTCCTATTCCAAATCCATGACCAGAGAAACTGCATTCTACATAAAGACCTGGAACTTCATCAACTTTGCTTACTGTACAAACTCCGTCACTGGCCATATCTTCATAACCAGCCCAGGCGCGTACTATTTTTGCATTGCTCAATTTTGGAAAATAACCGATGATTCCCCGGGTACAGGCACTCACAAAATCCGCAGTTGACGGCGGATAATCGTTATTCTCAAAATCAGGGTTAGCATAATCTTCATAACCGTCATGGCCACCGAACACAAAAGAACCGTGCTTTGTCTGATGTCCATAAAAGTCTGCCATAGCAGTTCCAAGCATCTGCTTAAACATCTTAGGTTGAGCTTCTGTAACAAGACACTGCAAAAGTTTTTTCTTCATAGGAATTGTAATTCCTACAGTATTCAGAATTGCATTACTTTCAAAGCCAGCGGCAACAACAACATTTTCTGCTTCAAAAATCTGACTTCCATTTTCATCACCTGCTTCTACTCCGCAAACCTTACCACCTTTTACAAGGATTTTTGAAACCTTTGCGCCGGTAATAAAATCAGCACCAAGCTTTCTTGCGCACTTATAAAATCCAAGAGTTGTAGTCAAAGGATTTGCATGGCCGTCTGTAGGACACCAGGAGGCACCTATAACTGCATCACTCATATATGGATTGATTTTACGGACTTCAGCCGCATCAATCATTTTTACGTCTACACCACACTTCTGTGCATTAGCCGTAAGTTTTTCGAGAATCTTAATGTGCTCTTCTGTTTTACCAAGACGTAGGTTTCCTTCCTGAGTATACTCTGTATCCACTCCGAGTTCTTCGCTCAAACCAGGCCACAGGTTCTTTACACCCCAGACCATAAGCGGAAGTTCTTTTGGATTACGTCCACTCTGGCGCACACCTCCACCGTTTCTTGAAGAGCCTCCGTTTCCTATATAATCACTTGCTTCAAGAACAATTACCGCCTTTCCTTTTTTTGCCAGATAATAAGCCGTTGCATTACCAACAATGCCTGCTCCAATTACAATCACATCAGCTTTTGTCTTCATTTTACAATACCTCCGAAGCAAGTGTTTTCATTTCTGCAGGGCGTATAGGACCGCGACTTGTTGCAGGTGTAATAACGGCAGGACTTGCCTTCTGTTCGGCAGCAACAATTCCCTTTACCAGTTTAGAACAGGTCTGCCCCTGACAGAGTCCCATTCCGGCACGAAGATATCGTCTTATTTCCTGCATAGTAAACATACCATCGTGAACAGCCCGTCTTATTTCGCCTTTTGTAATTTCTTCGCAGCGACAGATAATCATGTCGTCATCAGGACCTGGAATAAATTCTCCAATATCTTTAGATCTGTCATTCATCATTTGCACGCCTCCTACTCTGCTTTCCAGAATCTTGCCTTATATCCAAACTCTTTCGGGACCTTCATTGTAAGAAGGTTTGTATGATCAAAGGCTTTAGAAGTTTTTACACTTACAACTTCTGCATCACAAATAACTTCTCCGCTACGGCTCAGAGCCTTGCCAATTGATCCAGCCGCAGGAAGTGGCAAAAACTCATAAGGCAAAGTTACGCTTGTAAAGCCCGGTTCAAAATCTTCATTAACAAGGAAAATTGCCTGACCAGAACAGCTTGCCACGCACATACCACAGCCTGTACAGCCGCAGTTTTCTGGCGCAACAACTGGAAGAGCTGTAATGCAGGAACCGATTTTTATGCAGTTTTTCTTACAGGCATCCTGACACGGGTTACATGGAATATTCTGTGTACATTCAATAACAGGATGTATTCCTTTTTGATGTGTAACACCCGGATACCTTTCAATTTCATCCTCTGCAATATAACCTTTTTGAAGAAGATTCATAGAAACAGGAATTCCTTCATCTGTTTTTTCAATAAGTTTTCCACGGTTAGACGGAGCAAACATTCCTTGACGCAGACTGTCCAGATCTTTCTGATATGTTTCCTCTGCTTCAACCATAGGCTTTTCTTCTGTAAAACCAAGCTTGTAAGCAGCACGGAGTCCTGACATTCGTCCCTTAATCATTGCAGAGCTGGCTTCTTCTATACCACTTACATCACCGGCAGCAAAAAGACAAGGAACCGAGGTCTCACCATACTCATCTACAATCGGAACCTGTCCGCCACGTTTAGGGTTATCTTCCATCTTACAACCGGACATTTTCAAAAGCTGACTCATAGGGCTTAGACCTACCGCGATACACACCGTATCAGCATCAAAATGTATTTCTGTTCCAGGAATAATCTTAAAATGTTCGTCTACCTTACCAATCGTTACGCCTTCAACCTTTTCTGTGCCTTCAACTTTTTTAATAGTGTAACCAAGGTAAAATGGAACTCCAGTTCTGGCAACCTTTGCTGCATGTACACCATAACCGCCGATTCTTGGTGCTGCATCTACAAGGGCAACTACCTCACAACCTGCCTGCAAAAGCTGAAAACTTACAACAAGCCCAACGTTCCCGCTACCAAGCATAAGGATTTTTTTACCAGGTTTTACGGCATTCAGATTCATCATGGTCTGTGCAGCACCGGCTCCGATTACACCAGGCAAAGTCCAGCCTTCAAAAGGAACCATATTTTCTGCAGCTCCAGTTGCAATAATCACACTGCTTCCCTTGTAATGATGAATTGCTCCGTCATGATTTACAGTAACTTCTTTGTTTTCAAAAATACCGGTTACTGTTGCATCAAGTTTTACCTGAACACCTGCAGTATCGGCTTCTTTCAAAAGCTCTGTTCCAATATTAAATCCTCTGATTTTTGCCTTATGTTCCTTTGATCCAAAAAACTTATGGATCTGCTTAAAAAGCTGGCCACCCGGTTTATGATTTTCATCAAAAACAATAACCTTCATCCCCTGTTTTGCAGCTTCAATAGCAGCACTTAATCCGGCTGGGCCTGCCCCTACAACTATTAAATCAAATCTTTCCATATTTTATCTCCGGTTAGTCTTTCCAGTCTTTTTCTGCAGAAGCACCATACTGTGTCTGAACTTTCATTCCTTCTTTTAATGGTGTAATACAGGTTCGTGTATTTGGAACTCCATCAACAACCATTACACAGTCAGTGCAGCGTCCAATTGCACAGAAGATTCCTCTTGGTTTATGTAATTTTGATGTCTCTCTATGTTTTAAGATTCCGGCTGCTCTTAAAGAGGCTGCAACCGGTTCGCCTTCATAGCCCTGCATTTCTTTCCCATCTAATGTAAAAGTAACAAGTTTACCTTTTTCTGGTACTCCAAGGATTGGATGTTCTGTTATTCGTTCCATGTTTTACCTCACAGGCAACAATTTAATTTCATTTTTTTTTATTTTCTTGTAAAAACTCGCATTGGATTTTTTTCTGTAATATATAAAATGACTCTCAATTATGAATTATGGCTTAGCGCTGTTTCTGGAGGTAAACAAATGAATGAAAATAACTTTCCAAATGTGGATATTCTTTTTTTGAATGAAAAAGATTTACTTGAGTGCGGCGTAACAAATATGAAAAACTGCATTGATGTAATGGAAAAACATTTTTCTTTAATCAGTAAAGGTGATTACAGAATGGGTGGAGCAAACGGAAATGAACACGGACTTAAGATGTCCTTTCCAAACACTTCTGATATAGAAGGATTTCCATTAAACGGCCCTGATTACAGATTTATGGCTATGCCAGCCTATCTTGGAGGGGAGTTCCGAACTTGTGGAATTAAAACTTATGGTTCAAACCAGGCAAACCGTGCAAAGGGACTTCCACGTTCTGTACTGATGCTTCAACTGCTTGATTATGAATCTGGTGCACCTTATGCCTATATGTCTGCAAACCTTATAAGCTCAATGCGAACAGGAGCAGTTCCTGGCCTTGGAATACGATATCTTTCTATTGAAAAACCAGAAGTGGCCGCAATCATAGGCCCTGGCGTTATGGGAAGAACTGCCGCTCTGGCAATTGCCTGCGAAAAACCTTCTGTAACTACTATCAAAATCAAAGGTCGTTCTCAAAAGGGCATAGATGAGTTTATTGAATTCTGTAAGGAAAACTGTCCAACCTTTAAGAACTTTGTAGTCTGCTCTTCTATAGAAGAAGCAGCAAAAGACAGCGACATTATCTATTTTGGAACTACAAATGCGGCAAAATATGAAGACAATCCTTACCTTGCTGATTCCTGGATAAAGCCGGGAGCTCTTGTAATAAGCACAAGCGCTCTTCTTATGGATCACAAAGACTGGGGCGATACAAACAAATTCAAACTGGTAAGCGACGACTACAAAATGTATGTCGGCTGGGGTCAAGGTCGCGAAGCTCCAACTCAAAAATCAGTTTCCACCTTAATAGGCATGGGCTTTTACGATGCAACTGTAGAAGGAATTATTTCTGAAAAAGATATTACAGAAATTGGCGATGTTGTAAATAAAAAACGCGCCGCCCGCGACAACGACAAGCAGATAATTGTTTATGCAGTTGGAGGTATGCCTACAGAAGACGTTGCATGGGGAAGAACCTGCTACGAAACTGCAGTTCAGAAAAAGATTGGCACAAAACTCAATCTCTGGACTTCTGCTGAGTGGAAATAAAAAATGAATTAACAGGAGGTAAAGATGATTAACTCTGAAATGCTTGCTATAGCAAAGGAACTTGTTCAAACGCCCAGCATAAACTCTACGCCCGGCGAAAAAATGATTGGTCTCAAAATCGAAAAGCTTTTACGGGATATGCCATATTTTCAAAAACATCCGGAACTTGTCTTTGTAAAAGTTATGGACAATGATGCTCTGGAACGCAGAAGTGTAATGGCTCTGCTTATAGGTGAAAAATCAGATTCTAAAAAAACTCTCATTTTTCATGGCCACACAGATACAGTAGGTCTCGAAGGTTTTGGAACTCTTGAACCTTATGCTTTTGATCCTGATGTATTGATTGAAAAGATGAAAGAAGTTTCACTGCCAGCAGAAGTTCTTGAAGACCTCAAGAGCGGAGATTATATGTTTGGACGCGGAGCCTGCGATATGAAAAGCGGCGATGCTGTTTTTCTTGGTCTCATAAAAAAACTGAGTGAACATCCAGAAGAACTCGATGGAAATATTCTTGTAAGTTTTAATCCAGTTGAGGAAACCGGCCACTTTGGAATTATTGATGCTCTTCAAACTATTATTGACATTCGCGATAAGTATAATCTGGAATATGTGCTTGCCGTAAACAATGATTATATCTGTCCGCTTTACAAAGGAGATCCCTTAAAAACAATTTACACAGGTGTTGTCGGCAAAGCCGCACCGTGCTTTTATATTCAGGGAAAAGAAACTCATGTAGGACAGGTTTATGAAGGACTCGACGCTTCCTTTATGGCTGCAAAACTCGTAGAAGAAATTAACTTCAACCGTAACTACTCTGACAACTTTGAAGGTGAATGGACATACCCGCCGTCTGTACTCAAAATGCGAGACTTAAAACCCTGGTACAATGTTCAGACCCCAAAAGATGCATTTCTTTTGTTCCACTACTCCATTCATAATAAATCCATTAAAGATATCACGGAGCAGATGAAGGCTGCGGCCTTAAAAGTCTTTAAGGAGACAGTTGCTCATGTAAATTCTGAATTTGAATGGTTCTGTCAGAAAAGCGGTCAGGAATATAAACCTTATTCCTACAAGGAAAATATCTTCAGCTATGACGAACTTAAAACTCTTGCAAAAGCAAATCCAGAATTCAGCGAAACAAAGCTGGATTGCATAATGAAGGAGGAACAGAAAAAAGGAACAGAACTACGGGAAATTCCATTGCCTATGATAAAGTACCTTTTACAGACTGCAAATATTACTGACCCTGCAATCGTTGTATTTTATGCTACACCTTTCTGTCCTCATAACACAATGCAAAAAGAGGATTCTCATTTTATTGATGAGCTGAAAGCAATTGCAGAAAAGACAGAAAAAGAAACTGGAGATAAATTCCGTTTTATGAAGTTCTTCCAGAGTCTTTCTGATTCAAGCTATTTTAAATGTGATGATGATGAAGAATCTTTGAACAGCATAAGAACGAATTATCCGGGCTTTGATATTGTGGCACCAATGGGAATTGAAAAAATTAAACAGTTGAATGTTCCAACGGTGAACTATGGCTGCTATGGAAAAGATGCTCATAAGTGGACAGAGCGAGTTAATCTGCCATACACCTTTGAAGTGCTCCCTGTTCTGCTGATGAATACAATAGACTATTACTTAAGATAGTTTTAGATTAAAACCCAAACTTCGTCACACTCCTAATTTTAGTTAAAAAAGTTTTTTTCATGGACTGACTTCTCCATTTGGTCAGTCCATTTTTTTTCTTTTTTTTGAAGTTTTTTTAAGTGCAAATTTTTACAAGTAAAAAACCTTTTATCATGCTAAAAACTACCCAGATTCTAAACACAGAAACCTGGAGGTTAAACATGAAGAGAATTAGAAATCTTTTATTCTGTTCCATGCTCGTTTTGGGACTCGTATCGTGCTCAGAAAAGAAAGCACCAGCCACTACAGAAGTTAAGTACAAAGATGTATTGAGCATTGCCTATAATGCCCAGCCATCAACTTTTGATCCGATGGTAACCGGTGCAACCGCTACTGCGGAAGTTTGCCGACTCGTATTCGAATCACTGTTTGAAATGGACGAGCATGGAGACCCTCGCCCACAGTTATGTGAAAGCTACACAAAGTCAGACGACAACACACAGTGGACTTTCAAGCTGCGCAAAGGAGTTATATTCCACAACGGCGAAGAAATGAAGGCAAAGGATGTTGCAGCATCTATGAACCGCTGGGTTTCACAAAACACAATTATCCAGCGTGCAATCAAGAATGGCGAAAAGTTTGTAGCAGATGATGAGTATACTGTATCAATCAAAATTGACAGTCCAACTCTGATGCTTCCGAACATGATTGCACAGTTCAGCCAGTTTGCAGCAATTCTTCCGGCAAGCGTAATTGAAAGCATTGGTTCGGGAACCTTGCAGCCAAAAGATCTTATAGGTACAGGTTCATTTAAGTTTATTGAGTGGGCTGTAGACAGCTACATAAAGCTTGAAGCTTTTGACGGTTACAAGCCATGTACGACCGAACGTTCAGGTTCTTATGGTGACAGAACAACTGGTGTAAAGACAGTTATGATTTACTTTGTAACTGACCCTCAAACCCGACTTACAGGTCTTGAAACTGGTGAATATGACATTGCAGTAAACATCAACTACACCGATGTACCACGTCTTAAGACAATGCGCGGCGTAAAGATGATGTCAGAAACCTTCAACGTTCTTACAGTAACGATGAACAAGGATCTTAACGGAGATTCTATAATGAAGGACGAAAAGTGGAGACAGGTAATTGGATATGCAATCAACCTTGATGAAATCATGGAAGGTGCAATTCCAAGTGTAGGCGACTACAAGGCATACTACGCAGATGCCGGATACTTTGGAAAAGATTCGCCATGGCATTCTGGTGCAAAAAGTGCTGTAACTTATAATCCAGAAAAGGCAAAGGCACTGCTTAAGGAACTTGGTTATGACGGTTCGCCATTACGCATGATGACAACCGAAGCCTATACAGAGTTCTACAATGCAACACTTGTTATGAAGCAGCAGCTTGAAGCAGTAGGCTTTAAGGTTCAGTTTGATGTATATGACTGGGGAACAATGCTTACAAAGCTTGGTTCAACAAAGGGTTGGGATCTCTACCCTATGAACTATCCTTTTGCAAACAACCCATGTTCGAACATGACACTTATGAAAACAAATGCATCTGGCTTTACAAACGATCCAAAGCTTAACAGCCTTATGTCTGAACTTCAGGCTCTTCCTGATACAGACAAAGCAAAGGCCTTCTGGAATAGGACAATTGAACCATACTGCGAAGAGGCAATGTTCATTATCAACCTTGGTGGTTATGACTTTGTATATGGTGTTAGTGATAAGGTGGAAGGTTTCAAGCCTTTCTATGGTCTAGACATTTGGGGAACTAAGGTGGCCCAGTAAATATGAAGATAGGAAGATTTATAGTTAAGAGATTATTTTCAACAATTGGCACACTATTCATACTCTCGCTATTTATCTTTCTATTGATCCATTTGACTCCAGGCGATCCTGCACGAATTCTGCTAGGTGCTGATGCCTCAGATGAATCAGTAGAAATGGTGCGGGAAGAGCTTGGATTAAATAAACCGATTATTCAGCAATACGTAAGCTGGATTGGAAATGTTATACATGGTGATCTTGGGAAGAGCTATACCAGAAACGGTTCTGTAACAAAGGCCATTTCTGCTTCCCTTGCGCCTACCATGTCTTTATCCTTGTGGGCACTTATTCTTTCAGTGCTTCTTGCAATTCCACTTGGAGTTGTAGCCGCAAGTAAAAAAGGAAAGGCTGGAGATTCCGGAATAATCGGTTTTTCACTTATAGGAATTTCCATTCCTTCCTTTCTGATGAGTTTAATTCTGGTAATGATTTTTTCAGTTACCTTAAAGTGGTTTCCGGTTGCCGGATATAAACCAATAAAAGAATACGGGCTTGCAACACACCTAAGATACATAGTTCTGCCGGTGATTTCCCTCTCTCTGATGCAGGCCGCAGTTCTTACACGAATGACCCGTTCATCAATGATTGATGTAATAAACAATGATTACATAAAAACAGCAAAAGCAAAGGGGCTTACTGCAAGAGTAGTACTTTACAAGCACGCTCTTAAGAATGCAATGATTCCAATCCTTACAACAATAGGACAAACCTTTGCAACCCTCCTGAGTGGAGCCGCAGTCATGGAAACTGTATTCGGTATTCCAGGAATAGGACAGCTGATTGTCAGTTCAGTTACAAAACGAGACTACCCTGTTATTCAGGGCATTGTTCTGGTAATCAGTCTGATTTACATAGTAATAAACCTTGTGATTGATCTTCTTTACGGAATTATTGATCCAAGAATGAGAGATGTAAGTAAGAGGTAAAAGATGAGCAGAAGACTTTCAAACTCACGGGCACAAAGCATCAGGCTTTCAAAGCAATATCTTACTGAATATAAGAAAACTGTTTTCATCAACTTTTTCAGAAAGAAGCTGATATTTATTGGTGCAGTTGTTACTGTGCTCTTAATGCTGATTGCAATTTTTGCACCAGTACTCATACCTTATGATATATACGAAATTGATGTTATGAATAAGCTGGCAGCTCCAAACAGGGCTCACCTATTCGGTACTGACAACCTTGGCCGTGACATTCTTAGCAGAGTGATTTACGGAACCAGAATATCTATGACAGTCGGAATCTGGACTGCTTTTATCTGTCTTTTTGCAGGACTTTTTCTGGGAATACTGGCAGGTTACATTCATTTTATTGATAACCTGATAATGAGAATCTGCGAAGGTCTTGCTGCCATACCGCCTATTCTCATGGCCATAGCACTTGTAGCAGCACTTGGAACTTCTACAAAAAATGTAATAGTAGCACTCAGCATTGTAAACATTCCTGCAATTGCACGTGTTTCCAGAGCTTCTACACTAAGTGTGAAAAACCTCACTTATATTGAAGCGGCTCGAGCAGAAGGCTGTTCTTCAATGAGAATAATTCTGAAGCATATTTTGCCAAACATTATTTCACCGGTAATTGTTCAGATAACTTATATTTTTGCAAATGCAATTATTACAGAAGCTGCTCTGAGTTTTTTGGGAGCAGGAGTTCCACAGCCTGTACCAAGTTTGGGAAACATGCTTTATGAAGCAAAGATGTACATCTTTAATGCATGGTGGATGACAATTTTTCCAGGCATTTTTATGGTGCTCACTGTATTAGGCTTAAACCTTTTCGGTGATGGATTAAGAGATATTTTTGACCCTAGTTCAAATTAAAAGGAGGCAATTATGGTTAAGGCAGATGTTAATTTTATCAATGGAAACATTTATACGATGAAAAATGAAGGCGACAAGATTGAAGCCTTTAGTGTTCAAAATGGGAAAATAATTGCCGCCGGCACAGAAGCAGAAATCAAAAAGATTCCAGCCGAAAAGACTATTGACCTCAAGGGCAAAACAGTTATTCCTGGAATGCAGAACACCCACTGCCATCTTGCAGAATGTGCAGAAGGAAAGGCTAAGGTAGATCTAGGCGGCTGTAAGACAATGGACGAACTGCTTGAGCGACTAACTCAGGGACTGAATAAAAGAACAGGCGACTGGCTCTTTGCCTACCAGGCAGATGGAGAACACCTTGTAGAAAATCGTCTTCCTAACCGTTTTGATCTGGATAAGGTAAGTAAGGATGTTCCGATTTTTATTTCTGCAAACTCACTCCATCACTTTATGTGTAACACAAAGGCTCTTGAAGTTCTTGGAATAACAAAAGACTGGCAGATACCAGATGCCATAAAGAAATTGAATGCTGTAGATAAAGAAGGAAACCCGGTTGGAAGTTTTGCTGAACATGCGCTTCTTAAGTATATCAACCAAAAGAAGCCTACTGCCCTTTCCTCTCTGGAAAACTGCAAGAAAGCAATGTACAAAACACTTAGAGAATTTTCTTCGTATGGAATTACAACAATGCATACCTGCGACGGCTTTGATTCAAGTCTATGTGATTCTATCAGTCTGTATCAAAAGCTGGAGGCCGAAGGAAAACTTCCAATGCGTGTAATCTGTAACAGACAGACGACCGTAGGAAACTCTCTCGGAGCTGTTTCGCGACTAGGAAATGACAAGGTAAAGCTTGGAGCCGTAAAGCTCTTTGCAGACGGAAGTGTTGCCCAGCGTTCCGCATATTTAAGAAGCCCTTACAACGATAAGCCAGGCTATTACGGAATTCCAGTCCGTACCGATGCAGAAATGCTTGAAGCAATTTCGGCCGCCTATTCAGAAGGTAACGATGTATGTATCCATGTAATAGGAGATGCCGCTGTTGAACAGGTTTTGAACTGTATTGAAAAAGTATGGGACGGTTCTTCAACTCAGCAAATTCAGCTCATCCATGGAACTTTAATTCCAGAAGATTTGATTGAACGAATGGCTAAGTTCCCTGTCACAGTAGACAGTCAGGCTATGTTCCTTCCAAACATGGCACTCTTTGGAACAGACCGTGTAGGTGCAGACAGAGCCCGCTGGTTCTTCCCATTCAAAAGTCTTATGCAGGCAGGAATAAAGGTAACAGGCGGAGACGACGGTCCTATTACAAATCCTAATCCTTTCTTTGCAATCAGAGAGGCTGTTACCCGAGAAACAAGTTTTGGCAGTGGAAAGCAGTTTTACCCAGAAGAATGTCTGAGCATCTATGAAGCACTTTCTATGTACACAAAGAATGCAGCCTGGAACACAAGGGAAGAAACTTTTAAGGGAACTTTGGAAACTGGAAAACT
>CADANN010000020.1 GCA_902789325.1 uncultured Spirochaetaceae bacterium
TCACGTTCCAGTTCCATGTTATCCATTACAGCACCAACACCGTCCTTACCACGAACTTCGTGAATTGCGTGAATCTTGTTACAGTAGAACAAGATACGTTCTGAAGTTGTTGTCTTTCCAGAGTCAATGTGGGCACTGATACCGATATTTCTTACTTTTGAAATATCCCAAGCCATATTAATACCTCTTTAAAATAAAATATTCCTAAAATTATAGTATCAAGTTATTTTAATGAAATATTGAGTTCTTTTCAAGATATAAACTTATAAAACATTGAAAGAGGTTATATTTCAATATCTTCATTAAAACTAAGTTTTCCAATAATTGTCAGATATTTTATTTTAAGATGTATGGAGAGCGAGGAAGAGAACTTTAGTTCTTCTTTATTTTCTGGGGTGTCGGAGAGGGTGGTGGTGGCGGTTATTTTTAATGGGGTGGTTTTGGATTTTGACTGGTAGCCTGTGCTGGCGGTTAGTTTGTATTTTTTTTGTGAGGTTTGATTTTGGGGGAGTGTGAGATTCAGGGTGAGGGCTGGGGTGAAGGAGCCTAGCTTCCAGGTGGATTTTAGTTGGGTTGTGATGGTTTTGAGCGTGAAGTCTTGTGGTGGGGAGTCTGGGGATTTTGAAATCAGGTTTGCGTCTGCGGAGATGGAAAGTGACTGTGTTGTTTTTTCTGTGGAAAATTGAAGGCCGGCATTTACTTTGAGTGGATGTTCTGGCTGGGTAAGATTGATTTTTAGATAGGCGTTGGTGCCGGCTCGCAGGAATACTGGAGTCTGGAAGTAAAGGCTTGCGAGTTTTGAGGTTGTTTTATAGAGGATGCCGGTTTTTAATTGCAGACCTGGGGTTAGTGTTTTTTCGGAACTTGTAAGCAGGTGGTCGTATGGATTGTAGAAGATTTGTGAAAAGAGTTCTGTGTGTTTTGTGGACAGTTTTGCATCTGCACGGTAGACCAGCTGATAAAATCCAAAGGGTGATTCGTAGAGAGCGGTGGAGAGATTTACTAAGAAGTTCTGGTTTTGTGATTTTTTGATTTGAGTGGAAAGTTGGAAAAGGCCGCAGTAGTGTTTGCCGGACGGGTAATAGGGAGATTTTAAGAACCAGGAGCTTGTGGAATTGCTATTATAATAGAAGAAACCGCCAATATAAGAGAGTGAAAAGTTCAGGTATGGAGGTAAAGGTGGAAAGGTAAGGGCGAGTGAAGTTACCGGCAAGGAAGCCTGTTGTGTGAACCAGGTATTGAGTTTTAGTGGAAATGAATGTGGGCTGGCTGACTTGTTTTGTGGAATTGAGAATTCTAAGAAAGTGCTAACGGGTTTTGAAAAGCTTGTGTAGCCTGGAAGCGAGGCTGTGAGTACCTGGGGAGACGTGACACTGGTGGTAAATGGAGAGGAACCTGAACTGAGTTCCGGGCTGTTGAGTATTGAGAGGGCGCCGCCCGCGCTGAGGTTCCCGGTTTTGACGGTGAGTGGGAGGCGTGGAAGGATATTTGAAGTGAACACGGCCGCCCCGAAGTTTTGTTTCTGGGGGCGGGTGGTGAGGCGGAGGTCTGAAAAAGGTGTTGTAAAACGCATTCCGCCCGTGTCATCATCATCAAAATAAAATTCAAAATGAGGGACACTTTCTGCTAACGCTCCCACACCCAGCATTATTATCATCAAAAATAAAAAGATTTTCTTCATACTATATAAATAGACAAAAGTATGCAAAAAAAGGAATTTTTGAGCCGCGAAATCAGAAAAAAAATTAAAAAAAAGGACTGCCCGGCTATCACGAGCAGTCCAATTGTAGAGGAATATTAAATAGGTATTATTAATTTACAGTGCTTGTTACATAACTGTCGTTTGCATTGTCAATTTCTTTGATTTTGACAATCTTTGTACGCCAGTATTCTGCTTCGCTCTTTGTTGTGTAAGGTCCTACACGAACGCGGTAGTAAAGCTTATCTTTGTTATCTCTGTAAGTAAAGATGTCTGAAGGAATCTTGTTATCATCAAGAATTGTACGTGCTCCTTCTGCACCTTTTTTATTGCTGTATGCTGCAACCTGTACCCAGAACTGTGTCTTTTTAGGTTCTGCCTTTGGGGCAGGTGTTGGCTGTGCAGCTGGTTTTGGCTGACTTACTGTTTTTGTAACCTTTTCTTTTACAGGTTTCTGAGTTACTGGAGAAACTGGTTTTGGAGCTTCTGCTTTTGCAACTTCAGGTTTAGCAGGTTTTGGTTCTGCGAACGGTGTAATTACAGTTGTTTTTTCAGTTGTCTTTTCTGTAGATTTTGTTTCTGGAATGTTAACTGTAATGTTGATATTCTGTGGCTGAGAAGAAGCCTGAGTTTCGTTGATGATTTCGTTCTTCAAAGCGTTGAGATCAATTGTTGTTGCTCCGTCTGCTGAAACTGAAGAAGCAGATGAAGGAGTTGTAACATTTGGAGAATATACAGTTGCGTTATCAGCAAGAACTACAAGGTCGCTGACTTTATCTGGGGCAGAAACTTCTGCAGCAGGTTTTGTCCATCCGCTGCTTGGCTTAGATTTTTCTACAGGAGAGATGCTTGCATAAGCGGGAACTGGATTTCTTGAAGGATAATGTAAAATTGCTGGTACTCCCAAAACTACGAGCAAGAAAACGCCTACTGCGGCAATAATCCATAATGTCTTTTTCTGTTCCATAAATTTTTCCTCTTTGCACCGGCAATGAACCGGCCACCTTATTAAAACTATCGGTAGTTAGGAAAAAAAGTTTAGAGAAAATTAACGATTTTTTATTATTTCTATCGGGATGCCGGTTTTCTGGTATTCTTTCAGGAGATTGCGTTGTACCCAGAAGCGGCGGAGGATCTGGCGGTAGGGTAGATGGTCGCGGGTGCGGGCGCGGCGGAGTCTTGTGAGTAATGGGGCAGTGACATAGAGGACTTTTTCGCAGCGGTTTAAGATGTCTGGGGTTTTGTAGAGCACTGTGGCGTTTATGATTGTCTTTTCGTGTTCTGCAATGAAGTCATCTATTTGTTTTGTGATGATTGGGTAGACGATTGATTCCTGAATTTTGAGCAGCTCTGGGATGGCAAAGAGTAACTGGCCCAGGGCGCGGCGGTCTATTGTGCCGTCTTTTCGGGCGATTTTGATATTGTGCTCCTGGGCATAGGGGGTAAAGGTGTCGAGAATACGGTCTTTTGCAATTTCTATTGCGCCGTGTACGAGAAGATCGGCATCTACTGAGGCCCAGCCTTCCTGTTCGAGTTTCTGGCAGATGTAGTTTTTTCCGGCGGCCATAGGGCCTGTGACGGCGATGGTTTGGCGAGCAGTTTTCGAGCCTTTGTCGAACATTAGTGGAATTCTCCCCAGTTTTTGCCGTGCTCTATGCTTACGCGCAGAGGAACGTTGAGTTTAACTGCGTTTTCCATTTTATCTTTGATTAAGGCGATTGTTGCGTTGATACTTGCTTCGTCGTCCGGGCATTCAAAAATCAGTTCGTCGTGAACCTGTAAGAGCAGGCGGGCTGGAGAGTTTGATTTTTTGAGCGCGGCAGTTACGTTGAGCATAGCGGTTTTGACTATGTCAGCGGCGCTGCCCTGTACCGGGGTATTTACGGCAATGCGTTCGGCGGCTGCTTTTTCTACCTTGTTCTTGCTGTTGATGGCAAGAATTGGGCGGCGGCGGCCAAAGATTGTTTCAACATAGCCGCTTTGTTCGGCTTTCTGGATTGTTTCTTTGATGAAGGAGTCTACACTGCTGTACTGTGCAAAATAATTCTGAATGAACTGTGCTGCCTGAGTACGGCTGATTCCAAGGTCTCGGGCAAGGCGGAATGACGACATTCCATAAATTACACCAAAATTGATTGTTTTTGCGGTGCGGCGCATTTCCGGAGTAACTTCTTCAGGGGTAACGCCATAAATAAGTGCGGCTGTTGCTTTATGTACATCGGTGCCTTCGATAAAGGCGCGGCTCATGTTTTCATCTGCCGAGAGGTGGGCGAGTACAACCAGTTCAATCTGTGCGTAGTCTGCGGAAATGAGCACTTTGCCTTCCGGCGCAGTAAATGCTGAACGGATGCGGCGGCCTGCTTCGTTGCGCACCGGAATGTTCTGAAGGTTTGGCTCGCGGCAGCTTAAGCGGCCGGTTGCTGTTCCTGTTTGTACGAAATCTGTGTGAATGCGGCCCTGGTCGTCTACCAGCTTTGGTAAGGTTTCTACGTAAGTTGATTTGAGTTTTGCCATTTCACGGTAGTCCAGAATCATGCGTGGAACAGGATCTTCGAAAGCGAGTTCTTCGAGTACGCTTGTGTCTGTGGAATAGCCTGTTTTTGTTTTTTTGCCGGCTTTGAGTCCGCGTTCTTCGAAAAGTACTGTCTGCAGCTGTTTTGGTGAGGCAATATTGAACTCGTGGCCAACTTCCTTATAAATTGCCTGCTCTGCGGCAGCGATTCCTTCTGTGAGCTCCTTGTTGTAAGCGTGGAGTGTAGCTGTGTCCAGATGGATTCCTGTGAGTTCCATTTGTGTGAGGACAGGAAGAACGGACATTTCTAATTTGAAGAGGTCTTTGAGATGTGCCGTTTCGTCCTTTTGCTGTGCGAGGGCTAGTTTTAATGTGAAGTCTGCATCTTCTGCGCCGTATGGGGCTGCTTTTTCGAGCGGTACGTCTGCAAAAGTCTGGCCTTTTTGTACGATGTCTGAAAACTCAATTCCTTTGAGGCCGAGTACTGTCTCGCCAAGAGATTCGAGAGAGTAGCCGTTTTTGCCGGTGCGCTCTGGATTCTGCAGCCAGGCGAAAATCATTGTATCATATATAGAAGATTCTAAGATTTTTTGTGCCAGTTCTGCATTCTTAAAGCCTGCTTTTTTGATGTTTGTGGCAAGAACTTTGAGGTCGAATTTTGCGTTATGCATTATAACTGTAACGCTCTTTGCCTGGAAAAGTCTGAGCAATTGTGTGAGGGCATCTTTGAGTGGAATACCAACACTTTCTGAAAAGAGGTCTTCTGTTTCGCGGGCAATTGGTATGTATACGGCTTTGCCTGGTTCGTAGCAGAGCGAGAAGCCGAGAATATTTGCAGTGATTGTATCGAGGCCGTCGGTTTCGCTGTCGTAGGCTACCTGCGGGGCTTTTAAGGCGGAGTCGATGTAGGTTGTGAGTTCGGCCAGTGTTGTGATGGCGCGGTAATTTGAAGTGTCGTTTTGTTTTAGGTCTAATGGTGCCGGTTCTGAGAACTCTGAGAGGTTTTCATCCGGGGTTTTAGGGGCGGAGCCCCTAGGAGAAGGGGTGGCGGAAGACGGCTCGCCGGCTGGAGACAGGGGAAGGCTTTCCCCTCCTTTATTATTTTCAACTCCAAGACTCGCATATGACTTTGCTACGCTTGGAACTCCGTATTTCATGATGGCATCGGCGGCGGCTTTGTAATTTAAGGTCACGCCGGTTTTGTTGATGGCTTCGTCTATGTCGGTGCAAGGAACTGTGTCGCAAAGACGAACGAGGTCGCGGCTGAAGTAGGCATCTTTTTTACCTTCGGCGAGTTTTTTCTGCATTGCGCCTTTGATTTCGTCGATGTGGGCATAGATTCCGTCGAGGTCGCCATAATCGTTGAGGAGCTTGGAAGCGGTTTTTACACCAACTCCATGAACGCCCGGAATATTATCTGCGGTATCGCCGTAGAGTGAAAGCAGGTCAAGGAGCTGCGGCGGTTTTACGCCCCATTCGGCTTCTACTCCTTCAATTCCGGTTACCTTCCAGGTTTCGCCGCCTGTTACTGGCTTTAAAATTTGAGTTGTGTCATCTACGAGCTGCATTAAATCCTTGTCTCCGCTTAAGATGCGGCAGGTGCGGCCTGTTTCGCGGCATTTGCGGGCTACGGTTGCAATAATGTCATCTGCTTCGTATCCGTCGCACTGTAAAACTGGAATTCCCAATGTTTCGAGTACTTCACAAATCCAGGGAACCTGCGCGTGCAAATCTTCCGGAGTTTTTGGGCGGGTTGCCTTGTACTGGTCGTACATTTCGTGGCGGAAGGTTTTAGTTTTGCTATCCATTGCCGCAACTATGCAGCCTGGTTTGTAATGCTGAAGTATATAATGGAAGTTTCTGAAAAATCCAAAGAGGGCAGAAACATTTTCTCCGCGAGGGTTAGTAAGCGGGCGGCTGATAAATGCAAAATAACAACGGAAAATCAGACCGTAACTATCAAGTATATAAACAGTTTTATCGTCAAAGTCAGTTTTATTCATAGGGATAGATTATATTATAACACGGGGTTTGTAAATGTAATTAAACATAATGTGAGGTTGCACGTGGAGCCAAAAACGTCATACGACAACATCATTCCCGTTGGCGAATGGCGTTTTTGGATACATGGGCAACCTCATAGTTCGCTAAATTTTTAATGACAGATTTCATAACCCCATGTTATAATATAATAATGAGTTATGCGAGCATTGGTATCATTGCTTTAGCTGTACAGTTTATTATCAATTATGATATATTTATAACTTCTCCCGAAAAAACAGGTCTGCCTGTGCATGCCGCATATCGGGCATATCTTATCAGCATCAGTTTGTATTATCTTATTGATTCTTCATGGGGAATTTTCTATAGTCTGAAAATACCTCAGGTTGGTTATATTGTTACGGTCATTTATTTTTTAATAATGGCGGTTTCGGTTTTTTTATGGACACGTTATGTAATCATTTATCTGAATATTCATAATGTTTTTCTGCGTGTTCTTTCCTTTTTTGGCTGGTTCTTTTTAATTTTCCAGATTATTGTTCTTACCATAAATCTTTTTATTCCTATTGGTTTCTGGTTTGACCCTGATGGAACTTACCATGTAAATTATGCGAGATATCTGAATCTTGGCTTGCAGACTCTTCTTTTCTTTGTAACTTCTATATATATGCTTATTGTTACTTCCAGAGTTACTGGAAGAATGAAGTCTCGTCATCGTGCAATTGGATTTTCTTCTATATTGATGATGATTTTTGTTGTAGGTCAGGCTCAGCATCCGACTATGCCGCTTTATGCTGTTGGCTGTATGCTCGCTACCTGTCTTTTGCATGTTTTTGTTGTTGAAGATGCAAAGGAAGAACAGCACGAGGAGATTGAATATCTTAAAGAGCTTGAGATTCAGCAGACTAAGGCTCTTGGTTCTGCACGCCATATGGCTTATACCGATTCTCTTACCGGTGTTAAAAATAAGCATGCTTACATCGAAGCTGAGCAGCTGGTTAATAAGCAGATTGCTGATGGTGCTCTTACAGAATTCTGCGTTGTTGTTTTTGACTTGAACGGTCTTAAAGTTATTAATGACACTAAGGGGCATGATGCAGGTGATAAGTATATTAAGAGTGCCTGTTCTATGATTTGTTCCCAGTTTAAGCACAGTCCGGTTTATAGAATTGGTGGTGATGAATTTGTTGCATTCCTTGAAGGGGAAGATTATTTAAAACGTGAAGTTTTGTTGATGGATTTCAATCACAGAATAGAAGAAAATCAGAAGCTGGGACGTGTTGTAGTTTCATGCGGTTTTGATATTTTTGATTCTGATAAGCACGATACCTTTATTTCCGTTTTCGAACGCGCTGACAAGAAGATGTATGACCGCAAGCGTGCTTTGAAAGAGATGCTGAAGTAAATACTTGTACAGATTGTTGCATTGAGTTCAGCAATGACATAGTTTACCAAATGTGATATACTAGTATGCGAGGTATCACCATGAAAACATTTTTAGACGAAGATTTTATTCTGCGCAGCCAGCCTGCACAGGTTTTATATCATAAATATGCAGAGAGTCAGCCGATTTTTGATTTCCACAACCATTTGAACCCTCGGGAAATATTTGAGAATAAGGGGCTTGGAAATCTTGCGAATGCGTGGCTGGATCATGACCATTATAAGTGGCGGGCAATGAGGGCCGCCGGCGTTCGGGAAGAATTGATTACGGGGCATTTACGGGCCGACGGTTCTGTGAAGTCTGATGACGAACGGGGTGGGGCGGCTGCTGTAGCTGCGGCGGATTATGAGAGGTATCTGGAGTTTGTGCGAACTCTTCAGCTTTGTCCTGGAAATCCGCTTTATCACTGGAGCCACCTTGAGCTTAAAAGATATTTCGGAATTGATTTTCCTGTAACAGAAGCTAATGCTCGCGAAGTATGGGACAAGTGTAATGAACTTCTTTCAAAGCCAGATTTTGCGCCTCGTGGTCTTCTTGAAAAAATGGGTGTACGCGAGCTTTGCACAACTGATGACCCTCTGGACAGTCTTGAATGGCAAAAAAAACTTGCTGATGACTGGAAAAACTGTAAGGTTCGTCCTTCTTTCCGTCCTGATTTTATAATTAATGCGGAAAGTCCTTCTTATGCTGACTATATTTCCAGACTCCAGAAAGCAGACGGTACTCAGTTCAAATCAATTTCAGATATGATTGCTGCTGTTGGCCGCCGCATGGACTTCTTTAAGGAAAATGGTTCTGTTGTAAGTGATCATTCTCTAGAAAATGATTTTTATCTTCCTACAAGCTATGACGATGTAAACTACATTTTTGAAAAGGCCTGGATCGGTAAAAAACTTAATCAAGAAGAAATTGCAAAATACAAGGGCTATGTTCTTGTAGAACTCGGTAAGCTTTATGCTCAGAAGGGCTTTGTAATGCAGATTCATATTGGTGCACTTCGCGACCAGAATGCTGCTATGCTGAACCTTGTTGGAAAGAACGTTGGTGAAGATAGCCTTCAGGATTTCAACTACGCTCCACAGATTGGTGCTGTGCTTAATGCAATTTATTCTGCAGAACCTGGTGCACGAACAATCCTCTATAATCTTAATCCAAAAGATAATGAAGCGCTTGCAACTATGGCTGCAAACTTCCGCAACTGTCAGTTTGGTCCTGCCTGGTGGTTCAACGATCATAAAGACGGAATTGAAGAACAGATTCGGGTTTATTCACGTACTGCTCCTCTTGGCCGCTACGTTGGAATGCTTACAGACAGCCGCAGCTTCCTTTCATATCCACGTCATGAATACTTCCGCCGTATTTTGTGCAATTATATTGGTGGACTTGTTGAAGAAGGTGAGTTCCCTTGGAATGAAGAGGCTCTTGGAGAACTTGTAAAAAATATCTGTTATAGCAATTCTCTGGACTTTTTTGGTCTTAAATAATCTGATATGATTAAAAACAGCGAGGTTAATATGAAAAAGAATTTTGGAAAACAAACTTATTTATATCCTATGCCGGTTTTAATCATTGCAACTTACGATGAAAACGGAAATCCGGATGCGATGAATGCTGCATGGGGCGGAATTCACGATACAAATCAGATTGGAATATGTCTTGATAAAAGTCATAAAACAACAAAGAACATTGCATTGCGTAGGGCTTTTACTGTAAGCATGGCAGATGCCGCTCATGTAAAAGAATGTGATTATTTTGGAATCGTAAGTGGTAATAAAGAGCCGGATAAAATCAAAAAGGCTGGATTTACTGTTTCTAAGTCTGAGTTTGTAGATGCTCCTGTTTTGAATGAGCTTCCAATGGTTCTGGAATGTGAAGTTGCGCAGATGAGCGAAGACAGCGATTATATCGTAGGAAACATCATTAACGTAAGTGCCGATGAATCTGTACTTACAGATGGTAAAATTGATGTTTCAAAAATCAAGCCAATCTGTTACGACCCTGTTGCCCATAATTATAATGTTCTTGGCGAAGTTGTTGGCAAGGCCTTTTCTGATGGAAAATCAATAAAATGATTTCAATTAAGTAACTGAGATATTTTACTGATGACATTCTTTGTGCAACGTGATAGAATGTATTTAACTAGAATACTAGTATATCACAATGCAAGAGGCATTTATGAACGATACATTAAAGCAGATTGGTGCAACAGGAATTGTACCGGTTGTTGTTTTGAATAAGGTTAGCGACGCTGAACCTTTAGCAGAAGCTCTTATTAAGGGCGGACTTCCTTGTGCAGAAGTTACCTTCCGTACTGATGCGGCAGAAGAAAGCATTCGCGCAATTTCTAAAAAATTCCCTGATATGTTTGTTGGAGCTGGTACTGTTCTTACAACTGAGCAGGTTGACCGTGCAATTGGTGCTGGTGCAAAGTTTATTGTTAGTCCTGGTTTGAATCCTAAAGTTGTTGAATATTGTATTAAAAAGGGATATCCAATCACTCCAGGTATTATGACTCCAACTGAGCTTGAAGTTGCACTAGGATTCGGTCTTGACCTTGTAAAATTCTTCCCTGCAGAAAATGCCGGTGGTCTTAAGATGATTAAGGCTATGAGTGCTCCATATACAATGATGAAGTTCATGCCAACTGGTGGAATCAACGCTACAAACGTTCGCGATTACCTTGCCTGCGACAAGATTCTTGCCTGCGGTGGCAGCTGGATGGTAAAAGGTGATTTGATAAACGCTGGTAATTTTGCAGAAATCGAAAAACTTACTCGCGAAGCTGCAGCAATTGTAAAAGAAATCAGAGGATAAGGGGATAAACATGAAAGTTGTTACATTTGGTGAAATTATGTTGAGACTTGAACCGGAAGGATATTTCCGTTTTGTTCAGGTAGATAAAATGACTTCTACATTTGGAGGAGGCGAGGCTAACGTTGCAGTTTCTCTTGCAAACTATGGGCTTGATGCTTATTACGTTACAAAGCTTCCTAAACACGAAATCGGTCAGGCTGCAATCAACAGTCTCCGCCGCTTTGGTGTAAACACAAATTACATTGCCCGTGGTGGTGACCGTGTTGGTATTTACTACAACGAGCGTGGTGCAAGTCAGCGTGGTTCAAAATGTATTTATGACCGTGCACATTCTTCAATTGCAGAAGCAAAACCAGAAGACTTTGACTGGGCAGAAATCTTTAAGGACTGTAAATGGTTCCATCTTACTGGTATTACTCCAGCTCTCGGCGGAAACCTTGTACAGATTTGTATTGAAGCATGTAAGGCTGCTAAGGCTGCCGGTGCTACTGTAAGCTGCGACTTGAACTACCGCGGTAAGCTCTGGACTCGTGAGCAGGCTCGCGAAGCTATGACTCAGATTTGCCAGTACGTAGATGTATGTATTTCTAACGAGGAAGATGCAAAAGACGTATTCGGAATCGAAGCTGAAAACACTGATATCACAGGCGGAAAACTCAACAAGGAAGGTTATAAATCAGTTGCAAAGCAGCTTGCAGACAAGTTCGGCTTTAAGAAGGTTGCTATTACTTTGAGAACTTCTATCAATGCAAACCGCAACAACTGGGCTGCTCTTCTTTATGATGGAAAAGATTACTGCTTCAGCAAGGAATACGAAATGTATATCGTAGACCGCGTTGGTGGTGGTGACAGCTTTGGTGGCGGACTTATTTACGCATTGCTCAACGGTAAGTCAACTCAGGACGCTGTAGAGTTTGCTGTTGCAGCAAGCTGTCTCAAGCATACAATCGAAGGCGACTACAACATGGTAAGCGTTGACGAGGTTGAAAAACTCGCTGCCGGCAACGGTTCTGGTCGTATTCAGCGATAAATCAACGATAAACTTCAAAACGTCATTGCGAAAGCAATGACGTTTTTTTTATTTGTCTTTTAGAAAATCGTGGTGTATAATTAACGTTATGTTAGATGTACTAAACGATGCCGATTACGAATTGTTCCGCAAAGTAATTTATGATGAAAGTGGAATCACTTTTTCGGCCACAAACAGATCTATTCTCGATAGCCGTATTAAGGAAATGCTCCGTACTAAGAATTTGTCAACGCCGCAGGAGTATTACGCACTTATTACGAAAAATCCTGAAGAAATGAAGATAATGCTTGATGCGGTTACTACTAACTTAACACGCTTCTTCAGAAATCAACCGCATTTTGATTCTTTTGTGAACTATGTTATTCCTCACGTTATAGAGGAAAAAAAGAAACATCCCGGAGATAAGACTATCAGAATCTGGAGTGCCGGATGCTCGACCGGCGAGGAACCTTATACAATCGCAATGATTATGAAGGAAATCTGTCCGCCAGAGTTTAATTTTCAGATTACGGCTTCGGATATTTCGCTTAAATCTATCATGACTGCAAAACAGGGCTTTTATAATGAAGCTCGTGTAGATGGTGTTCCAGAAGACTACCTTTCAAAATATTTTACCAAGGTTGAAGGTGGATATCAGATTAAGGAAGATATTAAGAAAACTATAACTTTCGATTATCATAACCTTAAGAATGATTCTGGTGCACGTAATCTTGATGTAGTATTCTGCCGTAATGTTCTTATTTATTTTGATGAACCAGCACAGCTTGCCGTAATAAATCATTTTTACGATTCTATGGGACCTTATTCATTCCTTTACATTGGTCACTCAGAATCTCTGTTCGGTATGAAGACAAATTTTGAATTCATTAAAACTGAATGGGCATGTTTCTACGGTAAGAACGTTAACAAATAATTCGATATTTTTCGGAGAAGACAAAAATGGATGATATTCAGGTAATGATTTGTGATGATTCTGCCTTGATGCGGAATCTTATCGGACGAATTGTTGATGAAACTACAGGTATGACTGTATGCGGTAAAGCAGAAAACGGTCAGGACCTTATTGAAAAGCTTAAAACTACAAAACCGGACGTAATTCTTCTTGATATTGAAATGCCGGTTATGACAGGACTTCAGTTCCTTAAAAAACGAAATGAACTTCATCTGGATGTTCCGGTTATTATTCTTTCCAGTGTTGCTACAGAAGGCGCTGCTGTTACAATTGAATGTCTTGAACTTGGTGCTTCAGACTTTATCACAAAGCCTGGTGCATCTGTTACCCTTAAAATCAATGAAGTTACAAACGAAATAATTGAATATGTTGCTTCTTATGGTGGTGCATATGCCATTATGCACGGTAAGACAATTCCTGAGCCGGAATTCTTTACACATCAGATTAAGCTGAAAGAAGCAGAACGCTTTGTAATTAAAAAGAAGGGTGAAGAAACTGCAAAATCTGTTTCGATTACAAAGAACGACGTTGTTCCTTCTACCTGGTTCCAACCAAAGGTTAAAGAGCCGGTTGTAATTAAGCCTGAGCGTGAAGGCGGTAAAATTGAGATTATTGCAATTGGCATTTCAACAGGTGGACCTAATGCCCTCCGTGAAGTATTCAAGGCAATTGATCCAAACCTGAAACAGCCTATTCTTGTCGTTCAGCATATGCCTGCGGGCTTTACTGCAGAGTTTGCAAACAGTCTTAATAATATTTGTCCTCTTGAGGTAACTGAAGCAAAAGACGGCGAGCCTATTCTTGGTGGACACGTTTACATTGCTCCTGGAAGCTATCATATGTTTGTAGAGCACAAGCCTCTTGGAAACTTTATTAAGCTTTCTCAGGATGATCCTCGCAACGGACACAGACCTTCCTGTGATGTACTTTTTGAATCTGTTGCAAATATTTATAAGAACCATGCGCTTGGCGTAATTATGACTGGTATGGGCCGTGACGGCGCTGCTCAGATTACAGAAATGCGCAAAAAAGGTGCATGGACACTTGGACAGACTAAAGAGTCTAGCATCGTTTATGGAATGCCTAAGGTTGCCTTTGAAATGGGTGGCGTTCAGAAGCAGGTTGCTTTACAGGATATGGCTGGAGAAATCAGTAGACTTGCTAAGGAGCATTTATCTATCTAAATCTTCTTTATCTTTGTCGTTGAAGATTCCGATTTTCATAATCGGGTTGATTTTACGGGTAAGGATAAAGACAATTCCGCTTGAAATGGCAAAAGATACTACGGCAGCACCGAACTTTAAGAGTTCCGGTGCTGTTTTGTTTTTAACGAAAATATTCCATACAGGATCTGTGAGAAGACAACCCGCAAATGCTGCTGCAATAGGGAAGAAAAGGCACATTGTGTCTTTGATTCTCTGACGATGTGTACGGTATATGTTCTTTTCTATAATTGTCATTTATCAAGCTCCTTAATTTTTGCAGAACAGGCAGCCTCACCTTTAGTGTTTTTTAACACAGAATAAGTGTCGCGAAGGTTGTAAATAGCATCAAGATAATAAGGATTGATAGAAACTGCCTGCTCAAAATAAGAAGAGGCTTCTTCGTAATTTTCAGACTGAAACTCTGTTACGCCTAAAAGATTCCATAAATGAGGATTCAGCGGATTCATATCGAGTGTATCCATGCAGATTCTCTGTACCAGAGAAAGCTTTTTCTGCATAAGGCAGATGGTGGCATAGGTTTCGGCAACTTCTTCGTTTTCGGGTGCAATGTTATGGGCTGTTTCCAAAGCGCGTTCTGCTTCAAGGAGATTTCCAGCATCGCGGTAAGTTACGCCCAGATTAAACCAGAGAAGATAGTTTTCCTTGTCGATTACGATGGCGCGCTTAAAGCATGCAATTGCTTCGTTATAAGCGCCGTCGGATGCGAGGATGATTGCCTGGTTGTTTAATGTATCTGACCTTTCTGTCATCTGAAATTCTCCGGAATCATTGAAGTGAACAGCTCCTGAATCTGCTGAGAGTGGAACTTAGCGCAGCTCTGCTCTATAAGTGTACGTCCGCGCTCCGCAGCCTTCTGAATGCATCCGCTCTTGTTGAGAAGCGCAATGCAGTCTTCCACAGCCGGCGAGTGAATTCCTCCCGCGGCCGCCGCTTTCATAAACTCTGCTATCTTAGGCTTATCATCTGGACAAAGCCCCGCGTGAATAAGTACTGGCAGACTTTTCTTGCCCTCTACTATATCATCGCCGCGCTCCTTACCAGGGTTACCCGTCGTAAGGTTTATTACGTCATCGATAATCTGAAAACCAATACCGATATCCGCTGCAATTCCGCCGAAGTTTTCTGCTTCTTCTATGCTAAGCCCTCCCGCAATGCAACCGAGCTTTGCTGCAAGGCTTGCGAGGGTACCTGTCTTATTTTTTACCATGGCAAGGTATTCTTCTTCCATAGGGAAAAAGTCTGGATTCCTGTGCCAGAAAATATCCATAGCCTGACCAAGGTGAAGGCGGCGGAGTTCTTTTGTATAAGTTTCGTAAAGACGAAGTTTAAGGGCTTCCGGTGCGTTTAATCTGTTTATGCATACAGATGCTTCAAAGTAAAGCCATGCACCCGCATTTAAAGCTGTGTCGAGCCCGTAGGTAATATGTGCGGCTGGCTTTCCGCGTCTTAAGTCTGCAGAATCTTCTATATCATCATGAATAAGGCTTGCCGTGTGTACAAACTCAACTAGTGGGGTAATTGAATAAGTCTGTTCTTCTGTGAGGGCAGGGGAGCCTTCTTTGCCTGCTTTTTCTGCGCACATTTTATAACAGAGCATAAGCAATAGAGGGCGCCATCTTTTACCGCCAAGTTCTACTAGATGTTTATTTGGTTCAATAAGCTTGTCTATGTATTCTGACTTTGCACCCGCTGGCAGAGTTCCAAAAGAGGCCTGTGTCCAGTCAGTGTCGCCTGTACAGCTTTTTGGCAGTGCGGCATTAAGAGAAGCTTCTATATTATCTAATATAATTCTAAATTCCTTATTCATATATGTTAAAGTATATAGAAGAATCAGTAAAAAGACAAATGATATGTTTTAACTAAAATCGTGAAACATTGCCTAAAAATTGCGTGAAACAAAATATGTGGATAAATTGTGGATAACTTGGGGGATTTCCTGCTGATATCAAGGTAATTTATGTTGATAATTTAGGTAATCTTAATTAAAAAAGAAATATAAGAGTGTTGAAACGGACCTAATTTGTTGTAATATAAAGAAATAGATTGTTTATATAAATTTTTCGTAAATTTTCGTAATTTTTTTTATAAACCCTATTGACATGTCATTTTGACACACAGGGGAGTAAAAAATGTGGATAACTTGTGGATAGAAGGTGAAAAAAGCGGTGAGTTTTTCACAGTTAAAAAAATAAGGTGGTTTTGCAAACAAAACCACCTTATTCAGTTATCTCTAGATATTATATCGAATTAGCCGAGTGAAACTTCACCGCTCTCGTTGATTGCAAGAATAGAACGACAGCCTGAACAGCGGAAACGGCCAGCTTTTGTCGCACGTAATTTCTTATTGCATACAAGGCAGGAAATTACAAGAGGGAATACAGAAGAATCTGAAGCAGAACCGCCATTATTAAAGAAGGCAATTGCTTCATCTGCTGTGCTCTTGATATTAAAGAACTGAGAGAATCCAAGCAGCTGGAATACTTCGTAAACCTTTGGCTGAATCTCAAGCAGAATCAAATCTCCGCCCTTTGGTTTTACAACTTTAAGGAACACTGTAAACGAACCAATTCCTGTAGATGATACATAATTCAATGAAGAGCAGTTGAAAATCAGGTTGATAAAGCCTGCATCAATTACCTTCTGAATCTGCTTCTGGAAGAAACTGGAATTATAAGTGTCTATATAACCACTGAGGTAAATGAACATGCCATGATTAACGCCTTCTGCTTTTCGCAGTGAAATTGTAAGGCTGTCGTCTCTGTCGCTGTCAAATCCAGGAACAATTGCGTTGTTATTATCCATATTAAACCCTATCTTATTTGTTTCTATAATTATATCTAACAAATGCCTTTTCTGTCAAACTTATTATCGGAATAAATTCCTTTTTTCTGCAACGTTTTTAATAGTTAATAATATTTATTTTATGACGATAATTATAGTGTATAACTATGAAAAAAGCATTGAAATTAGCCTTAATTTATCTGATTATTCTCATAACTGGTACGGTTTTAGGAACAATTGTGTATTCCCTTTATCTGAATCTTTTGGGCTTTGTTGCTGGCAGGGAAATCAACCTTTTTAATGATACAGAAATTTTTCAGTCGCTTTTCTTTGTCATCTTCTGCATGATGATTTTGATTCTTCCGCTTATTTCTTACTATAGAATTCGACATCCGGGTGGAGTTCTGCAGTTTGTGGTGTATCTTGTTTTGTGTATTCTTACCTGGGCTTTGCTTATGCCTTGTGCTTTTAACCTGCGCGATTTTTGTGTACGAAAGTTTACACGTGAAATAAAAACGGAATCTCTTTCGCCAAACTACTTTAGACAGGTTGATGATGATGTTTATTTCTTTACCCGCGAATTTCAGGTTAAGCAAAAGGGAAGGGCTGCAGAAGCTCCTGTTATCATAATTGATACAAGTGAAAATGGAGTTGTAGAATTCAAAACTATGGGCGATTATCCAAGCCTGGATATTAATCAAAAAGCAAAACCGTTCCGTGAGGTTCAGGTAAAAAAGATTTTTGGTGAGGATGAAAGTCCTATTCCTTTTAATTTTAGAACTCTTATTTCTATGATAGAGGGCGGATATTCCTGGCATCTTAGTCATCTTTTGACTTTGTTCTCGTTTGTGCTTCTTTTATGTAGTGTTTATGGAATTACAAGTTTTTTTGACTGGCGGCTTTTGAATACAATAATGCTTTATATCATTACAGCTTCAATAATAATCTGGAACTCATTTTATTTTGCTGCTGAGTTCGAAGCGGTTAGAAACCGTGTTAACAATTTTGGAATGTTTAAAGCTTTGGGCGGAATAGTAAATGAACCGTTTTTGTTTATTACTAATATTTTCTTTGCCCTTGTATTAATAACTATGGGAACAATAAAATTTGCAGTGCGTAAGCATGCACAGAGAATAAAATAGAGGGATTATGAAAAAAATTATCGGCATACTTTCAATCTTTTTGGGAATCGGCCTCATTTTATGTTTTGTTGCAGGCTTTATATCTTCTGTTCCAGGTTCTGTACCAAAGGCTTCTGTTAGTGTTTATAAAATTATGACTAGTCTCCAGTATTTTGCAAGATTCCTTCCGGGAATTGTGATTACTGGTTTTACAGTAAGCTGTTCCGTTCATTTTGGCCGCAATGCAGAGGGAAGTACAGAACGTTTTTCTAAGGCAATGATGGATCGTTTTAAGATAGTGATGATAATTTCCATTTCAATTGCTTTTGTGCTCACAGTTTCTTATGAAGTAATTGGACTTCTTACTACAAACAAAAAGAATTCTATTATAAATCGTCCTAAAATTGTAAACGAATATATCAATGTTGGTAATAAACTTTTTGAAAACGGCTATTACGAGAGGGCAATGAGTTATGCCGATGCAGCCCTTAAACTTAGTCCGAATGAAAAAAGAGCTGTAAATTTGCGGGATAAGGCAGATGTAGAAATTAACCGCGCACGTACTTCGAATATCCGTTTTAAGCTTTATGAATCTGTAGAAGAAGCTGAGAAAGTAGACCGTGTAATAATTGATGCTGAGCAGATTAACGAGGTTTATAAACTATATCAGAAGGCACAGGAAGCTTTTGAGAAAAAAGAATGGTTTAATGCCCATTATTATTCTGAACTAGGAATTAAGCTTGCAACTCCAAAAGATCCGAATCTTGAAGAGCTCAAAAAGCTTTCTACTTCTGCCTGGAATAATCTTACCGAATATCATAATCTTGCAAAGTCAGAAGGTCAGCTGGTTTTTGAAAAGAAATATGAGGGATATCTTGCCCTTGTACAGAAGGATGACCTCAAGGCTTATTATATTTTCCGCGAATTATATCTTTCTTCCCGCGAAATGCAGTCTGATCCTGATGTTGTTTTTTATCTTGAAATTGCAGAAAACCGAATCAACGAACGTAGTTTCTTTGTTGATGAAACCTTTGAGCTTAAGAGTTTTGAAAGTGCCAATGATGTTTATTTTTCTTATGAGTTTGCAGACGGCTCTCGTGATGTAATTTACTTTAAGGGAATGACAGCCGTTGCTTCTACTGGAAACTCAATTCAGTATCTGCGAGCCCTTACAGTAGTTTCTGTTGACCGTTCAGGAGAAGTATTCCGAACAATGACAGTTCCTTATGCAAAGGTTCTTCCTGTTTCTGTAAAAACTCTTACTCCGACAACAAAAGCTCTTATGGGAATTGATGACAGTATTGATTATGTTCCATATATATTGTTGAAATCTGTAGGCCGTGATACACCGGACCTGCATAATGAACCTTTATATACCTATGCAAATGGGGAAACGGCTACTACACCGGAATATCTTTTGCTTTCAATTCCTTATGATGATTTCCTTATTCTTGAAAATACTGCGGGTTCTCCAGATTCAATGACACTCCCTGCTTTATTTAAGCTTACTCATATGGCAGAAAAATACGGTTTTTGTACAGAGGTTTACGGGCAGTCCTTTATGAACAGAGCGTACTATCCGCTTTGGATTCTTGTGATTTTTATTCTGCTTGCAAGCTTTGGATGGAACAATCGAATTGGTCCTACTCAGTATTTTAAATTTTCATGGGCCTTTGCTTTTATTCCGTTTATCTTGATTTCAATGCTTTTTAATCAGTTTGTTATGTTCTTGTTCCGTCTTATGAACTATGTGCTTCTTGGAGGCTTTGGAATTACCGGCGGAATGATTGCGGGGCTGATTCTGTATATTGTTATGCTCATCTGTGCTTCGATCATGTTTGTTTCAAGACATTCCCGAATATAATAGATTTCGCTTATAAGATGTCAACCTGATAATATTGAAAAGACTCTCGGCTTTCTATATAATAATAGAATTATGAGTAGATGTTTTACAATGTTGAAGCCGGGTGTAATTAACCGTCGGCTTGTAGGCGAAGTTATTGAACGCCTTGAGAAAAAAGGTTTTAAGCTTGTTGGTATGAAGATGATGCATGTAACTCCTGAACTTGCAGGAAAGCATTATGCAGAGCACGATGGTAAACCATTTTATAATGACCTCGTAGAGTATGTTACTTCTGGTCCTGTAATTGCTATGGTATGGCAGGCTGATGACTGTGTAACTCTTATGAGAAAAGTTGTTGGTGCAACAAAACCTACAGAAGCAAATCCAGGCACAATTCGTGGTGACTACTGTATCCACACAGACAGAAATATTATTCACGCTTCTGACAGCGACGAAAGTGCTGAACGCGAAATAAACCTCTGGTTCAAACCGGAAGAGTTGTACGACTGGAAAGACTGTGAGGATGGATGGTTCTAATTCCATCTATTTGAGGGGAACAAATCATGTCAGAAAAAACAGTTGGCGTAATTGGTGGTGGGGCCTGGGGTACAGGTCTTGCACAGGCTTTAGCTCGTGGTAATCATAAGGTTCAGATATGGGCTCTGGAAGATGAAGTTGTTGAATCTATCAACAAAGAACATGAAAACAAGAAATTTCTTCCAGGTTACAAATTAAGCGATAGAATTACCTGTTCAAAAGATATCATTGAAGTTGCGACAGGAAAAGAATTCCTTATTATTGCATCTCCATCTCTTTATCTCGCTTCTACACTCAAAAAGATAATTGATGTTCCGAATATTGCTGACGGTTCTACCGTAATTACAGCCATAACTAAGGGCTTTGTTCCTTCAGATAAAGGTCCAAAATTGATTCTTGAAACTATGGAATCGATTTTACCTGAAGTGTATAAGGACTGTACTGTTTATGTTGCAGGTCCTAGTCACGCCGAAGAAGTTGCAATGGGCAAACTTACAGGTCTTGTTGCAGCCTCTTTAAACCCTAAAAATTCTATTCGCGTACGCGAACTCTTACGTGTGCCAGGTCTGATGGTATTCTCCAGCTTTGATGTTGTTGGTGTTCAGATCTGTGCTGCAGCTAAAAACGTTATTGCATGTATTTATGGTGCAATGGATGCCATTGCCGAAGATTCAACTGTATTTGGTGATAACGCAGAAAGTCTTTTGCTTGCTGCAGGTCTTAATGAAATCCAGACAATTGGTTTTGCTATGGGGGCAACTCATGCAGAAACCTTTACGTCAATTTCTGGTGTAGGTGACCTTGACGTTACCTGTAAATCAAAATATGGACGTAACCGTCGCTTTGGTCAGGATTTAATAAAAACAGATATGCTTTCAAAATTCAAGGATATTGATGATTTGATTGCTAATGTTGGAAAAATCGGATATCTGCCAGAGGGTGCAATTGCCTGCAAGTATGTTCACGAAATTGCAGAGAAAAAAGATTTGAAACTGCCACTTTGCGACGGACTTTATAAAATTTTAAATAAAGAAACTACTATAGAAAACACTTTGTATCAGTTGATGCATTTATAGGATAGGAAATGTTAGAAAAAATAACCAGTACCTTCAGCGGAATTGTTAAGACACTGAGTGGTAAATCAACTATCACCGAAAAAAATATCGAAGATGCTGTTGAAGAAATTAAAATGGCTCTTCTCGAAGCCGATGTAAACCTTCGCGTTGTACGTCGCTTTGTAAATTCTACTATAGAAGAAGCTAAAGGTGAAAAGGTTCTTAAATCTGTAGATCCAGGCCAGCAGTTTACTAAAATCATCTATGACAAGATGGTTGCAATGCTTGGTGATACAAAGGTTGATTTACATCTTAAAGGTCCTGATACCCAGTCTGTAATTTTGATGCTCGGTCTTCAGGGTGCTGGTAAAACAACTGCAGCACACAAGCTTGCTGCCCGCCTTAAGAAAGAGGGTAGAAAACCTCTGCTTGCTGCCTGTGACCTTGTACGTCCTGCTGCTGTGGAACAGCTCTCTCAGCTCGGCGAAAAGATTGGTGTTCCTGTTTATAAAGAAGATTCTAAAAATGCCGTTCGTAATGCAGAAGATTCAATCAGTTATGCACGCAAGAATGGCTACGATACAATTATTATAGATACTGCCGGTCGTCTTCAGATAGATGAAGAGATGATGGCTGAACTTGTAAAAATCAAAAAGGCAACCGGCCCTGTAGAAGTGCTTCTCGTTGCCGATGCAATGACCGGTCAAAATGCTGTTGATATTGCAAAAACTTTTGATGAGCAGCTTGGTCTTACCGGTGTTATCCTTACAAAGTTTGACTCAGATGCCCGCGGTGGTGCGGCTCTTTCTCTTAAAACAATCACAGGAAAACCAATTCTCTTTATTGGTACCGGTGAGAAAACAGAAGACTTTGAAGTTTTCCATCCTGAACGAATTGCTTCCCGCATTTTGGGTATGGGTGATGTTGTTTCCCTTGTTGAAAAAGCACAGGAAACAATGGATGCAGAAGCTGCTCTCAAGATGCAGAAAAAGCTTCAGCGCAACGAGTTTACCCTTCAGGACTATCTTGAGCAGTTCCAGCAGGTTAAGAAGATGGGCAATATGCAGTCTATCATCGACATGATTCCTGGAATGAGCGGAATGGATGCTTCTCAGATGGATCTTAGCAGCATGAAAAAGAATGAAGCTATTATCCAGAGTATGACATACAAAGAGCGCCTTAATCACCTGATTATTGGCCCAAGCCGCCGCAAGCGAATTGCAAAAGGGTCTGGTACTTCAGTTGCAGATGTAAACAAGCTTCTGAAGCAGTTTGAAAAGACTAAGCTTATGATGAAAAAGGTTAGCCGCAATAAGGGTATGCAGGGCCGTATGATGAATCAACTCGGGCTCGACCCAAGTATGATGAGCGGCCTTGGTGGAGCAGGCGGTGCCGGCGGTCTTCCTGGCGGCTTAGATCCAAGCGCACTCAAAGGCATGGATATGAAAAAATTGATGGAAATGGCTAAGAAGTTCCGTTAATGCAAAAATCGGCAGGTTGACCTGCCGATTTTTTTTAGTTAACCGTCAAAACACTAGCACTGCGGCCGTCTTTTGTGTAAATCTTTTGCGGATTTGTATTGTCCAGGACTGGTGTAAGTCCAATATAGTAATTGTAATAGTATTTACCGGCTGGAAGAGGGAGTTCCAGTTCATAGAGGCCAGGTGCTGTTTCAACCATTTCGTAAATCCATGGATCCCAGTTTGTAAAGGTGCCGGCGAGATTGATTTTCTGTCCGGACTCTCCTTTGTATATAAAATGGGCATAATCGTTGCGTGGAGATTCTGTGTATACGTTTATGCTTCCAAGATTATCCAGTTTTGAAAAATAAAGATTTACATTCTGATCGTATTCTTTGTTTGGATTCAGCGGGTCTGTTGTCCAAAGCCCATCGAAAACAAGGCGATAACGAAGTTCTGTAAATTTATGCTCTCTTTTGTAGACGTAGAACATATGCTTACGGCCGACTTTTTCATCGTCATCTTTCTGGGTAAGTATCTGGAACGGATGAATGACCTTGTACTCTTCAAAATCAAAAACAATGCCGACAAAGCGATGCTTTGTGTCCGCAGTGAAAATAATATAATCGTCGGTAACTACAGGAGCCCCCGGCTTGTCAATTCCATGCAAAAGTGTATCAAGCTCAAAATTCTGATAATTAGTCTGTTCCGCCGCAAACAAAGTGGAAGCGCAAAAACACCCCACAACCATTGCCGCCAAGAGTAAAATAAGCTTTTTCATATTTTGATTATCGGAGTTTGAGAACGAGAGTTTAGTGAAAGTAAAATACAAGTATAATATACATGCGCGGGTATTTGATAAGGACTCAAGGAAAAAAGTTACGAAAAGTATAATTTGAAATGCGCGAGCGGAGAGGGACTCAATCTGCATTTGGGCGTTCGCGAGCGTAAGCGATAGCTGTAGCGAGTCGGATACCACTTACGCCCAACCGCAGATTGAGTTCATCGCAGCGGAAGCATTTCAAATTATAAGATTTCTTATATTTATATATTTCTCTTAAGTCATTCTCAAAATCATCCGTTCATATAAGAAGTATATTATACTTGTATTTTTATAGGGTTGTGGGGTAAAATTAAAGTAGTATGCCAGGATTAAGTCAGCTTAAAAAATTCAGCAGTGATCTTCTTGCTCTGGGTGACGAAACAAATCTTCGTGCCATCCGTGGTGAAAAGCCTGTCAAAATTGAGATTCCAAAAGAAATTGAAGATATAAACGACTCAGAAGACTTTGTTCTTGGTATGCCGCAAATTGAGGCAGAACCTGAGGTTTCTGCTGTCGATGAAGACCTTTCTGATTTAACTGCCCTTGTTAATCCTTCTGCATCTACTGCTAAGCCTGGTGAAGCAGAACCTGCCCCTAGTTTTGAAGCTCCTGATATGTCTGCACTCTTGAATCCGGTTGCCGCTGAGGTTTCTGAAGATTCTGGAATGCCAGACCTTTCGATGTTTGATGAGCCGGAAGAAACTGAAGAAGTTGAAGAAGTAGAAGAAGAACCTGAAGAAATTTCCATTGCAGATATGGGCCTTGATGCTCTGCTTGCGGGCGGTGGTTTTGATGAGCCTGAGCCAGAAGAAGAGCAGGAAGAGGAAGAAAGCGAATCTTCAGCTGATATTGATCTTGATAATTTTGAAGAGATTTCTGATTTAGATTCTATTGGAGTTGAAGAACCAGAGCCTGTTGCCCCTGAGGTTGAAGAGCCTCTTGAAGAAGCAGAACCTGTTGATGAAGCTGAGCCTGTTGAAGAAGCCGAGCCTGTTGATGATTTTGACCTTACAGAACCAGCTGCTGAAGAAATTCCTGAGAATGTTGAACCAGTTGAAGACTTTGAATTAGGCGAATCTCTTGATAATGTTGAACCGCTTGATGAGCCTGAATCTCTAGAAGAGCCAGCCGCACTTGATGAGTCAGAACCACTTGAAGAACCGGCTCCTGCTGCAGAAGAAGAACCAGCTGCTGTAGATGAAGCTGCACCAGCAGAAGAGGGCGAGCCATTTGATATGTCTGCCCTTGATGATATGGATTTTGGTGGAGATTCTGCATTTGGAGAAGAAACTGCTCCTGCCGAAGAACCAGCTGTCGTAGAAGAGCCTGCTGCCGAGACACCGGCTTCATCAGATGATTTTGATTTTGACTCAATGCCTGCAGAAAGCTTTGATGAAGAAGCTGAACCTTCAGAACCTGCAGATGAATCTGTACCAGCGGAAGAAACTGCTGGCGGTGATATTTCACTTGAAGATTTGGGAAGCCTTGATTTTGATATGCCTGATATGGGCGAAGGGGCTGCTGCTGAGACTGAAAATGAAGCTGCTGGTGATGAAGATGCCGGTGGAATTCCAGACGGATTATTTGATGCCGGAGACTTTGATTTAGGTGGCGCTGCAGAAGATACAGGAGATTCAACTCCATCAACTGATTTTTCTGCTGAAGATGAAATTCCTGATTTTGATGATACAACTGGTCTTGATGAAGAGCCTGCAGAGGGTGGAGAAGGTGAAGATAATGCTCCACTTGAAGTTTTTGATACTTCCGAAATGGAAGGAATGGACTTTGGTATTCAGGATACAGATGCTCAACTTGGCGGTGGAGACGGAGATTTTGAGTTTGGTTCTCATGACGATTTCGCTATGGAAGGCGAATTCGAAATTCCAGGTTTCTCTGATGTAACAACTGCCAAAGAAGAAAAAACTGCAAAAACAAAGCTTGTTAGCAGTAAAGATAAAGGAAAAGGTAAAGCAAAGAGAGGTAAGGGACCTGACCTTCCGGAAGCTGATTTTAGTGGAGCTCAGGAAACAGAAGAACTTCCTCCAAATACTCTTTCTGATGAACAGTACAAAACCTTCCTTGCTAATCTTGCAGAATATCCTTTGAACGTTCGTCTTGCTTTTGAAGACTTTATCGTTCAGGATGAATTTACAGATGACGCTGAATTTGAAATTATAGAAAAGATTCTCAATAAGGCTCCTGCACGTCAGGTTGCCGGTATGCTCGAAAAGATGCTCGACACATCAATTCCTATTCCTCGAGACTTTGAGCACCGTACCGCAGCCGAATATGAGGCTTACAAAAAATCTCTTTCTTATCAGTTAAGAAATAAAATTATTCCAGGTGTTTTACTTGGACTCTTGCTTACAATTGTAGGCTGGGGACTTATTAAATTTACAGATTACTGTATTTACAGACCATTAAAAGCTAATTCCCTCTATAAACAGGGCTATGCAATGCTTGAAGCAGATGAATATCCTCAGGCAGAAATGCGTTTTGAAGAAGCTGTTAAAAAACGAATCAACAAAAAGTGGTTCTTTAAATATGCCCGCGGCTACCGTGCCCATAGACAATATCAGCGCGCTGGAAAGATGTACCAGAATATTTTGCGCTACTTTAAGCATGATAAGAATGCAGGTCTTGAATACGCAGATATGGAGCTCAATGATCTTGCAAACTACGAACGCGCAGAAGAAATTGTGCGCCGTGAAGTACTGGACTACCACATAAACGATGCAGACGGAATTCTCATGCTGGGTGATGTATTCCTTGAATGGGGAACAGAAAAAGATCCTGCAAAACTGGAACTTGCCCGAGAACAGTATGCAACTCTTATTCAGCTTTACAAGCCTACAGACCTTTATATGTCTCGCATGATGCGTTACTTTATCCGCACAGACAACTTGCGCGAAGTAATTCAGATGCAGAAGAACTTTGAGCCACGTGAAAAATCTCTTAGTTCAGATGACTGGGCTGAGCTTAGCGGTTATCTTCTGGATAAATATTATGGAAATCTTGCTCCATCAGAAGAATATCTTCGCTATGAGATTGAAGGTCTCCGCGGACTCTTGCTCCGTGCGGTTAAGACAAATCCTAATAATCCTATTGCTCAGTATAATCTTGCAAAGTACTTCCTTAAAACTGGTGAAACAGGTTCTATTGAAGCAACTCTCCAGCGTGCAATAGAAAAATTCAATATGGTTCCGTTTATGAAAAAACGTGACCTCTACAAATACATTGACTCATATCGTTTGCTTGGTGAGCATTATATTGGAACAAATGATTATCTTCAGGCTCAGGAACAGTTTGCAGAAGGTATTTCACTCTTTACAACTGAACGTGATAATGCAGGCTTTGAGGGAACTCCTTCTATCGGTAAGCTTTATGAAGATATGGGTGATATCAAGTATTCTATTGCAGGCGACTATGACGATGCACTTTTCAACTACAAGTATTCTGTAGAACTCGAAAATGACAGTCCATCTTTGCGCTACCGCATCGGATACATCCAGTATAAGAAGAGCAATTATGTAGAAGCACTTGGCGCCTTTATGAAAGCTGGTGATGGTAATGTAAAAGAGCGCAATCTTATGCTTGCAATGGCAAATACTCTTTACCTTCGCGGCGATAATTATGCGGCTCAGGGCTACTACGATCAGTTGCTTGATTCTCTTGATGTTGAGATTGCAGAAGAAGGACTGGTTCTTCCACAGGCAAACGTAAAGCATTACGACTTAATTAATACTTATCTTTATGCATCAAATAACTATGGCGTAACTTTGTATAAGCTTGCAAAGAGAACCGGTAACAGCGCTCTTAATGCACAGGCAATTGTTAATTTGAGCCAGTCGGTTCGTGCATGGGATGCACTTACACGTAATCAGGAAACAATGGTAAGACTCGAAGGAAGTAACCTTGCTGAGCAGAACATTAAATATATAACACATCCAATTCCAGAATTTGAGCCTTCGATTTATACGGATATTTCTAAGACTTTACTCGATAACGAGCGTCTGTAATAATATATCTGGCAGGTAAAAAAGTATATGCAGCAGAGAAACATTCGGAATGATAGAGATCCGATTTATGGTATTGTAGAACGACAGCGCCTTAATGCAATTTTTAAGGAGCTGTTTAGAAAATCTATTCATATCTGTTCAAGTTTTGTTCCTCTTTTTTTGAAGCTGGCATACTGGCCTGTAATAGGGCTGCTGGTACTTGCGCTTATTGCTTATACTGTAAGTGAGATTCTTCGTTCAAAGAATATTGAGATTCCGGTTATTTCCAGTATTACAGAAGTTGCAGCTCGTAAGCGTGATGAAAACCATTTTGTGCTTGGTCCTGTAACTCTTGTTTGTGGAATTTTACTTGCTGCTTTGCTTTTACCTTTGGATTGTGCAAGAGTCGGTATTTTTGCTCTTGCCTTTGGTGACGGGCTTGCAAGTCTGATGGGTAAGTTGTTCGGAAAAATTACGATTCCTGGTGCGCATGGAAAAACTGCCGCCGGAAGTCTTACCTGTTTTTTTGCCGTTTTTATTTCTACATTCTGCTGCTGCGGGTGTACTGTAACTTCGCTTTTAATTGCGTTGTGCGCTATGTTTATAGAAGTTCTTCCTCTTGCTGATTTTGATAATCTGATTATTCCACCGGCAATTGGACTGCTTTTTATGACGATAGGCGGTTAATCAATCCAAAGGTAATGCTTATGTACCTCATTCAAATAGAGGTAAGTGCCGATTCCTAAAAGCAGAGTTCCGACTACAAGCGACAAAAAATTATAACTGTAAAAAATCAAAGTAAAGCCAATGCAAAGCAGAATAAAGCCCAGTGTCATAATCTGTTTGTATTCATTTTTCCGGTTTGTATTAAAAAGTGCGATTGCGCTTACTATGCACACCAGAAGAGAAAATCCTCTTATTGCCTTTACATAACCATAAGAAATACAGAAGTTTGGAAGAATTACAGCCGTATTTAATGGAATGATTTCAGCAAAGAACATAGATATGATAATCAGAATTATACAGTTTCGGTCTGTATTCTGACGGAAATCTTCTGTGCTCAAAACTGTGTTGCCCATAAGTGCAAGTGGTGCAAGAAGTCTTGCAAAAAGATGGAAGTTACCAGCCTTAAGAAGGAACAGAGAAAATGTACCGGAAAGACGGAGTATAGGTACAAGAACTCGCGAAGTATCAAAAAGGCATGCAAGCAGAAACATCAAAAAGAAAACTATATCTGGCGCCTGAGTTTTTTCAAAGCTGTGGTATATAATCAATGTAGTTATGCAGATATAGGTCAGCATCAGAAAAATGCCTATGAAAGTAAAGAGTGGGGAATATCTTAATAGAAAATTATCAGAAAGGCCTTTTGTATAAACTTCCGGCAAAACAAGGTTGTTTGAAAAATACTGGAAGAGGGTAAAAAAAGTTCCCAGCATAAGGCATGAAACGGATATAATAAAAAAAACGAGTGTCATTCTGTTTCGAAATCTGATTGTCATATTTTAAAGATACAGTGAAGATAAATAATAGTAAAGAGTTTAATTTTTATTCCGAAAATTTAATAGAGAAATCTTGGGAGGATTCTAAGAATGAAAAAATCTTTTGTTTGCAGTTTATTTTTGATTTTTGGTCTTTCTGCTCTTTCTGCAGGTGACGTTGCAACCTTTGTTGATAAAGGATTTTCTGAAGACGGAAAATATTATGTTTTCGGTCAGTATGGAGTTACTGACAAAAAATTTCAGGGGTGGGCTGAGCTTTATCAGGTAGATATTGCCGCAAATGATTATACAGATAACGGAGTTTTTAAAACAAAACCTTCTGCTGTAACTGCAGATAAAAAGGGCCGCGATGTTTTTGAGGCTCTTGAAGGAAAAAGTTTCTATTATTTTAAGGATTTAAAGTGTGAAACTGCAAATATGGATCACGTACTTTATATTCTTGATGATGTTAATAAAACAGGAACTGATGAAATTGTATTTAAAGATTTCCGCAGCGCAGATCTTGAAAACGCAGATGTTTATAGCATCAAACTTTATCCGACCGTAAACGGAAAGGGAAAAACTGCACGCTCATCTTTCTATATCATGCTTGAAAAACGTGATGCAAATGGTGAAGTAATCTTGAGCCGCAAAATTGGTTCTCCAAACATCACCCGCAAGGGAGTTACAAATTACAAGATTGAAAGAATATTCTGCGACAAATCAGAAAAGAATCTTATTTTTGTAATTGAAAAAATGATGGAAGATGATACAGGAACTTCAATCAGATATATGATTGAGGCAGCACAATTCTAAAAAGAAATTTTTTCAGGAAATTTTTAATAAAACCCCGAAATAACTTCATAAAAAAGTTATTCCTTGTCTATATTATATATAGAAAATATTTTGAAAGAACACGGCCCGTAAAGCCGTGTTTTTTTTTGGAGGTTTTATGAAAAAGTTAGGTCCTGTTCTGCTGCTTCTTGCACAGACTTTTGTGTTGAGTGCTGTAACTATTTTTTGTGTAGCTCCTGTTTCCTGCCGGGCCACCGAAGAAGGAATTGTAATGCTTACCGGAGATTATGAAGCGCCTAAGCTTACAGATTTTTCTGTGATTGATGAAAGTACACTACAGCTTGTGTTCAGCGAGAGTGTAAAGCTTTTAAATACAGTGGTGTCTCCTAAACTTGAAGGCATTTCTGATTCTATGGAACATTCTGAGACGGCTGTTCCATCACCTGCAATTGAAGCTGCAAGCGGTGCACTTGGAAAATTTGAAGCAGAGGTTCATGCACAGGACGATGGACGCAGTTTTACTGTCGTGCTTGAAGTCGCCTGCGAAGTTGGCAAAAGTTATGAGTTTTTAGGAATAGTGGAAGATAAAGTTGGAAATACTCTTACGTTCTGTATCCCATTTACGGGATTTAATTCGCGTATACCAGAGCTTATTATTACAGAAGCGCAGATAAAATATGCAAAAGGCAGTTCTGGTGGTAAGGAGATTTACCGCGGCGAGTTTGTGGAATTTCTTACTTTGAAGGGAGGAAATCTAGGTGGATTGGAATTGGTTAGTGGTTCAGATGGCGAGTCTAAAAAATATTGTTTTCCTGCTGTTGAAGTAGAAAAGGGGCAGGTGTTCATTGCTCATTTAAGATCTGTGGCTGAGGGCTGTGTTGATGAGCGTGAGGATTTTGATGAAGCTACGGCTCCTCATTCAGCGGCGGGTGTGCTTGATTTGTGGTCGGAAAATACAAGTGCACGACTTCACGACAGCGCCGATGTTATTGTTGTTCGCAATGGAGTAAGTGGTCTTTTACTTGATGCCTTTATGTATGCGGATGCAAAAACTCTTGAATGGAAAAGCGGGCCGGCTGAGTTTGCGGCTAAGGCAGCTGCAGCAGGTATTTATGAGACTGGTGATGTGAGCGAGGCGGCTTTGTGCTCAGGTGTAAGCCCCTTAAAATCATTTAAGCGAACTGATGCGGAAGCTTTATGCGAGGCTGTTCTTGCAGGTGAGGACTATGTTTACCCTGTACGGAATAGCGGCGACTTATGGGAAGTAGGTCCTGTGACTCCAGGGACCTTGTGATAGACCTGACGCCTTGTGATGCTAGAAAAGAGTTGAAAAGTATGCTATTCTTTCCTGTATGGTTGAATTATTAGCTCCTGCGGGAAATATTGAATCGCTTGACGCCGCTATTGGTGAAGGCGCGGACGCTGTTTATCTTGGTTTGCGAAGTTTTAATGCGCGAATGCGAACTACAAACTTTGCATGGAATCAGTTTGAGGCAGCCGTAGAAAGCCTGCATAAAAAACAGAAGAAGGTTTATGTTACCGTTAACACTGTTTGTGAAGAACGCGAAACAGAACGCCTTTATCGTTTTCTCTCTTATTTGAACGATGTAGGTCCTGATGGTCTTATCGTGCAGGACTATGCCGTTATGCGCATGGCTCAGGAATTCTTTCCTAAGCTGGAACTGCATGCTTCTACACAGATGAATGTAGAAAGTTCTAATGCTGTTCGTCTTTTGCAGGGTGCCGGAGTTAAGCGCATGGTACTTGCCCGTGAGTTGGGTCTTGAAGAAATCAAAAAAATCAAAACTGAAACTGGTGCCGATCTTGAAGTTTTTGTACACGGTGCTTTGTGTGTAAGTGAAAGTGGACTTTGTTTATTCTCAAGCTTCCTTGGTGGAAAATCTGCTAACCGCGGTATGTGTACTCAGGCTTGCCGTCGTTTCTATACTGCCGAAGTTCCAGGTGGTGTACGCCAGGGCTATTATTTTTCTCCTTGTGATCTTGAACTTATTGAAAAGATTCCAGACCTCATTGAAGCTGGAGTTGATTCCTTTAAGATTGAAGGCCGTATGAAGAGTGCAGAGTATGTAGGAAGTGTAGTTTCTGCATACCGCTATGTTATTGATCATTACAAAGAAGATAAAAAAGGTGCAATTGCAGCAGGTAAACGTATGCTTGCTTCTGACTTTGCACGCAGTAAAACCTCTTACTGGTATGGCTTTAAGTCACTTGAAGACGGCATAAATAATGCTGCATCTGCTATCTTGAATCCAGACCAGGCTGGTGGAACAGGTATTTATCTCGGTAAGATTTCTGCAACAAAAGCAGCTCCTAAAGAACTGGTTGAAGCAATTACAGAAACTATGAGCGCTGATGTACCTCCAGAGCAGCGTCATATTCAGATGGCTCTGCTTAAGGGCGGTTCTTATGATCCTGATCCGGGTGATTCTATCCGTCTTCATAAGAAAGATGATACAGGCCGTGTAAGCCATAAGATTCATTCAGTAGAAGTTGAAGATGATGGAGTAAAACGCTGGATTGATATTCCAGGCGGCTTTAATATTGGCGACGAAGTATATCTTCTTCAGATTAAAGCTGGTTCAAAACGCTATAACCATGTACTTCCAAATGATCTTAGCCGTTACAGAAAACAGCCTAAAGATGAAAGGCTTCCAATCCTTGATCTTACACCGGTTGCAAATAAAGAACTTGCTTACTTCCCTGAAGGAATCTACGCACAGGTTTCTTCTGTACAGGACGTATTTGCAGCGCAGGGACTTAAGCCGGTTCGTATAATCCTTGAGTATAATAGCGAGACTTCTTACGACCTGTTAAATCATAAAACTGTTCTTCCATTCTCAAAGAAGCAGATTTATATTTCTCTCGATCCATTCTGTTCTGCAGCTCAGGAAGACAAGCTTAAGGCAGAACTTGACCAGTTGATTGCAGGCGGATACTTCAATTTTGTTGCAAATAATATTGCTCACCTTCAGATGCTTAAGGGCTGTAAGGTAAACATTATTGCAGGTCCGTATCTTTATACTTTCAACCGTTGGGCTGTAAGCTGGCTTGAAAACCAGAATGTTGGTGCCTTTATTATGCCTTATGAAAATTCGCGCCGTAACCTTGAAGCAACTTATGAGCAGAATGTTCGTGCACGAGTTCTGGTTCCAATTTTTGCATATCCGGCTCTTTTCCGAATGCGTTTCAAGCTTCCATCAGACTACGACTTTACTTATTTTGAAGATAAAGAAAACTCTGTATTCAAAGTAAACTCTACTACAGATGGTTCTTTTGTTATGCCTGAAGAGCCATTTGCAATTACTGATAAAACAGATTTCATTACATCCTCTGGCTTTAAGCGCCTGCTTGTAGACTTCTCTAAAACTAAGGTTTCGAGAAGTCAGATAAAGGCTATTACCACTTCAATGGTAAAAGGTCAGCCGCTTCCTGGCGTTTCACGCTTTAACTGGAAAGATGGATTCTATTCTCCACAGCAGATGGAAGAATATCGCCTTTCCAATGAAAGAGCAGCAGAACGCAAGGCAGCTGCGGCACAAAAGGTTGCTGGACGCAATCCTAATGCGGGACGTAGCCGAAAGCCAGGTGGAAAACGACGTTAGCTTTAGAATACTGCCTCCGCTTCTACAGGCACAGGCTGAGCTTCTGTTTGAGGTTCTGTCTGTGCCTCTGTTTTTTCTGGAGGAGTTGCATCCTGTGTTTTTGCAGCTTCTTCAGCTTCAACTTTTTTCATTGGTTTATATTCAATGTGCTCTGCAACAACGTAGACTTTGCTTGCACTCTTGCCATTTTCATCCTTCCAGGTATCCTGCTTGAGTCTGCCTACAACGCGTACTCCACGTCCTTTCTTTGCTTTTTCGCCACAGTATTCAGCCATCTTTCCGTAGGCTTCAACTTCAAAAAAAGATGCTTCGTTTACATCTTCATTTTTTCTGTTTTTGAAAAAACGGTTTACGGCAATACTGAAGGCACACTTTTTAAAACCTGGTGCCGGCTCTGTAAGCTGTGCATCTCGCACAAGATTTCCTTCCAGAATAATCGAATTCAAATTGTTCATAATCAAACCTCTGCAAAAATAAAAATTACAAATGATCTCCGGCCGGGATAATCACTATGCGGATAAAAAATCCGTACATATATAAATTTGCAAAGATATGCATTTTTCGGAAAAGATTTGAGAAAAAAAATGAAAAAAAGTGAAAAAATAATGAAAAATTTATGAAAAAATATGGATTCCCGGGTCAAGCCCGGGAATGACACTTATTTTGCGCTGGAATGACGCTTACTGGAAGTTGCTTACCAGACGCAGCATGTAGAGAATAACGTATTCTGTAAGCGCTTTTTCTTCCTTGATTTTCTGCATGTTCGGAGTGTTTACAAGTGTCTTTGCAAGGTTTTCAACGCGCTCTCTTGTGAACGAAGTAGCAGAAAGTGTCTTTACTACGCGACGGGTATAATCGCGAATCAGGGAGTTTACATCTTCCGTAAGGTTGTTGTAAGCTTCCTTGGAAATCATCTTGTTCCACTGTTTTGTAAGGAAATCCAGCTCGCGGTCAAGGGTTGAACCTTCTGGAATAAGGTCTTTAGAAATTGCCTTTGCGCTTGCTGCAAGTGCCTGAGTCTTGGTCTGTTTAGAGCCTGTCTCTTCCTTCTTTTCCTCATCTTCAAAAGGATTCTTTGTTTCAACTGCTTTTTGTGCAGCGTTTTTCTTTTCTTTATTTTTGCCGACAAACAGACTCATAATCCATGAAAGAATTGGAATAGAGTAGTAGAAGGGCAAACGTGCTTTTGCATTTGTAAGAATCTTAGAATTCTTAAGCATTAAAAGATCACTGTATGGCAAAAGCTTTCCGTCTACAAACAGACGGAAGCCTTCCATGTTATCTTCACCATGCTCGTAAGAAAGAATGTTCATAAAGTTTGCATTCAAAAGTGCATAGAGAATCGGAGAATTCTTTTCAACCAATTCATGAAGGCAAGCTTCGAATTCAGATGCATTATTCATTTCTGGCAGTCGTTCAAACTGCAAAAGAATATCATACCAGTGATCTTCAAGTTCCTTTGCAATTGAGTCGTGGGCTTCATCACAAAGACGAACAACAACCTGATTTACCTTTTTCTTGTATACATAATAGCGGGTGCCGGATTCAACCTTAAAAACAAGCAGCTGAGGCAGCTCATTAGCTTCTCCATCTGTTGTCATTTTCTGAAGGAATTCCTTAAGGTCGTCTTCAGTGTACTGACCATATAGAGTACGTCCGTTGTTATCCTGGAATTTGAGAATTTGTGGCATTGAATAAAAGTACGGAGGCTTAGCAAGGGCTGCTTCCAGTTCTTTTATTGCCTCTGAGCGTTTATGCTCATCCTGAAATTTTTCTTTAAGATAAGTGCTGTGAAGTTCAAGAATCTGAACGGCCTGAAGAATATTCGTATCTTCTACAGTGCGGTCCTGAATCTTTTCAAAATCCTGACGGATATAATAAAGTGCCTGATTCCAGATGTAATAGTCTTCGCCTTCAGTAAATTCTGCAAACTGATAATTTTCAGTATCTACAAAGTGAGTATAAAAATTCTTTATGGAAATTTCTTTTGTAGGATTTGTACTTCGAAGCTTTTTTAAGAAGTAGTCGTGAAATTCATCTTTTTTGAGAATCTTTCTGATTTTCTGCTGAGAAGTATCGAGCAGGGCTTTTAGAGGAACACAGGCTGGTAAAAGCATTGCCGGAAGGTCGCGGGAAAAGTCCAGAATGTAGAGCAGTGGAGATTTTGAAGGTTCTTTATTTACGATTGACGGAATGTACTGACTTGCAGGCTTGTGTTCAAGAGTCTGATTTGGAAACTGCTTTGGTAAATCTGTTACCTGAGGAAATGGAATGGATTCATTCTTCATCATGCTCTTGTAAAGATTTGCATATTTTGAAGCAAGAAAAGTTATTGAAACAATAGTTTTTTTATTGTTTGCAGTGATGATGGCAACAAGACGTTTCTCGGAAAGTCCCTGAAGTTCTGCAACAACGGTGCCGCTAGGATCGCCCAGGTATTTTACAAGTTCACTCTGTTCTTCGACATGATGTTCTGCATATTTTTTTACATAGGCACAGAACTCCTTTAAGTCGATAAAAGGTGATTTTTGTTTCTCCGCATAGTATCTGATAATTGAACTAAGATTTGATGTTGTCGCCATATTTTTATTTTATACCATATATGCGTTTTTTTAAAGTGTTGATAGAGACGTGGGATTGAAAATTTTAAGCAGAATAAGTTTCTTAGTAATCAAAGTGAAACTTGGCTTCCAGTCGTGATACATAAGTCAAAAACGCGCAATAATGCGCTAGACGTTTTTTGGGGCATAGAAACTATGATAATGCCGCTCTCGCGGCATCCCCAAAAAAAGTCTTTTTGACTTATGTCTCCCTCCTTCGCGCCAAATTCATTGTGTAGAATTTATAATTCTCTCGCGTGCATAAAATTTTCAAACTCACCGTCTTTTCAACAATTTGCAGTGGGCATATATGGTATAAATCTCCATTCCCGGGAGGACGAGTGGAAAATATAATGCATAGAAATCTCGTGAATTATTTTTAATTACAGTAAGTGTTTTTTGAATGCGGAGTGGGAAAAGACTGTGTGCTGCATTGATGCCGATACTACCAGTATGTGCCTCGCATCAGATACAGAGCGAAGCGGCGAGGCATCACCAGCAGCATACAGGCTTTTTCCCACGGGAGCATTCAAAAAAATAGATTTCACAAAATAAAAAAATATTGACACATCACACTCAATGCATTATATTTTACTACGACAGACGTAGTACGACAGTCGTTGCAACGACACGCAAAGTAACAACAGTCTACCACGTCAAGCGAGGTGTAAATGACGGCAATCAGCAGTGATGTTATACGCGGTTATAATGACACGATGATTTTGTATTTACTCCACAAAAAGCCTTCGTACGGTTATGAGATTTCCAAAGATATTAAGGCCTTATCTGAGGAAAAATACATCATAAAAGAAACGACCCTTTATTCGGCGTTTACACGTATGGAAGCAAACGGTTATGTTGAATCCTATTCACAGGAAGCTGACAACGGCAAGCGACGCACCTACTACCGCATAACCGAAAAAGGGCGGAGTTATTACAAAGAAAAAACGGAAGAATGGAACCTCACTAAAGAGGTTATTGAGAAATTTATTAGCAGAGAGGAATCATAATGGAGACAATTAAAAACTATCTTGAATCAATGTTCCGCGGACTACCGCTTACAGAAAAAGTTATGAAGGCTAAATCTGAACTTCTTCAGATGATGGAAGACAAATATACCGAGCTTATCCGCAGTGGAAAAACAGAAAACGAGGCAGTAGGCGAAGTAATTCAGAATTTTGGTAATCTGGATGATTTAGCAGATGATCTTGGCATTAAGGAAATCCTGTATCAGTCAAAATATTCTGAAGTGCAGCGCAGAAAGCTTTCGTTTGAAGAAGTAACCGAATACCTGGATAGAAAAAAGATGTCTGCTTTGCTAAAAGCTGCAGGAATTATGCTTTGTATTATCTGTGTAATCTTCCCGATTATGGCAGATGCAATGCGTATAAATGAAATCATTGGTGTTGTACTGATGTTTGTAAGTGTTGGAATAGGTGTTGTTCTGATGGTTTCTGCCAGAACTGTTATGGAGCAGTGGCATTTTATGAGAAGTGAACCTTGCAGTATTGATGCGGTATCAATCGACTATCTGAAAAATAAAAACAGAGACTTTATGCCTTCTTACAGCGTAATGCATTCGGTTGGAATTCTTTTGTGTATTCTGTGCTTTATTCCAGCAGTGATTTTTGATGAGTTTGGAGGACACTTCTGGGATAATCTTTCAGGCGCAATGCTTTTTGTTTTTGTAGGATTGGGCGTATTCCTTATTGTTTATTCAAGTTCACTTAAAAGAACTTTTTCAAGATTGCTTGGAATAAATGATCAGACTGAATTTTTTGAACCGGAGGAGAAGAGAATGGAAAAAATTAAGAATCCAACAATTCGTGCAATTATGATGTGTTTCTGGCCAGTAGTGACCTGTATTTATCTTTGTGTAAGCTTCCTTACCTTTAAGTGGCATATGACCTGGCTTATCTGGCCGATTGCTGCTGCGGTAAATACAATCATTATTGCAGTTGCAAAAGCAAATGAAGAAACCAGAAAAGCAGATAAAACAGATAGAAGAGATTACAGAGAAGACTAAACAGGAGAAGATGAAATGAAAAAAACAGTTTTACTTATTGCACTTGGCATAATTACAATATTCTGCATATGTTATGGAACTTATAAACACCTTGGTGGATTTGGACGTATGTTTAAAGATGGTGGAATTAATATTTCTTTTGATGATGAGGAAGTTGATAATAATGAAGTTCACGGGGGAAAGAATTCCTACGATGAAAAACTCGAAAATTTCTCATCAATCAAAATTGATGCAGCAGTTATGGGCATTACTATTGAGCAGGGAGATGATTTTAGAATCGAAAGCTCTTTTAATAGAGAATCAATGCGACCTAAGTTTTCTGTAAACGGAAATAAGCTTGTTGTTTCTCAGGGAGCAAGAAAACAGCATGGCATTAATATGGGCAGTCATGAGTGCAGGCTGGTGATTACAATTCCCAGTGGAACTAGCCTTAGCAGCATTGATATTGATTCCAATGTTGGCGATGTAAGGCTCCGCGAACTTGAAGCAGAAGAAATTGATATTGATTTGAACGTTGGTGAGATTGATGTTCGTAACGTTGTATTCAATGAATTACGCAGCAACAACAACGTTGGTGAGATTTCAATTAATCCGGTTTCAAATCTTGATGATTATGATATTTCGGCATCAACAGATGTCGGCGAAGTTCGCATAGACGGCCGCAACTACAAAAAGAGTTACAACTCGCGTGGAAATGGACATAAGAAAATTAAAGTCAACACAAATGTTGGTGAAATCAATATACGATAAGTATTAACTTGTACGGATTTCTAAAATGGGATATACGCGAGCGGAAGAGTTATACAACCTGCATTTGGGCGTTCGCGAGCCGAAGGCGAGTCGGATACCACTTACGCCCAACCGCAGGTTGTGTGACTCTGCAGCGGAAGTATATTCCATTTTAATGATGTCCTTTAATAATACTTATCGTACATTGAATTTTACCTGATAAAGGGCTAAAATGTATGTATGATAACATCAAGTCGTATACAAAACCTGCATCCATATGTCCCTGGCGAGCAGCCTAAGGACCGAGTTTATATCAAGCTTAATGCTAATGAAAATCCATATCCGCCAAGCCCAAAGGTTCAGAAAGCGGTTATGGATTTTGTTCAAAATAATCCTGAAAAACTGGGGCTTTATCCTGACCCAGATTCACTTGAGCTTCACGCTGCAATTGCAGACATGCTCAATAAAAGCGGTGGCGTTCTCTGCCGTGCAAAATGCAATGGTGATGAAGTTCAGCCTGCAGACGAAGATAAAATTCCGTTTACAGTTACTCCTGAAATGATTTACACAGGAAACGGAAGCGACGAAGTTTTGTCTTTTGTTTTCTATGCTTTTTTTGATTCTTCTAAAAAATTTGTAATGCCGCAGTTTACTTACAGTTTTTATCCTGTATATGCCGGCTATTATAATATCCCGATGGATCAGGTTCCGCTCAAGGAAGACTGGTCTCTTGATGTTGACGAAATGCTTAAGCGTGCCGGAAACAATGGCGGCGGAATCATTTTTGCAAATCCTAATGCGCCAACTTCGCTTGGTTTGACTCGTGAACAAGTTCGCCAGATGATTAAAAAGGCTTCTCCTGATGAGATTTTTATTGTTGATGAAGCTTATGTTGATTTTGGCGGCGAGTCTTGTATTCCGCTTCTGGCTGAGTTTAAGAATCTTGTGATTGTAAGAACTTTTTCTAAGAGCCTTTGCGGGGCTGGACAGAGACTTGGTTATATTGTTTCTAGTCCTGAGCTTGTAAACATCGTAACAACTGTAAAAAACAGCGTAAATCACTTTCCGATTGATGCAGTTGCACAGGTAAGCGGAACTGCGGCATGCCGAGATGTTCCTTACTATGTTGAAACTTCTCGCAAGGTTGTTGAAGAACGCGAAAAATTCTATAACTTTTTGAAGGAAAAAGGGTTTTACGTATTAAAGAGCCAGACAAACTTTTTGTTTGCAAAGCATCCGGAGATTGGCGGGGATGAACTTTATAAACGTGTAAAAGAGCACGGTTATTTAATAAGACATTTTAATACACCTGGTATTGAACAGTTTGTTCGAATCACTGTTGGTGATGCTCAGCAGATGTCTGGTTTGCGCGATGTATTCGAGGATGTATTAAAGGGATTTTAAGGGCGAAGCCCTTAGGAGAAGGGGTAGCGAGCAACGAAGTGCGAGCGAGGGGAAGGCTTTCCCCTTCATAGGAGATATTATGAAACTTTTGATAATTAGTGACTTACATGCACACAACGATGTGCTAGATAAAATGGACGAGGTTTTTAAGCAGGCAGACGCTGTTGTTTTTGGCGGCGATTTTGCTGAATGCTTTAAGCCTGAAACTGGAACTGAGGCCTTGAATCGCTTGTGCAAAAAACACGAAAACATTTTTGCCGTTCTTGGAAACTGCGACAACGAAGATTTTCTTGAGGAACTGGAAGATGCT